>CALWQJ010000001.1 GCA_944383645.1 uncultured Merdimonas sp.
ACACAGGAGTTCTTGCTTTTATCTAAAGATCTGCCCTCCCCCCGCAGAGCAGGGGGTTTATTTTTACTGTTACACAATAAAAAACAGCAGCCTTCTCTTCAGAAATCTGCTGTTTTTTACTCATTTGCAATGCCGTCTCTCCTCCAGCCTCTTCGCCACGCTGGGGAACCGGTTCAGATCCGTATGGGGAATCGCCGTCGCAGCCACCATCAGGTGCAGGAAATCCTCCACCGCGCCAAACTGCACATACTGCATCCGGCTGATGATGTCCCTGGCTTTCTCCATCAGCGTCCGGTCAAAGAGCAGCCTTTCTGCTCCTTTCAGCGAGGTATTTCCCGGGGAAATGATTTTTTCCCGGTCCATGTCCGGATAAAGGCCGATGGTCACCGCCGCTTCCTTATCGATATGCGTCCCGAATGCGCCCGCCACATAGAAGCGGCCCACTTCCTCCAGCGTAAGACCGATGAGATTCATCATATATTCCACCATGGTCATGGCCGCCGCCTTGGTCTTCAGAAATTCGTCCATATCTCCCTGGTAAAAATAGAGTCCCGGCGCGTATTCCACCGCCGCCTCCAGCTCGTCCTCTTCCCTTCCGGGCAGATGGACGACTCCCGGCGCGTCCTCCTGGAAGCGCCCACGCAGATCGACCCAGCCGTTCAGGTACAGCTCCGCGATCAGATCGACGATTCCGGAGCCGCAGATGCCTTTGGCCGCGCCGCCTCCGATGACGTGGGCCTTCAGCCTCCCGTTCTCCGTGGTGACCCGGTCCACGGCGCCTTCCTCCGCCCGCATGCCGGTGTGGACCACGCCTCCCTCCAGGGCAGGGCCTGCCGCCCCGGCTCCTGCCAGCAGGAAATCCCGGTTTCCCACCACCAGCTCGCCGTTCGTCCCCACATCCAGGAAGACGCAGATCTCCTCCTGATCCGGAATTCCCGTAGCCAGCATTCCGCTGATGATATCGCCGCCCAGATAGTTGGCCATGCCCGGACAGCAGTACACGAAGCCGTCCAGGGGAATTCCCAGCTCTTCACCCCTGCAGGGATCCGGCGCCAGCGTCTGCACCGCGTAGGGCGTCTGGAAGACGCCGAAGGCGTCGAGCCCCAGCAGAAAATGAAGCATCGCCGTATTTCCGGAGACTGTCAGCGCCGGACAGGAAAAGGCGTCGATTCCCGTTTTCTCCTTCAGCCCCTCCATCAGGCTGCGGAAGCCCTCTGCCGTGGCCTTCTGGAGCCGCTTCCTGCGCTCCGGCCGGTCCTTCGTGTAAAAGATGCGGCTTAAGATATCCTCTCCCCAGTTGATCTGGGGATTGAAGACGCTTTCGGAGGCCAGAATTTCCCCCGTGTTCAGATCCGCCAGCTCCATCACGATCGTGGTGCTTCCCAAGTCCGCGCAGAGGCCGTAATGCGCTCCAGACGTGTCTCCCGGCTCCAGGCGCAGAAGCTCCCAGCCGCAGCCGTCGAAGCACAGCACAGCCGTCACCCTCCAGCCGCCCGCCTCGCAGATCCCCTGGGCCTCCTGAAGGGACTTCGGCCGCATCCGGATATAAGCCGCCCTTTCCAGCCGGAAAGGACCACTGTCCTCCAGGGCGGCAAAAAGCCGCTCCTGCAAGGGACGGTGGTCCTCCTCTGAAGGCACGGGAAGCTCAAGATAAACCTTTCTGCTCCATCCTTCCATCATTTCTCTTTAGTTATCCAGCAGCTTGTCCTGGTCGTTCCAGCTGTACAGCTTCCGGATCTCCTTTCCGATCTTCTCAGACGGATGCTCCTGAGCCAGCTTTCTCATGGCCTTGAAGTGAGCCTGTCCGCCCGCTGCAGACATATCCAGCAGGAAATCCTTCGCGAAGGTGCCGTCCTGGATATCCTTCAGAATCTTTCTCATGGCATTTCTGGTATCCTCGGTCACGATCTTCGGGCCTGTGATGTAATCGCCGTACTCAGCGGTATTGGAAATGGAATAGCGCATTCCCTCGAAGCCGGACTGGTAAATCAGATCCACGATCAGCTTCATCTCATGCACGCACTCGAAGTAAGCGTTTCTCGGGTCGTAGCCTGCCTCTACCAGCGTATCGAAGCCTGCCTGCATCAGAGCGCACACGCCGCCGCAGAGCACTGCCTGCTCGCCGAACAGGTCGGTCTCGGTCTCGGTGCGGAAGGTGGTCTCCAGGATTCCGGCTCTCGCTCCGCCGATAGCCAGGCCATATGCCAGCGCGTACTCCAGAGCCTTTCCGGTGGCATCCTGATGAACGGCCACCAGGCAGGGGGTTCCCTTGCCGGCCTGGTACTCGCTTCTTACGGTGTGGCCCGGAGCCTTCGGCGCAATCATGGTCACGTCTACATTCTTCGGAGGAACAATCTGGTTAAAATGAATATTAAAGCCGTGGGAGAACATCAGCATGTTGCCCTCCTCCAGGTTCGGCTCAATGTCCTTCTTGTACATGGCCGCCTGCAGCTCGTCGTTGATCAGAATCATGATAATATCTGCCCGCTTCGCAGCCTCGGCAGCTGTATAAACCTCAAACCCCTGTGCCTCGGCGCGCGCCCAGGATTTGCTTCCCTCGTAAAGGCCGATAATCACGTGGCAGCCGGATTCCTTCGCGTTCAGAGCCTGCGCATGGCCCTGGCTTCCGTAGCCGATTACCGCAATGGTCTTACCCTCCAGAAGGGAAAGATTGCAGTCTTCCTGATAATAGATCTTTGCCATTTTTTCATACCTCCATCATATTGTTTTGTTTATGATCAGCTGAAATCATAGTCCATCAGCTTCCCATCCTCGCCGTACATCTTCACATCGAAGGTGCCTCTGGAAAGTCCCGTGATACCGGTCCTCGCCAGCTCCAGAATCTCATAGCCGCTCAAAAGATCGATAAAGGCGTCCACCTTGGACTGGTTTCCGGTCAGCTCGATTACCAGGGAGCCCTTTGCCACATCCACGATCTTCGCGCGGAAAATATTCGCCACCGCGATCAGAGACTGCCGGTTCTCCTCATTCGCCTTGATCTTAATCATGATCAGCTCCCGGCAGATGGAGCTGTCCGGCTCCAGGCGCTTGATATCGATGACATCCACCAGCTTGTTCAGCTGATTTTCGATCTGCTGCAGGATAATCTCGTCGCCATTCGCCACCACAGTCGCGCGGGAATAGCGGTCATCCGCGGTTCTTCCTACCGTCAGGCTGTCGATATTGTAGCCCCGGCGGCTGAATAAGCCTGCAATTCGGCTTAAAACGCCGGAAGTATTATCTACCAGAATGGAAAACACAACTCTCTTCATATGCTCACTCCCTTTAATTCTTTCTTATTTCCCTTCGGCATCCGCTCCAGGCGGAAGATTGTTCTCCTGTCAAAAACAAATCCGTTCCTAGCATTGTAACAATTTCCCGCCGCCTTGTCAATGCTCCTATGCCAGCATCATACGGTCGTTGGCGAACTCTCCGCCGCTGGCCTGCTCGAATTTCTCCAGCAGATCCGCCACCTTCAGCCTCTTCTTCTCCTCGCCGGCCACGTCGTAAATAATGTGCCCGTCGTACATCATAATCAGCCGGTTGCCGTGGACGATGGCGTCCTTCATATTGTGGGTGATCATCAGGGTCGTCAGATGATTTTCCTCCACCACCCGGTCCGTAGCCTCCAGCACCTTGGCCGCCGTCTTGGGGTCCAGGGCCGCCGTATGCTCGTCGAGCAGCAGAATGCTCGGCTTTTTCAGGGTAGCCATCAGAAGCGTCAGCGCCTGCCTCTGCCCGCCAGACAGGAGCCGCACCTTGGTCGTCATCCGATCCTCCAGGCCTAAACCCAGCTTCGCCAGGCGCTCCCGGTAATACTCTCTCTCCTTGTGGGTGATTCCCTTTTTCAAGAAGCGGAAATCTCCGCGCCTGGCGGCCAGCGCCAGGTTTTCTTCAATCTGCATACCGGAGGCCGTGCCCGTCATCGGATCCTGGAACACGCGGCCCAGATACTTCGCCCGCTTGTGCTCCGGAAGCTTCGTCACATCCACATTGTCGATAAAAATTTTTCCCTCGTCCACCGGCCATACGCCCGCCACCGCGTTCAGCATGGTAGATTTTCCGGCTCCGTTGCCGCCGATGACCGTGACGAAGTCTCCTTCCTTCAGCTCCAGACTCAGACCGCTTAAAGCCGTCTTTTCATTTACCGTACCTGCGTTAAAGGTCTTCCAGACTCCTTCCATTTTAAGCATTGGACGCACCTCCTCGTTTTACGGGCTTTGAAAAATATTTTCTCTTCAGATAAGGCACTGCCAGGAACACTGCCACCACCAGGGCGGAAATCAGCTTCATATCGTTGGCGTTCAGTCCCGCCGTGATAACGACCTGGTACACTACCCAGTAAATAATCGCTCCCAGAACTACCGACGCCAGCTTAAACGCGAAATTCCGGCTGATTTTTCCAAAGATAACATTTCCGATGATGACCGCAGCCAGGCCGATGACGATAGCGCCGCGGCCCGCGTTCACATCCGCGAAGCCCTGATACTGGGCGTAAAGCGCGCTGGAAAGCGCCACAATGCCGTTGGAAAGCATCAGTCCCACCAGCTTGGTGGTGTTCGTGTTGATGCCCTGGGCCCTGGACATGTTCTCATTGTTTCCGGTAGCGCGGATGGCGCAGCCCAAATCTGTTCCGAAGAACCAGTAGAGCACCGCGATCAGCACCAGCACGAAAATCGCGGAGACGAAAATCGTGTTCTGGTAAAAAGGAACATCTCTGACCCAGCGCAGGGACACGATCTGATTGTACTTGCCAAAGGCAAGGGCCACATTCGCTTTCTGATCCATAATCCGCAGATTTACAGAGTAGAGCCCCAGCTGAGTCAGGATTCCGGCCAGAATTGCCGGGATTCCCATGGCTGTATGAAAAAGTCCCGTCACAAGACCTGCCGCCATGCCCGCCAGGAATGCCACAAACAGAGAAACGCCCACCGAATGGCCGCTCTGCATCATCATAATGCAGACCGCGCCGCCTGTAGCCATCGTCCCGTCTACAGTCAGATCCGCCAGATCCAGCACCTTATAGGTGATGTAGACGCCAATCGCCATGATTCCCCAGATCAGTCCCTGCGCGACAGGGCCCGGAAGGGCGTTGATAAACTTCATGATTTCCACCTTACTATTCCTCCTGCCTGTATAATACCGCTTTTTCTAAAAAAGCGTACAACTTTTAATATTATATCAAAAAGCGGAGAAAAAGGAAAGTCCTTTTTCTCCGCTTTCTAAATTTCCGTAGTTCCTTATTCCGCTGCTATTCACAGCTGATTTAGAAACGCCGCTTACTCAGCAGCCGCCTCGATCGCCACATAGCCGTCCGGAATCGTCACGCCCATAGCCTCCGCCAGCTCCGGATTATACTTCTTTGTGAACTCCGGCGCGTACTCAACGGGCATCTCAGCGATGTCTGCCTCTCCCGTCAGAACCTTCACAGCCATATTTCCGGTCGCCACGCCCAAATCATAGTAGCTGATGGAAAGGGTCGCCACGCCGCAGCCGCGGCAGATGCCTTCCTCGCCCGCGATGATCGGAACGCCTGCCGGCTCGCAGATATTGCGGAGGATCTCCGTATTGGAGGCTACCGTATTGTCTGTCGGGACATAGATCACGTCGCTCTCATTCGCTGCCGTGGTGGCTACCGCCGCCAGGTCATTGGAATCAGAGAAAGAATACTGGGTGCAGGTATATCCAAGCTCCTCCAGATAGCTCTGTACGGTGTCTACCTGGTACTGAGAGTTGGGCTCAGCGGAGCAGTAAAGCAGTCCGACTGTGGACGCGTCCGGGAACAGCTCATTCAGCATCGCCGCCTGCTGATCCAGGGGCGCCAGGTCAGAGGTACCGGATACGTTAGTTCCCACCAGGCCGTCAAAGTTATCAATATCAAGGGCTACGCCGTACTCGGTTACAGAGGTGCCCAGAACCGGAATGGAATCGGTTCCCTGAGCCGCCGCCTGCAGGGGAGCCGTCGCGTTGGCCAGAATCAGATCTACATTATTGGATACAAACTGATTAATGATCGTCGCGCAGGTCGCGGAATCATTGGAAGCGTTCTGCTCATCAAATTCCACGTTTTCTCCGAAAGCCTCTGTCAGAGCATCCTTGAAGCCCTGGGTCGCCTGATCAAGCGCCTCGTGCTGTACCAGCTGGCAGATACCCACCACATACTTGTCTCCGGAAGCCTCCGCTGCGTCTGCGGTCTCTTCTGTCTCCGCCGCGTCAGCCGTCTCTGCCGTCTCTGTCTCAGAAGCGTTGTCCGCTGTATCCGCAGTATCCGCTCCGCCGCCGCAGGCTGCCAGGGAAACCGTCATGCCCAGTGCCAGCATCAGTGCCAATAACTTTTTCATACCAAATCCTCCTGTATCTCCTTTTCGCTCTCCAGTGCTTTTACGCCACAACGCTGTGCCGCATTAAAGCGCCGCATCACTTTACCCATTGTAACCCGGAAATTCAGGTTTGTCAATCGATTTTTTTAATATGGATCAGCGAAAAATCTGCTGCCGGAGGACGCCTGAGCAGAGCTCCCGCCAGCGCCGGTGTGCAAGGGGCAATACGCCCCCTGGTAAACCGCGCTAGCTGAGGTCAATGTCCAGAATCAATTTCTCATCCGAATATCCCGGATAATAGGAGGCCTGGACAGCCGTCACGCCGTCTTTGACCATCAGAACCTCCGAAGCTCTTCCCACTCTTCCGGGCGGAATGCACAAATCATAATATCCGTCAAAGAGCGGGGCCTCCGTCTCTTCTTCCGGAGTGACCTGGCTGTCCCAGTAATAATGTTCATACACGTCGTTGTATTCCGGTCCTTCATAGTACAGGCTGGGCAGCTCCTGGTAGGATTCCCCGTCTCCCAAATTCTTTACCAAATAGGAAAATTCATAAAAGGTATAGCCCTCCTCCGCGGAAACCCCTTCATAGGACCCGCCGAGTTCTGTGATATCCTCCAGCTCCACTACGCAGTATGGCTCTTTATACGCGGGGTCAGAGGAACTGCCCGCGCTCATGACCCAGAACAGTATCCCCGGGACCAGAAGCACAAGCCCGGCAGCGAGAAAAATTACCGAAAGGACGGTTCTTCCTTTACTGGCCATCTGTTCCGCCTCCTTCCTCCGGCGCGGCGTCCTCTGCCTTCAGCTCCACATAATGGCCCGCCAGAAGGTTTCCGCCGTCCCAGCCGCTGCCGTCATACTCGTCAAACCAGATACGGAATTCTTCCGCGTCCGCCTCTGTCAGGAAGGCATACCAGCCGCTGCAGGAGCTCTCGCCCATCAGCGCGTATTCATCCAGGACCGGGTATGCTCCCAGCATCTGTCCGTAGGGTTCAAAATCATAGGGAGACAGCGCATACCGGTATCCCGCTTCCGTCTCAATGTAAGGCATCTGGATCCGGTTATAATCCTCATATTCTCCGTCTCCCTGCCCCGTAACATGCACGGCTGTCAGCTCCATGCCCTCCGCAAGCCCCGGCAGGACGCTCTGATCCGCCAGCTTCCGGATCTCATCCACCTGAAGCTCAGCCTTCTGAAAGGCGAAGCTTTCTCCCACCTCATGGGAGACCAGGCGCAGGCTGCCGTCCGGCTCCTCCGCAGTTTCCACCCTGCTTCCGATATAAGCCAGCACGCCGGAAGCCAGAACCACCAGGCTCAGGACCAGAAACAGGAGGCTGAACACCAGGAAACCCGCGCCCCGCCGTCTGGGCTTCTCCCAGCTGCGGCTGTCCGCAGCGCCCGGCTGAAACTCTTCTGCCGAAGAATAGGCGTACGTCTGCCCGCAGCCGCTGTCCTCTCTGTGATCCGAATCGTCCCCGAAACGGTCATGCAGATCCTCGTGGCGCTCCTCGCGGCTCTCCTTCTGATTAAAGCAGCCGCATTTGGGACAGATCCCATAGTATTTTTCATAGTCAAATTCTTTACGACAGTTAAAACAGCGCATAGCTCTCCTTTACTCCCAGGGCAGCAGCGGATTTTCAATCTTCTTGTCTCTGAGCATCAGATCCATAACCGCTTCCCGGGCGGACTTGTTCTCAAACAGAACCGCGTTCACCTGCTCAATGATGGGAATTTCCACATCGTACTTACGTGCCAGCGCCATCGCCGCCTTTGCGGAGTACACGCCCTCCACAACCATCTTTACCTCGTCCATGGCCTCCTGCATGGTCCTGCCCTGCCCCATCAAGTATCCGGCCTTCCGGTTCCGGCTGTGGACAGAAGCGCAGGTTACGATCAGATCGCCGATGCCGGACAGGCCGTTGAAGGTCTCCTGCCGTCCGCCCATGGCCACGCCGATCCGGCTCATCTCCGCAATGCCCCGGGTGATAAGGGCTGCCTTCGTGTTGTCACCATAGCCAAGGCCGTCTGCGATTCCGGCCGCCAGGGCGATCACGTTCTTCAGAGCGCCGCCCAGCTCGATTCCCAGCATATCGGGACTGGTATACACGCGGAACACCTGGTTCATAAAGATATTCTGGATGAATTCCGCCGTCTTCCGATCATGAGCGCCGGCCACCACGGTGGTCGGAAGGCCTCTTCCCACCTCCTCGGCGTGGCTCGGGCCGGACAGGACCGCCGCCCTGCAGTTCGGGATTTCCTGCTCAATGATATCGGTCAGAATCATCAGCGTACTCTCCTCGATTCCCTTTGCCACGTTCACGATCAGCTGTCCGTCCGCCACAAAGGGCGCCATGGAATGCGCCGTGCTTCTCGTGTACGGAGACGGAACCGCCAGCACCAGGAGATCCTTTCCCTTTACGGTTCCTTCCAGATCCGTCGTAATCCGGATATCCTCTGCAATCTTCACTCCGGGCAGCTTGTCCTTATGCTCGTGCTCCGCGTTCAGCATGTCCACCTCCGGCTGGGAGATGGACCAGATCTCCACCTCGTGTCCGTTGCTGTGCAGCAGCACAGACAGGGCCGTTCCCCAGCTTCCCGCTCCGATAACGCCTACTTTTGCCATCTTCTTTTTCTCCTTTTTTTCTATAATCCTCTGCGACCGGACTCCTGCCCTCTCCGGCAGCCGTCCGGAAATCTGTTTCTAAAAGCCTACTCCGCCTTTTCTCCCAGCTTTCTCTCCGTGCCGGCCAGAAGGCCGCGGATATTCTTCCTGTGGCGAAACAGCGCCATCGCGCATAAAAATACCGCTATCGCGTACATCTCATAGAGATGTCCCTGGGCAAGCCCCCATTTTCCCAGCGCTCCGTAAATCGCCACGCCCACCGGAAGCCAGAGGCTTACCAGGATGGAGCCCAGGGATACATACCGGGTGACAGCCACGGTGCCCGCGAAAAGCACCAGCGCCACCAGCGTCAGAAGCGGATCGAGGGACAGGAAGAGTCCCGCCGTGGCTGAGATTCCCTTGCCGCCGTGAAATTTCAGGTAGCAGGGAAAATTATGTCCCAGAATCACGCCCAGCGCCGCGTACATGCCTACCAGCACGCTGATATTTTCATTCGGATAGAACCGGTCAAACAGGAAGCGCACCAGCAGCACCGCGAACACGCATTTGAAGCAGTCTCCCAGGAACGTAATCAGGCCGGCCTTCCAGCCCAGGGTCCGCAGGGCGTTCGTCGCTCCCGCGTTCCCGCTTCCGTGCTCCCGGATATCCATGCCCTTGATGCGCCCGTAAATGTAGCTTGTCTGAAACAGGCCAAACAGATAGCCTATGGCCACGCAAATCAGCCGTATCATCTTACTGCTCTCCCTTCCTTTCCCGAATCAGGAATTTCAGCGCCGTTCCCCGGAAGCCGAAGGCCTCCCGGATCTTGTTTTCCAGATACCGCGTATAGGAAAAATGCATCAGTTCCTTATCATTGACAAAAATCACAAAGGTCGGCGGCTTCACGGCCACCTGGGTAATATAGAACAGCTTCAGCCGCTTGCCCTTGTCCGAGGGCGGCTGCTGCAGCGCTACCGCCTCTGTCATGATCTCGTTGAGCACGCCTGTGGCGACCCGCAGATTCTGATTCTGGATCACCATGTCGATCAGCTCGAACAGCTTCGGCAGACGCTGCCCCGTCACCGCCGAGATAAAGGTGATCTCCGCGTAGGGCATATAGGACAGAACCGTGCGGATTTTATTCGTATACTCATAAACGGTCTTGTCATTCTTCTCGATGGCGTCCCACTTGTTCACGGCGATGATGATTCCCTTTCCGCGCTCGTGGGCAATGCCGGCGATCTTGGCGTCCTGCTCGGTGACCCCCTCCGTGGCGTCAATGACCAGAATCACCACGTCGGCGCGCTCCACCGCCGTCACGGTACGGATAATGCTGTACCGCTCCAGCTCCTCTTTGATCTTATTCTTCCGGCGCAGTCCGGCCGTATCGATAAAGATATAGTCCTTTCCGTTCCGGCGCACCTCGGTGTCGATGGCGTCCCGGGTGGTGCCCGCAATATTGGAAACGATGACCCGGTTCTCCCCGATCAGCTTATTGATGATCGAGGATTTTCCCACGTTGGGCTTGCCCACGATGGCAATCCGCGGGCGCTCGTCCTCCTCCTCTTCCCCGCTGTCCTCCGGGAAATGCTTTACCACCTCGTCCAGCATATCGCCCAGGCCCAGCCGGGAGGCGGCGGACACTGCCACCGGATCCCCGATGCCCAGATTATAAAATTCATAGACGTCTCCCATGAACTTCTGGAAGCTGTCCACCTTGTTGACCACCAGCACCACGGGCTTTCTGGAGCGGCGCAGCATATCCGCCACCTTGGAATCCGCATCCACCAGTCCCTGGCGCACGTCTGTCAGAAAGACAATCACATCCGCCGTATCGATGGCGATCTGCGCCTGCTCCCGCATCTGGGAGAGGATGATGTCGCTGCTGTCCGGCTCGATGCCGCCGGTGTCAATCAGCGTAAAGGAATGGTTCAGCCAGGTGACATCCGCATAAATCCGGTCTCTGGTAACGCCCGGCGTATCCTTGACAATGGAGATGTTCTCTCCGGCCAGTGCGTTGAACAGCGTGGATTTTCCCACGTTGGGCCGTCCCACAATGGCTACAATCGGTTTACTCATACTATCTTATATTCTCCTGTTCTGTGTCGTTGTCCTGTATCCTTTCCTGCGTTCAGGGCCGGTGCTCATAGGGCTGCTTCGTCCGGCGCGCCGTCCCTTCCTTCGTCAGTTCCGCCCCCTGGAGGCCGAGCACAGCCTCCAAAAAGGCTTTTCCGTCTGATTTTACAATAGTTACGGGCACTTGTAAAGCCCCGGAAAGCTCCTCCGCCGTCATGTCGTCGAGAAATACCTCTTCCCCGTCCCGGAACATATTCTCCGTCAGCAGAAGCTCCTCCCCCAGATCCCGGCCGGAGAGCTGGTTTTTCAGATCCTGTCCGGTCAGAAGGCCCGCCACGGTGATCCGTTCCCCGAAGAAATGATTCTCCACTGGAATCACTTGCAGCTTTA
Source organism: uncultured Merdimonas sp. (assembly GCA_944383645.1). Taxonomy (GTDB): domain Bacteria; phylum Bacillota; class Clostridia; order Lachnospirales; family Lachnospiraceae; genus Laedolimicola. The sequence continues at coordinate 11,392 of CALWQJ010000001.1, forward strand.
TCCCCGGATACACAGCCTCAATCTGATCCGCCGCCTCCTGCAGAATCGGCGCCGCCAGCATTCCCGTGGCTATCGTGACCTTCCTGGCCGCCGCGGGCTCGTCATTCCGGCGCTCCGCCAGAGCCTCCGCCAGCTCTTCCCGAAACAGCCGCACCATACCCACGCCATTCTCCAGCTGGAGATAGCCGTCGTAATTTTCCGCCTTCGGAAGCTCCTGACCTGCCAGCAGATACCATTCGTCGCCCGCATGGATAAAATGCGTGCCCTGCTCCCGGTACAGCCTGTCCTGCCAGCGGTGGATCTGCTCCAGCACCTTTTGCGCGTCCTCCCGGGTAAAGGGCTCCAGCGGGTACAGCCCTTCCCTGTGCTCAGTCAGCCCCACGGGAACCACCGACACGCTCTGCAGATACGGAAGGTACCGGGAAAGCTTTTCGATGCTGGACTCCAGCTCCGCGCCGTCATTGATTCCCTTGCAGAGCACGATCTGCCCGTTCATCACGATGCCCGCCTCGTAAAAGCGCTGTGCCTTTTTCAGGGCGTCCCCCGCGAACCGGTTCTGGAGCATCCGGCAGCGAAGCTCGGGATTCATGGTCTGGAAGGAAATATTGACCGGCTCCAGCCGGTAGGTAATGATCCGCTCCACATCCGCGTCGCTCATGTTCGTCAGCGTCACATAGTTGCCCTGGAGAAAGGACAGGCGGGAATCGTCATCCTTGAAATACAGAGTTTTGCGCATCCCCTTTGGCAGCTGATCGATAAAACAGAAGATACATTTATTGCTGCAGGAGCGGTAATCGTCCATCAGTCCGTTCTCAAACTCGATCCCCAGATCCTCCTCATATTCCTTCTCTATCTCCAGCTCCCATTCTTCCCCGTCCGCCTTGCGCACAAGGATCTCCAGATATTCTTCATTAATTAAATAGTGGTAGTCGAGCACATCCCCCACCGGCTGCCCGTTCACAGACACCAGCACATCTCCGGGGACGAGCTCCAGTTCCTCCGCGATGCTGCCCGGCTCCACTGCCTTTATCACATGTTCTCTTTCTTTTTTCATACCAACCTCTTACCGCTGTCCTTTTACCTCATTTTCAGCGTTGGCGTACAAGGGGCAATCCCCTTGGCACACCGATGCTATTGTTATATGATACCCCACCCGGCAAGAAAAAGCAATGTTCCTGTTGTACTTGACGTTCTCCCCCTGAAAATGGTATAAACTTATATATAGCATATTTTTCTATGCTCTTGGAAGGCCTCCGCGCAGGAAGCCATCTTTTACATTATGTCGTACATTCGGAGGGACCCATGTCAGAAAACAATCAGTTTGAAAATATTCTGCCGGTAGCGCCGCTGAAGATCGCGGCTCTGGAAAGCTGCCGAGAATTCGCGCAGAAGGTGGACCGCTACCTCGTAAGCTTCCGTGAGACTGCCAACACGCAGCACCGGGACAACGTATATTTCCAGAATTACGCGGAAGACACTTACCTGGTAGACTGTTCCTGCCCGCGCTTCGGTACGGGAGAAGCCAAAGGACGTCTCGGAGAATCCGTCCGCGGCAGCGACCTTTTTATTATGGTGGATATCTGCAACTACAGTCTGACCTACACCGTCTGCGGCCATGAAAACCATATGTCGCCCGACGACCACTATCAGGATCTGAAACGTATGATTTCCGCAGCCACAGGAAAGGCCCACCGCATCAACGTGGTGATGCCCTTCCTTTATGAGGGGCGCCAGCACCGCCGCACCCGCCGGGAATCTCTGGACTGCGCCCTTGCCCTGCAGGAGCTTCAGAATATGGGCGTCAAAAACATTATCACCTTTGACGCGCACGACCCCCGGGTTCAGAACGCCACGCCGCTGAACGGCTTCGACAGCTTCCAGCCGCCCTACCAGTTCATGAAGGCGCTGATCCGCACGGAGCCGGATTTGAAGGTGGACAACGACCATCTGATGATCATCGCTCCGGATGAGGGAGCCATGGAACGCGCCGTCTACTTCTCCAACGTACTGGGCATCGATCTGGGTATGTTCTACAAGAGACGCGACTATTCTACCATCATCAATGGCAAGAACCCCATCGTTGCTCACGAATTCCTGGGCGACAGCCTGATCGGTAAGGACGTCATCATTATCGACGATATGATCTCCTCCGGCGGCAGCATGCTGGACGTGGCGAAACAGATGAAAGAGCGGGGCGCGCGGCACGTCTATGTCTGCTGTACCTTCGGCCTCTTCACCGACGGCTTCGATAAATTTGACGAATATTATGAAAAGGGCTATATCAAGCGCATCGTCACCACGAACCTGAACTACCGTGATCCGGAGCTTCTGAAAAAGCCTTACTACACAGAGGCGGATATGACCAAATTCCTGGCCACCATTATTGATACTCTGAACCACGACACTCCTGTGGGCAGAATCAATACGCCTACCGAAAAAATCCGGCTGCTTCTGGAAAAGCAGAAGGCCGGCATAAAAATTTAAGCTGATTTTATGCGTTAAAGAGCCGGCTGTCTCTGAAAATCAAATCCGAGACAGCCGGCTCTTTCTGCAGATGCGTCCGGGCAGAAGGACACCCTTTCCTGTCCGTCCCTTCTCAATCTGGCTTCAGCATCAGAAAAGCGCCCAGGTTTCCCCGTTTTCCATGGGAGGCCCTGTGGCTGAAAAGCAGGTCCGGATTGCAGCAGGTGCAGAGATCCGTGATCGTGATCCGTTCCGGCCTAAGACCTGCCTCCAGAAGCACGATCTCGTTGGCCCTCCAGAGATCCAGCTGGTATTTCCCGCCGCCCTTTGCGTAGAAAAGCCGGGACCAGAATTTCTGTTCAAAGGCCTTCTGAAATTCTTCAATCACGTCCCCGCTGACCTCGTAGCAGTCCTGGCAGATGGAGGGGCCCACAGCCGCGTACAGATCCTCCGGACGGCTCCCATACCGCTCTCTCATCAGCTCCACCGTCTTCTTTCCGATTTTCCCGGCAGTGCCCCTCCAGCCCGCGTGGGAAAGGCCGATACACCGCCGCACCGGGTCCACAAGATACAGCGGCACGCAGTCCGCGTAAAAAGTGGTGAGCACCAGTCCGGGCACATCCGTCACCAGGCCATCCACATCTGTGTAATCCTTCGGGCGCGCAAAGCCTTTTCCCCTGTCCTCCTCCGTCACGACACGTACATTCACCGTGTGAGTCTGATCGGAGCAGACCAGATTGTCGCAGGAAAAGCCCATAGCCTTCCCCAGCCTCCTGTAGTTTTCCCGGACGGCTTCTTCCCGATCCCCTCTCGTGAAGCTGACGTTCATGGCAGCGTACATTCCCTGGCTCACGCCGCCCAGACGGGTCGAAAAGCCATGTACGACCGCTCCCGTCTCCTCCAAAGCCGGAAAATACAAAAAGGGAACGCCCTCCCTCACCTGCAGTGCCGTCCGGGGCCTTCCCTTTCCCTCTTTCCGTTTCCATACTTTTTCCATTACATTTCCTTTCTTCCCACAGCGCGCTGCCCCGTCCGCTTCCCGCTTACTGGTAGGGAAACGCATTCCGGAGCAGGCAGATCTCTTCTCCCTGCACAGCTACCACGTCAAACCGGCAGGCCTGGCCGTCCGGAATGCCATGCCGCATCCGGTAGTAATCCGCCACCCGGCAGATGGTGCGCTGCTTTCTTCCATCCACCGCCTCCGCCGGGCTTCCGTAAGCGCCGGAGCGCCGGTACTTGACCTCCACAAAGACCAGCGCCGGCCCGTCCGCAGCAATCAGGTCAATCTCTCCTGTCCGACAGCGGTAATTCCGCTCCAGGATCCGCCATCCCAGCCCTTCCAGATATTCCGCGGCCTTCTCCTCGTATTCCGCGCCCGTCCTCCGTCTGTTTTCCATCTTACCTCCCGCCGAACCGCGCTATCTTTCTGCCAGATCCACAAAATTGCCGATAAAGCTTCTCCTGTGAATCGGGCAGGGCCCCAGGGATTTCAGCGCCGCGATATGACGGGCAGAGCCGTAGCCCTTGTTCGACGCGAACTCATAACCTGGATACAGGTCCTCATACTGCACCATCATCCGATCCCTCGTCACCTTTGCCACGATGCTGGCCGCGGCGATGGACACGCTTTTGGCGTCGCCCTTGATGATTGGCACCTGGGGAAGCTCCACGCCGGGGATTTTCACCGCGTCATTCAGCAGCAAATCCGGTTTGACGGACAGCTTTGAAATGGCGATACGCATAGCTTCATAGGTGGCCTGCAGGATATTGATTTCGTCAATCCGTTCCGGACTCACCGCGCCGATTCCCACAGCCACCGCCTTCTCCATAATCTCATCATAGAGCAGCTCCCGCTTTTTCTCTGACAGCTTCTTGGAATCGTTCAGCCAGAGGATCTCGCAGTCCGCAGGCAGAATAACGGCTCCCGCCACCACAGGACCCGCCAGCGGGCCCCGACCCACCTCGTCAATGCCGCACAGGAAGCCCCGATCCGCATACTGGCACTCATAGACGCGCATACCCTCCAGGCGTTCCCTCTCAGCCTGCAGTTTCTCTGCCTTTCTCTGCTCCCTCTGCATGCGCAGAAGCTCTGTCTTCGTCATAGCCCTTACTCCTTCCGGCTCCGGTGCGCTAAGAACTCCTCCGCCCCGGTATGCCAGCGCTATTGATGCTTCAGGATTCCAAAAGAATCCAGCGGCCAGATCCGGAGCCATGCACGTCCGATGATCTCGTCCCTGTGAATCAGCCCCACACTCGGATCCCGGCTGTCCGAGCTCTGGTTCCGGTTGTCCCCCAGCACAAAATACTCGTCCTCCCCAAGGGTAATGGGCTCCGCCGCAATTCCCGGGTCCTGCATGACCTCGCGTCCATAGGACTCCTCCAGAACCTGGCCGTTTATGTAAATCGTGCCATCCGCAATCTGAACCGTCTCGCCTGGAAGTCCGATGATCCGCTTGATATAATACGTATTTTCTTTATAACGAAATGGAAATACGATAATATCAAAGCGTTCCGGATCCCGGAACCGGTACGTGATTTTGTCTACAATCAGCTGATCCCCATGATCCAGGGTATTTTTCATGGATTCCCCGCTCACATGGGTCCTCTGGCCCACAAAGGTGATGATCAGGAAGGTCACTCCCAATACGACGCCAATGTAGATCAGCATACTCAGGAGCTCCTTCAGCGGGCTTACCTTTCCCTCATCCTCCGCAAATTCCGGTTCTTCTCCTCTTCTTTCGAACATGTCTGATCCTCCTGTTATGGCAGCTCCAGGGTGATCCGCCCCAGCCTGCCGGAACGAAATTCCTCCAGCAGAACCGCCGCCGCTTTTCCCATATCAGGCTCCCCGCCTTTTTTCAGGCAGCCTCTTTTCTTTGCCAGTTCACAGAGCTGCTCCACCGGCTCTCTCTCCTCCTCTGTCCCATACCTCTCCCGCAGAAGACCGCCGTAATTCTGAGCCAGAAATTTTAGAAGCTCCAGAGCCAGCTCTTCTGTATTGAGAACCTCTTCCCGGATGGATCCGATCAGAGCCAGCTTCAGCCCGACCTCCTGATCCTCAAACCGGGGCCAGAGAATTCCCGGCGTATCCAGAAGCTCTACCTGCTTATTCAGACGCACCCACTGGGCGCCCTTCGTCACGCCCGGCTTGTTTCCCGTCTTCGCACAGGCCCGGCCCGCAAAGCTGTTGATAAACGTGGACTTTCCCACGTTTGGAATGCCCGCCACCATGGCGCGCACCGGCCGGTTCAGAATGCCCCGTTTCCGATCACGCTCCGTCTTCTCTCTGCACGCCTCCTGAACTGCCGCCTGGACGGCCTTCAGCCCTGTCCTGCTCCGGGAATCCAGCTTCACCACCTGGAAGCCCTGCTCACGGAAATAAGCGCTCCAGGCTTCATTGGCCGCCTCATCCGCCAGATCAGCTTTATTCAGAAGCAGAAGCCTGGCCTTATTCTTTCCCAGCTCGTCAATGTCCGGGTTGCGGCTGCTGTAGGGTACGCGGGCGTCCACCAGCTCAATTACCAGATCTACCAGCCTGATATTCTCCTGCATCATCCGCCTGGCCTTGGTCATATGTCCAGGATACCACTGTATATTCATAAAAACCTCTATTCTCTATCTATAAATTCTATTTCAAAAATCCAAAGCGCTCGCCTGGCGCAATGATGAACCAGGCTTTTCCCAAAATATCTTCCCGTTTCACATTGCCGATATCGGCGCTCCGGCTGTCTTCGCTGTTATTCCGGTTATCGCCCAGCACAAAAAATTCATCTTCTCCCAGCGTGATTCCTTCCTCCGCCAGTCCGGCGTCCGCCATGCTCTCTGTCTGGACCTTTTCATCCAGAACCTCTCCGTTTATAAACACGCGGCCGCTCTCGATGGTCACGGTATCGCCTGGTTTCCCTGCCACACGTTTTATGTGATAGTGGGCGTTTTGATTTCCATTTGGCTTAAAAACAATCAAGTCGCCATAGTCTGGCGTCTTGAGCTCATAAATCAACCGGTTCACAAGTACCCGGTCTCCGCTGTAAATCGCAGGCTCCATGGACTGTCCCACATTGCTCAGCGTAAAGCCAAAAAACCAGGCAAGCATGCAGCCGATGGCAAAGGCCAGAACGACCTCTCCGATCCAGAGCGCTGCCTTCTGAATGGACGTCAGGCTGATTTTCTTTTTTCTTCTCCGGAAGCTTAAGCCCCTCACTGTTCTCATCCGGCTGTCCTTTCCTATTATATCACAAAAAGGGAGAATTTGCATTCTCCCCTTTTTATCAAGCCATAAACTGTTCCCTGAAAAACTATTTTACCAGCTCTTTTACCTTCGCGCGCTTTCCTACACGTCCTCTTAAGTAGTTCAGCTTCGCCCGGCGAACCTTACCGCGGCGAACTACCTCTACCTTCTCCACGTTCGGAGAATGCAGCGGCCATGTCTTCTCCACGCCTACGCCGTTGGAATTCTTTCTTACAGTAAAGGTCTCGCGTACGCCGCCTCCCTGCTTCTTCAGGACAATGCCCTCAAAAACCTGGATTCTCTCGCGGTTTCCCTCTTTGATCTTTCCGTAAACCTTTACAGTGTCGCCCACGTTGAACTGGGGTACCTCAGCCTTCAGCTGCTCAGCCTCAATGTTCTTGATAATCTCGTTCATTTCGTTGTCTCCTCCTTCATTCCCGATGTTCTTACCGCAGGAGCGAAGAGCTTATCCGGAACCGCACCGGAGGCCGGCACGCAGCTGTTCCTCACGCCTGTCAGGCGCCTCTTCCCATCTGCCGCAGCAGCGGACCATCTGCTTCTATCACAACGCAGATAATTTTATCATGACCGTCAGTAAAATGCAAGCGTATTTTTCAAAATTTAAGTTACCCTCAATTGACAAGAGCACACACGGTCCTTGTCAATTGAGGGTATCATTTCTAAATCAGGACTGCAAAGCAGCCACCCCACCCACATAAGCAGTCTTAACTCCATAAGGAGCGGGACTGAAGCCTCGAAGAGGCGGCAAGTGCGCATGCGGGTAGGGTGGCTGTGAATAGTTAATAGATTTAAGCTTAGGAAGCCAGCTCTTTCGCCTTCTGGGCGGCAGATGCAGCGTCCTCTGTATAAGCGTCTGCTCCGATCTCATCTGCAAAAGCCTGGGTAATAGGCGCTCCACCCACCATAACCTTGATATTAGACCGGAAATCTGAGCTGTTCAGCAGAGCGACTGTATCCTTTAAGGACGGCATGGTCGTGGTCAGAAGAGCAGAGCAGCAGATAATCTTCGTGTCCGGATTCGCCTGATAGGTCTCCACAAACTTCTCCTTCGGAACGTCTACGCCAAGGTCAATCACCTCAAAGCCGGTGGACTCCATCATCATGGCTACCAGGTTCTTTCCAATATCGTGAAGGTCGCCTGCCACGGTTCCGATAATAACCTTTCCAAGAGCTCCCTGAGCTCCGGAAGCAAGATGGGGCTTGAGCACCTCCACGCCCTTCTTCATAGCCTTAGCCGCAATCAGCATCTCCGGTACGAAGATCTCGCCGTTCTTGAACTTCTCTCCTACCTCATCCATAGCGCCAATCATGCCTTTGTTCAGAATCTCAGACGCGTCGCAGCCTGCGTCAAGCGCTTCCTGTACAGCAGCTCCGATGAGTTTTGATTTTCCCTTTACTACCAGATCGTATACTTCCTGAATTCCTGCCATTTTCTTATTCCTCCTGAATTCCTTTTTCCATCATTTCATCCCCCGCCAGCCCGGCGGGGGGGCTTTTCTGTTATACCTTCTTCGCCGCTTCCGCACCGCTTACTTCTTCGGTCCGAAGATTCCTTCCCGGTAGGCGCCGATATATTCCATACAGTATTCATCCTCACCCAGAAGCGCCTCTGTGGCATAAATAACGCCCATCAGATCCCGGTTGGTCGGATCAAGAATCGCGCTGTCCAGTCCAGCATTCATAGCCAGCACGGTGAAGCCCAGGTTGATCATCTTCCTGACCGGAAGGTTGAAAGAGATATTGCTGACAGCCGCCGTGATGTGGATATTCGGATACTGGCTGCGCACAGTGCTGATGACCTCTGTATTGGTCTCAATTCCGTTCTCTGAAGTGCAGAGCATCTCCACCAGCGGATCGATGTGCATCCGGCTGGGCGCGATACCGTATTCTTTCGCTTTCGCCATGATCTTATCAAACACCTTCAGACGGTCTGCCGCGCATTTGGGAATGCCTGTATCGTCTGAAAGAAGGCAGATGACCTCCCATTTCGTATCCGCGATGGCAGGAAAGATCTTGTCAATCTTGTCTCCCTCACCGGAAACGGAGTTGATAAGTCCCGGTCTCTTACAGTACGGGAACACCTGCAGCAGCACGTCCGGACTGGGGCTGTCCACAGATATGGGAAGATCCGTCACCTCCTGGATACAGTCAATCATCCATTTCAGCGTCTCTACTTCCTCTGCCTCCGGCACAGACGCACAGCAGTCAATAAAAGTCGCGCCTGCTTCCGCCTGCATCTTCGCACGATTCTTGATAAAGTCCGCGTCCCGCTTTGCGATAGCCTCCGCTACCGCGGGAATGGAGCCGTTGATTTTTTCACCTATAATTATCATCGTCGTTTTCCTCCAGTTCTTCTGTCAGCCGCCTGCCGCCATCAGAACATTTCTTTTGTCATTTTCTCGATTTCTTCGTCGATCGCCCCGTACACCTCCGGGAAGCTGGTGTAATTTAAGCCCTGGGTCTCGCAGGGGATAAAGTACAGCTTTCCGCAGTCCCGGCAAAGCTGATCGGTAGCTTCCGCAATCATCTCCTGGGTCCAGTCCGCCCGGTCTACCTTGCCGTTGTCGATACCGCCCATGAAAGTAATTTCTTTTCCGTATTCCTTTACCAGCTTCGGAAGGTCGTTCACAGACATGCAGCCCTGCCATACGTCGATGCCCATCTCGATCATGGACGGAACCAGGGTCGCGCTGAAGCTGTCATTGTGATGGACAACCAGCTGTACACCGTGATCATGATAGTAACCGTAAATCTTCTTATAAGATTCCAGATAAAACTCACGGAACATATCTACGCTGATAAAGGTAGACTTCTGGGTACCCCAGTCGTCATGATGGAAAATCACATCGGGCTTCATATATGTACAGATCTGCTCCGCCCATTTCAACTCCCAGTCTGTGATGTAATCAATCAGCTCATGCATCGCTTCGGGTTCTTCATAGAAATTCATCATGGTAGTCTGAATCTCGCAGAGGTAATGGCACATCTCAAAGACGCCCGGCGCCACAAAGGCCGCCACCAGATACTCGTTCCGGTCAACAGCCGCCACTGCTTCCTGGCAGGGCTTCCAGTCCTCCGCCGTATAATTGATATCCGGAGCCTTTACATACTTTCTCCATTCTGTGATATCCGGGCATACCAGATGCTCCGGATCATGCATCGGGAACGCTCCCGGCATGCCTTCCGGCCAGGCGTTCGTATAACCCCATGCACACTTTACCGCGGGAGCTCCCGGCCCCTCCGGCATCAGCGGGTACTGCAGGGCGTAGGGCGTATTCATCACAAACGCCAGCGCCTCGTACTGCTTCACAAAACGATCCGGATTTCCCCCTTTGATTACTTCCAGCATGTTCTGTTTTTTAGTTAACATAAGATACCTCCAATCCATTATTTCGCCGTAAAGCGCCATCTCCATTTTCTTCACGGCGTCCTCCCGCAAAACGGCTTAAAACCGCCTTGCAATTCCCTGATAATTTCATTATACTAGAAACAAGCCGGAAGACAATTCTTTATTATATGGGATTTGTCTGTTATCTTTCCTACAAAATATAGGAGAACGGAAAGGAGGAACTCACCCTGAATCTCAGCGCTAAACTCATTGTATATCATCTGAGCCGGAAATTTCCGGTTCATGCCTCTTCTTCCTTAAGCATCGAGCCTGTGCTTTCCTGCTCCGTACCGTACCGGAAAGGAATGGCTTTTCAGGAGGGAAGAGTTTATGTAGTGTCTGATTCGGATTTCACAGTTCCTTCCCACCACCTGACGTCCATTCTTTTCGTCCTGTCCGGAAGCAGTTTTCCCCTTTCCGAGCAGGATTACCCGAACCTCTGCATCCTTCCGGAAGAGGCAGATGCAGCGGACGTCTTCGCAGAGCTTCAGGAAATTTTCCTGCTCTACGACCGGTGGAACCAGTCTCTGATGAATTCCCGTCTTGAAAACGCCTCCATCCAGTCGCTTCTCGACCTGACAGACTGTGTGATTCCCAATCCCATGCTGCTGATCGGCATGGATTTTGCTATCATTGCGTCTAAAAAACTGAATATGTGGGATCTGGAGAAACCCGTGCTGGGCTCCAGTGAGAATACCAGGGATATTATCACCAGTCTCAAGCAGGATCCCAATTATGAGCAGGCGTTTTATAAGACCGGATATTTCTATTATCCCGGCAACGAATATTCCGCCCCCTCCCTGTGCGTCAATATCGCAGGAGGCGGGCGGACGGCCTACCGCCTCCTGTTCACGGAAGGCGGCGTCCCTCTGGACGATACCTTTGGCTTCGTCCTGGAATACCTCGCCCAAATGGTGACCCATGCCTTTTCTACCCGGCTGATGCGCGGCCATACCTCCAGTTATTCCCTGCATGAGGTTTTCGCCACCCTGCTCACAGAGCCCAACTCCGACTATGTAAAGGTCAGCCAGCAGATCGCTGCCTGCGGCTGGCCCTCTTCCCATACCTATCTGTGCGTGCTGATTCGGACAGGGCTTATCGATCAGAAAAACCTGACCCTTCTTTCCATCTGCAATTACGTGGAGAACACCCTTCCCTGCAGCTGCGCCGTGGAATACAAGGGCAACGCCGTCGTCTATGTCAACCTGACTCTAAACGGAACGTCGGTGGAGGAAATCGCGGGGAAAGCTTGAAGGCTTTATTCAAAGCAGTATGCTAAACGCAGGCTTCAGCCGGAAAATGCTCGGCCATTTCAACTTCCGCAGGCAGTATGTCCAGGCATCTATGGCCCTGGAGACGGGCAAACGCAAAAACCCGGCCCTCAGCATGCACCATTTCAATTCCATCGCCCTGGACTATATTCTGGATCAGGCGACAAAAAAGCTCCCCGCGTACATGATCTGCCACGAGAAGCTTCTTTCTCTCAAATATGCGGATGAGTCGAACCACTCCCATCTCTACGAGACGCTCCGCTCTTTCCTGGAGCACCACCAGAATATCGCCCGGACCTCGGAGGCTTTGTACATTCACAGAAGCACCCTTCTCTACCGCATGGATAAAATCAGGGAGTTCCTGAACTCGGATCTCTCCGACCCTGCCGAGCTTTTGTACCTTATGCTTTCCTTCCACCTGATGGCTCTGGAAGAGAATCAGCCAAGCAGGTAGCAGGAGGTATAGGCGATTTTTCCCGGCCCGTAATAATAGCCCATTTCATTGGCCTTACACAGATCGCTTACCACGATTCCGTAGGCCTCCATAGAAGAAATACGTTTTTCCGGAAAACGGCAGGGACCGTCCGGATAGGAGCAGGAGGCGCAGACAGTGCAGCAGCCTGCTCCCAGTGCCAGAAGCCCCGGATACTGCTCCCGCAGCAGGGCGGCCGCTTTCCGGAAGGTTTCTTTATGCTGTTTTTCCGTCTCCTGCATTCCTTCGTAATCCCAGCTGTCCTCCAGCTCTCCTATTGTCTGCACCAGGATGCCGAAGCGGTATCCCCGGACTTTCTCCCGGCATTCCTCCAGGCTTCCACAGGCAGGCGGACAGGACCAGTTCTTCCCATACATGCCGCAGGTATCCGCCGCGCACATCTTCCGCACCTCCTCCCGCAGCTCTATCGTACCGCAGTCCAAGAGGGCCGCTTCTGAAAAGCCGCAGGAAAGAACCAGTTCCTTTGCCTTGCCAAAATCCTTTTCTTCCTGCTCATTCCGGAAAAGCGAGTTCATCTACGAACACCTCCTGAAATTCCTTCTTAAGGGCCAGTTCCACAAATTCTGTATCCGCCGCCAGCCGGCTGCTTTCCTCATACGCCTCCTGATTCAGGGCCGCCATGCGCGCCCCTTCTCCGGCAGCGTTGCCGATGGAGCAGATCCTGCCGTTCAGCTCTTCCGGAAACATGCCAATGGCGCAGGCGCTGGAAGGATTCATATAATTTCCAAACGCCCCGGCAAGCCAGACCTTCCCGATCTGCCCCGGCGTGATTCCCCTCTGGGCGCAGAGCAGGCGGATCCCGGCGCAGATGGCCGCCTTGGCCAGCTGAAGCTCCCGGATGTCCTTCTGGTTCAGATATACGTTTTCCGTGAAATACCAGGGCTCCTCCATCCTGCCGCCCTCGTCGATCCTGCCAAGCCGCAGAAGGCAGGCCGCCGCGTCCAGAAGGCCGGATCCGCAGATTCCCCTGGCCTCCCCGCCGCCGATCACATGGTAAGAAAGCTTGTCCTTCTCGACCCATACCCGGTCGATGGCCCCCTCGCTTCCGCGCATGCCGCAGGTGATCTTCGCTCCCTCAAAGGCCGGCCCCGCCGCCGTGGAACAGGCCAGAAGGCCATCCCGGTTTCCCAGGACCATTTCTCCGTTCGTCCCGATATCCACCAGAAGCGTCACTTCCGCCTCTTCCGAAATACCCGAAGCCAGAATGCAGCCGACGGTATCTGCTCCCACGAAGCCCCCGATGTTCGCAAGCCACAGAACTTCCCCGTGAGGACAAGAGGAAAGGCCGCACTCCAGAGCCGGAAGCGTAAGCGCCTCCTTCACCTTCGGCTCGTAGGGGGCCGTCACCAGGGTATCCACCGGAATCTCCAGAAAGAGGTGGTGCATACAGCTGTTGCCCACCATGGCAATCCTTACAATCTCCTCAGCCTTCCGCCCGCAGGACTGGGCCGCCTCGAAAAGAAGCCCGTCCACCGCTTCGCGGATACAGCTGCTCAGGGCAGAAGCCCCCTTTTCCATGGCATAGCTTCCGCGCATGACCACGTCCGCGCCGTACTGCCTCTGGGGATTCATCCGGCTTTTTACCGCCAGCTGCTCCCCGGTAAGCCCATCCATCAGATAGGCTACCACCGTGGTAGAGCCCACGTCCACCGCCGCCAGCAGAGGATGTTCCACCTCCCGGGGCAGCTTCCCGGGCGCCAGGGGCACCTCTCTTCTGTGGCCTGACGCGAGAATCTGCGCCCGCGTCCTTTTCTTTTTTCCCGTGTCAATACGCATGCCAGGCTCTGCCTTCGTCTGGCAGGCAAGGACGCTTTTGCCATTTACCGCCACCTGGCACTTCCCGCATTTTCCCTGGCCGCCGCAGGGTGCGTCCGGCGTGATGCCGGCCGCGATCTCTGCCTCCAGGATCGTCTGTCCTTCTTTGGCGCAGTACCGGATGCCCTCGTTCACAAAGCGGATCTCAAACCTGCTTTCCTGCTCCTTCTGGTAGGTTTCATAGAGATCCGGCCTGCGCTCCCGGGTACGGCTTACCGACTGCTCCAGCCTCCACTTCTCAATCCTGGCGTGGTGGCCGGACAGAAGCACTTCAGGCACTCTCCTGCCGTGCCATTCCTCCGGCCGGCTGTACTGCGGGTATTCCAGAAGACCGTCCTGGAAGCTCTCTGATTCCGCTGAGGTCTCGTTGCTTAAGACCCCCGGAACCATCCGGGAGATGGCGTCAATCATCACCATGGCCGGAAGCTCGCCGCCCGTCAGCACATAATCGCCGATGGACACGTAATCTGTCACAATCTCTTCCAGAACCCTCTCGTCCACGCCCTCATAATGGCCACAGAGAAAGATCAACTCCTCCTCCTTCGCCAGCTCCTGGGCCATCGCCTGGGTGAACACTGCGCCCTGGGGCGTCACATAGATCGTCCGGACTCTGCGGCCGAGCTGTTCCGTCACCGCCTTCCAGGCCTGGTACACAGGCTCCGCCTGCATCACCATACCGGCCCCGCCGCCGTAGGGGTAGTCGTCCACCTTTCCATACCGATTTCCGGCATAGTCCCGGATATTGACCGCCTCCAGTCCAATGGCTCCCTTTTCTATGGCCCTGCCTGTGATACTGGTCCCCAGGCCGTTCTGTATCATTTCCGGAAACAAAGTCAACACATGGTATCGATTCATCACAACAGTCCCTCCGGCACATGGACGCTCATCCGTCCATTTTCCAAATCTACTTCCAGGATGCAGGACGGTATCGCGGGAAGCAGAATTTCCTTCCCCTCGTCCGTCTCCACCACATAGACGTCATTAGCTCCCGTCTGCAGCACGTCTGTCAGCACGCCCAGACGCTTATCTGTATCGTCAAAGACCTCCAGGTCTATCAAATCTACGATAAAATTCTCATTTTCCCCAAGGGGAACCGCCTGATCCCTCTCAATCAAAAGATCCCGCCCCCGGTAACGCTCCACCTCATTAATATCCTGAAACTCCTTGAATTGCAGGATCACCTGGTTCTTGAAAAAACGCACCCCGGCAATCGTAAGGGGCAGATATTCCTTTTCCGTATCCAGAAACACTTTTTTCAGCTTCCGGAAGCGCTGCGGATCATCTGTCGTCGGAAATACCTTGACCTCCCCTTTCAGGCCATGTGTGGAAGAAATTACTCCTACCCTTAAATATGGTTCCATATCCTGCCCGTTTCCTTTCCTGATCATGAAAGACGGCGGGTGTCTCCACCCGCCGCCTGCTTAAGAGATCCTACTGGAGAATCTCCACCACTACTTTTTTGTCTTCCTTCGAGGAGGCTGCCTTTACGACGCTGCGGATCGCTTTGGCAATCCGGCCCTGTTTGCCGATGACCTTGCCCATATCCGACGGCGCCACCCGGAGCTCCACGAGAATGTTTTTCTCATTCTCGGTCTCAGTGACAACGACCTCGTCCGGATGCTCCACCAGTGATTTCGCAATCACTTCCACTAATTCCTTCATGTCCTACCTCGACTATTTCTCAACGCCGGCTGCTTTCAGGATCTTGCCAACTACCTCGGTCGGCTGCGCGCCGTTAGCCAGCCACTTCTTAGCTGCCTCCACGTCTACCTTGAAAGTGCTCGGATCAGTGCTCGGATCATAGGTACCGATCTCCTCGATGAAACGTCCGTCTCTGGGGGATCTGGAGTCTGCTACGATAATTCTATAGAAAGGAGCTTTCTTCTGACCCATTCTTCTTAATCTGATTTTTACTGCCATCTCATTCACCTCCGCATTTTTATGCTGATATTATTTTAATTATTTATTTAAAAGGGAAATTTGAAACGTCCCCTTTTACCACGTTTACCGCCGCCCATCAGTCCCGGCATCTGCTTCATCATCTTGCGCATCTGCTCGAACTGCTTCACCAGGCGGTTCACCTCCGCGATATCCACTCCCGCGCCCCGGGCAATCCGGTTCTTTCTGGAGGGATTCAGGATTTCAGGATTGCTTCTCTCCTTCGGCGTCATGGACAGGATGATTGCCTCCGTCCGCGCCATCTTCTTCTCGTCGATGGCGTCCTCGATGCCCTTCATCTGGGCCCCCAGGCCCGGCATCATGGACAGGACGCTGGAAAGTCCGCCCATCTTCTTCATCTGGTTCATGCTCTCCAGATAATCGTCAAAGCCAAACTGCGCTTTCTTAAGCTTCTGGGTCATGGCCTTGGCCTTTTCCTCGTCCACAGTCTCCTGCGCCTTCTCAATCAGAGTCAGCACGTCGCCCATGCCAAGGATTCTGGAAGCCATGCGGTCCGGATAGAACTGCTCCAGATCCGAAAGCTTCTCTCCCATACCCACATACAGAATCGGCTTCCCGGTCACCGCCTTGATGGACAGGGCCGCTCCGCCTCTCGTATCGCCGTCCAGCTTCGTGAGAATGACGCCGTCGATTCCTATCTGTTCTTCAAAAGCAGCCGCCACATTGACCGCATCCTGTCCGGTCATGGCGTCCACCGTCAGGAGCGTCTGGTCGATGGGAACATTCTCCCGGATTTCCTTCAGCTCCCGCATCATGTCCTCGTCGATATGCAGACGGCCCGCGGTATCGAGAATCACCACGTTAAAGCCGTTCTTCCTGGCATACTCATAGGCGCCCTTCGCGATATTCACCGGCTTCTGGTTCTCGCCCATGGCAAAGACCTCGACGCCCTGCTTCTCGCCGTTTACCTGCAGCTGCTTGATCGCAGCCGGACGGTACACATCGCAGGCCACAAGAAGGGGCCGCTTTCCTCTGCCTTTCAGCTTGCCTGCCAGCTTCGCGGCCGTCGTCGTCTTACCGGCTCCCTGCAGGCCCATCATCATCAGAACCGTGATGCCGCCGCTAAGCTTCAGCTCCGTCGTCTCGCTTCCCATCAGGCGGATCAGCTCTTCATGGACAATTTTTACCACCTGCTGGCCCGGCGTCAGGCTGTTCATGACATCCGCGCCCACGGCCCGCTCTTCCACGGACTTGATAAACTGCTTGACCACCTTGAAGCTTACGTCCGCTTCCAGGAGAGCCATCTTGACCTCCTTTAAAGCAGCCTTCACATCGGCCTCCGAAAGCCTTCCCTTGCCGCGCAGGTTCCGGAACACATTCTGTAATTTATCAGATAAACTTTCAAATGCCATCTGTCAAACTCTCCAAATCCGCTTCTCTTTCAGGCTTTAGGCTGACACTGCCTACAGTTCTTCCAGAATCTTGTCAAGCCGGCGCGTCAATTCTTCCCGGTCAGGCTCTGCCGCCTCCTGAAGAGAACGCTTCATCTCTTCTATCTGCCTTTTGACTGCCACAAACCGCTCGACCAGGTGAAGCCTGGATTCATACTCCTGCAGAAGCTTATTGCAGCGCTTCACCAGATCGTGAACGCCCTGCCGGCTGATTCCCTGCTCCTCGGCCACCTCGCTTAAGGAATAATCACCAAAGACCACATCCTCATATATCTGCTTCTGATGTTCTGTCAGCAGCTCTCCGTAGAAATCGTAAAGAAGTGTCTGCTCCAAAATTTTATCCATGCTTTTTCACCCGCCTGACTATCATACACAATAACAAGGCAGGTGTCAAGTATTTTTTCTTGACATTTGTTTTTCCATCACAAAGTTCGTAAGCAGCACGCCGCGTCTCTCCACCTGCTGCTCTTTTCTCACCTGATATCCTCTGCGCAGAAAAAACGGCCTCGCAGTCAGGGAGGCGTGAACCAGGATCCTTTCCGCCGCCGCAGAACTCTCCAGGGCGTCACAGAGCATGGAGCCGATTCCCTGCCCCTGGTAATCCTTATGTACATACAGGCGGTCGAGGTACCCGCCGCTGTCAATATCGCCAAAGCCCGCGATTTTTCCGTCTGCTTCCGCCACAAAGGTAATATGCTTCAAAAAAGAAGGGTTCCATAGCTCCGGATCAGGCGGCGCCGGTGCCCAGGCCTCAAGCTGCTCCGGGGTATAGTCCCGGGCGTTGACCGTATGGACCGTATCGTAAAACAGCCGCGCCAGGATGAGGCAATCCTCCGAGGCATAGTTCCGGATATGGATATTCATGTTTTCACACTCCTTCATCCCATATTCTTACTCTGTCGCCTCTGCATTTTTCTGGAGAACGGCGCCCTGCAGCAGCTTCAGTCCGCACAGCCCCAAAGCAGCTCCGGCAGCGCCGGAAACCACGCCGTACAGAACCAGCGCCCCTGTCGTCAGCTCCGGCCCGAATATCCGCTCCAGCAGCAGCGGCTCGAGCATCCCATACGCATTGAAAATGACGTGCATGAAAATTCCCGGGAAAAGCGCTCCGCACTTCCAGACGATATAGCCCAGGGCGATTCCCAAAAGCCACGCGTAGCTTCCCTGCACCAGGTTCACATGGAGCAGGCCAAACAAAAGCGCCTGAATCATATTCGCTTTCCAAAGGTCTGCGCCCGCCCGCCTCAAATATTCCATCATAAGTCCCCGGAACACCAGATCTTCCCAGAGAGGCCCCAGCGCCACAGTTGCCAGGACAGACAGGGCATTGGTCTCCATCACGCCCGCCCCCTCCAGCAGCTGGCCGTAATCTGCAGTCATTCCGGGAGCGAATAGATTCCAGAGCGCCAGGAGAAGCCCTGCCAGAAGCTGCGTTCCCAGTGCCAGCATGACGACGCCTCCGACACCCCAAAGTCCCAGTCTCTTCCGGGAAGGAGCCCTCCTTCTCTCCTAGCTGTCCGCCACGGAAAAGTAATACCACCAGCCCATAACACAGATTGCCAGCATATTGGAAACCGCCAGCATCACAAGCTGGTACTGCGGTTCCTCATATGGAACGGACATGGAGATAAAAATAGCAGTAATGACCGTGACAGCAAAAAATTCCAGGATAAAAAACAGCAGCAGCAGGAGCAGTGCTTTCATATATGTTCGGATTTTTCCCATACATTTATCCTCTCGGGCCTTTTCCCTTCTGTATCTCAGCCCGGCCCCTTCCCTTTTTTCTAAGTGTAAACGTTAAAACTGCGGAAAGCAAGGAGCATTTTCAGCTCGTTTCTTTACAACTTTTTACAGCTCCAATGTACAAGCATTACTTCGCCTCTTGATACACCAGCGCTTAAAGCTGCGAAAATAGAAAATGCCGGGATTCAGCTTATTTTCTGCATTCCCGGCATTTTCATATCTTCTTTAATTCTACTTTTTTCACGTAATCAGCATGCACCAAGCAGGTATGGTCACCATGGAAAACATTGTAGACATGACTACGCATTTGGTGGCCAGAGCTGCGTCACATCCATATTTTTCCGCCAACACTGCTGTAGTACTTCCAGCAGGCATTCCGGTGAGAGTTACCACCACGCCAGTCACCATAAGATCGCAGCCTGCGAGTTTACACAGTGCCAGGGCGGTAAGGGGCAGAAGTCCCAGACGAATCAGCGTATAATAGGCCGCCGTAGGATCCCATAGGCTTCGCAGAGGAATCGCCGCCAGAATCGTCCCCACCAGAATCATGGACAGACAGGTGTTTGCTCCTGCCACGCTTCCGATGGTCATAATCAGTACCTCCGGTAGCGGAATCTGTAAACCCAGAATCAAAAGTCCCAGAATAGCAGCCAGGATACAGGGATGGGTACAGGTTTTTTTCAGAACCGATTTTCCATCCGGAGCCTTGGTGAAGCACATCAGGCCGAAAGACCACATATAAAGCCTGACGGGGATCGCGTAGATCGAAGCATACATCAGGCCCAGAGTTCCAAAAATTCCTTCTGCCACCGGGTTACCCAAAATACCTGCATTGGAAACGATCGAAGCATATTCCAGGATCTTCCTCTTTTCCGGTGGAAGGAAACGGAAGGCCGTCTTTCCTGCCAGAAAAGACAGGAACAGAATTACCGCCGTCAGAAGAAAGATTTTCAGACAGACGTGAAACAGCTGATTAGTAAGCTCCATCTGGAAAGATTTCAGAATGCTGGCCGGAAGAGTCACATACAGCACCAGATCCGTCAGAAATTTTTCTCCCTGCTCCGTGACAATTCGGATTTTTTTCAGAAGAAATCCCAGCAGCATCAGAAGAAACAGCATTCCCTGCGTATTGTACATTCCCGAAAAGCTCATATCTTCACGCCTCTCTTCCTGGTATTCTTTCCGGTTCCTTACTGGGCCAGACGATATACGTCCATTACCATATCCACATCAAAGGCAGAATAAGCTCCCGCTTTCCCGGTTCCGGAAATCTTCATGGCATTCTCCGCGCAGCCCTTCAGTTCCTCCGCCTGGATACCGATATCACTCAGTCTGGTAGGCAGACCCATGCGTTTCTGCCAGTCTTCCAGGTTCCGCAGGCCTTCCATCACTGTATCCTCCGGGTTGTCGTACAGACGGGCTCCCATGCAGTTTACAGCCCAGCGCACAAACTTGGAGACATTGCTCTTCCAGGCATACTTTACCCAGGCATCCGTAATGATCGCAAGAATCTCACCGTGAGTTCTTTTAAAGGTAACAGTAATCGGATTCTCCATATGATGGCACACCCAGTCGCCCATCTCGCCTGCTGCCGGCTTGGTATTGGACATGGCCATAATTGCGCCCAGATTCAGGTTCGCGCGGGCGTCATAGTTGGTCGGATCCTCTTTGGCTGCCAGCCCCTCCTTCAGCACCGCCTTGACAATCGCTTCAAAATATCCCTCCATGATCTCGTTGCCGTTGATAGGAGCGAAATAAACCTCCCAGCAGTGAGACAAAATATCCATGGCACCACAGGCCATCATCTTAGGCGGCAGCGTATAGGCAAATTCCGGATTGATGATGGCAAAATCAAAGAAGAATCCTAAGTTATAAAGCCCTGCCTTTTCCGGAACCTCCAGGCTGTCGTCTACAATCATGGCGCACAGGGACTGCTCGCTTCCCGTTCCTCCGAGAGTGGAAACCACCCCATGAGGGATCACCGGATAGGGCGTAAAGATCTCGCGGTTTACAAAAAGACTTTCCTCCATATTCGTCTGTACTGCGATGAATTTTGCCGTATCCATGACAGAACCACCGCCCACTGCGAGAATAAAATCCACAGGTCTTTCACGAACGGTCTTGATACACTCCATGCAGTAGCTCAGGCGGGGATTTGGTTTCACATTCCCCAGCTCGTAATAAGAGATTCCATTCTTTTCCAGAGACTCCCGGACATCTGCCAGGATGCTTTTTAGATAATCGCCGCTGTCATGCACAATCAGACAGCTGTTTCCGTATTTCTTGATTTCCTCTCCCACGGTTTTGTGAGTGTCTTTTCCGAAAATCACATTGGTTTTCTGAGAATCGTAAAAATTATTCATAATCTGCTCCTTTTTCTTCCAGTCAGTCTCCCGCTCCAGGGCGGGCCTGCGCTCCCGGATCTTACTCCAGGATTCCCAGCTCCTTCATCCAGGCGTTCACATCGATAATCGCCTCCCTGGCCGGTTCCACCGCCGCGATGCACAGAGCCGCCGCCTTCGCTTCCTCGCTTACCTGGCTGACCACATCGATCACCATCGGAAGATTCATCCCCGTCAGATGATAGAAATGATGATGTTCCATGAGTCTGCTCACACAGTTAAAGGGCGTTCCATTGGGAATATCCGTCATAACGATAGCCTCGCCCTTTTCCAGGGCAGCCGTCAACCTCGTCTCAACTTTTTCAGTCAGATCCTCCGGACCGTCCCCAGGTTCGAAGGTCACATATTCCAGACATGGCTGTTCTCCAATCAGCATCGTGGTGCTTTCCACCATGCCCTTTGCCATGCCGCCGTGAGAAACCAAAATCACTGTAATCATATTGACTGTCTCCTTGCTTATCTATGATTCTCCGGACTCGGTGAAGGAATCCAGAAGCAGCAGCTTCAGCGCATTCTTTTCAGTCTGGACGCCACATACTCCTGCATATTTCTGCAGAGTCTGGAATTTTGATACATGTCCGCTGCCATAGACATGCGCAGCTCCAGCGTGCAGGGGGTTCCGTTGTCCCGATACCTGAGAAATACATTCTCAAATACATCTCCTGCCGCGGCTTTTTCCCCCAGGGAAACACCCCGGCCCGTTTCTGCGTCTGCCAGCCTCAAATCCTCCACGACAGCGTAAGGAATCAAAAGGGAATGAAACGTCTCTTCCCTTCCATCTGCCGCGCGGATTACTATGGCTTTTTCCAGGGCCCGGACCGTTACCACCGCCTGCTGCGGATTATAGGGATCGCCGCCCAGATAAATCATCTCATACTGCCAGCCCAGTACCCTGCTGGAGCCTTGCCTGCCGCCCATCAGCGAAAACAAGGGAAACCTTCCCTTTCCCATTTTCTCACCTCACGCTTTCTTCCAATCCAGCTTTTCCCGCAGGAAATCTTCCACCAAATCCATGGTTTTCGTGGTCCAGAAGGGAGAGCCTCCATGAGCCGCGTTGTGCATCCGGTACATGGTCACATCTCTGCCCGCTTCCCGCATCTTCCGATACAGAATCACGCTTTGCTCAAAGCTGCAGCTCTTATCCTTATCTCCATGGAGAATCAATACCGCTGGAACCTCGTTCTCTCCCTTGAGATAAGAGACAGGACTGGCCTTCTTTGCCAAGTCCAGATGTTCCTTTATCGGAACTCCCAGCACCTGGTCCAGATGCTCGGTGGAGGTAGAATGATAATCAATCATGGCCGGAAGCCAAGCCGGTCCATAGTAATCCACCACGGCGCGAATCCTTACCTGCTCCTGTCGGTACTGGGGCATCAGAGCCATCAGAAGGGCCGTATGCGCACCGGAAGAACTGCCCCAGGCTGCCAGTCTGGAAGTGTCCCAGCCCATAGCCTCCGCGTTCTCAGTCAGAAACTGCAGGGCCCTCCAGCCGTCGTCCGACTGAACAGGAAAATGATAGTCCGGTGCCGGCCGATACTCCACGCTGGCAATGATAAAGCCTCTTCTGGCCATTTCCACCAGCTGGGGAATGCCAGGAACCACGCTCTGCTTCTGCCATGCGGATCCGCGGATAAACAGAATCAGCGGCCGTTTTTCCTCTTCACTGCTTACAGAGGGGAGCAAAAGCTGCAGCTTCAGAGATGTCCCCCCCACATTTGCAAATTCCACATCTCGGATATATTTTACGATTTTGACCTCCGAAAAGTCCGCCTCCATTTCCTGCATCCCCTCTTCCGTCAGCGGGGACGCCTCCAGCGACGGATCTGGAATGCTCCAGCGTTCATTTTCCGAACGAAGCTCCATCACAACTCCTCCTTTTTTTCTCTTTTACCCTCGATCTGTTTCAGGATCATGCCATCCTCCATCGTACAGGCAATAACAAAATAATACCGTTTTCCTGCCTCTGCCTTCAGATTCAGCACAGAGCTTGTGAGAGTATCCAGTTTTACATATACTCTGCGAAAGCCCGGCTCGCACAAAATGCCGCACTGATCCTCCATGCGGATCCGGCAGGCCTCCTGCCCGTCCAGAAAAATACGGAATTTTCTGGCATTGCCCCGGATACACCGTTCCCGGAAAAAGGACAGCATTGCTTCTCCTTTCTCCTCCAACACCTTTTCATCCGCAGGCTCAAAATGCTCCAGTAGCTTTTCCGCCCCGATACCGGAAGCAGAAGGGGGCTTTGCAAGCCTTGTTGCTTCCTCCTTCAGTTTTTGACCCAGCTTATCCAGAAATCCCATACCAACATCCTTCCTCTCGTGGCGGAAAACAAAGGAGAGACGGCCACCGAAGCTCTTACGCCGCCCCCACAGCCGTCTCTCCGCCCATTCCTGCTGCTTCTTCTGTCCATCTATGATGTGCGTCAGGCTCTGGCCTGGCACACCAACGCTGTCGGTTTTCGTTCCTTAGGCACTGAAAATGCCCAGAAGGCCAAATACAATGCCAAATACAATCATTGCTAAAATAATGTGGAGCGACTTCTTTCCTTTATGAAGCGCCTGCACACAGCCCAGAGTCAGAAGCATCGGCAGAAGCTTCGGGCAGATGGCATCAAACAACATCGTCTGAATGTTGAACTCTGTACCGCTTAAGTTAAATACCAGCGCGCACTGAATATTTACGTAATTTACGACCAAACCACCCATAACGCAGCAGCCTACGATACCGGCAGCATTCATGATCTTGTCCAGCGTACCGGCCGCCACCATATCCACGATGGCGTCGCCGCCCTTATTGTAGCCCAGCTTATAGCAGGCCCACATAGTTCCAATCATAATCGCGTACAACAATACCGCATAGATCACCGGGCCAAGAACAAGTCCGTTATTGGTCAGGTCAATACACAGAGCCAGCAGAATCGGCACGATGATACCCTGAATCAGAGAATCACCGATACCAGCCAGCGGTCCCATCAGCGCAGACTTCAGACCTACGATCTGATCCGCGTCGCAGTCCGCGCCTGCCGCCACCTGCTCCTCCATAGCGATGGTAACGCCATGGATGACGGTGCCAAGCTCCGGCTCCGTATTCAAGAAGGTCAGATGACGTGTCAGAACTTCCTTCTGTTTTTCCACATCCGACGGATACAACTCTTTTACCACGGGAACCATGGAGTACATGAATCCCATACCATGCATGAACTCGTAGTTGCCGCCTACCGCACAGGACAAAAACCAGTTCACAATTGATTTTTTCTGAGCTTTTTTCGAAACTTTTACAACCTCACCCATTATGCAGCTACCTCCGTTCTATTGCGATAAAAATACAGCACTGCACCTACGAAACCGATCATGGCAATCGGAATCAGGCCAAGTCCAAGGTATGCAGCAGCGATAAATCCAACCAGCAGCCAGATACGGGCCTCTCCTTTGAAGATAAAGGAAAGGTTAATGGCAATACCAACTGCAGGAAGCATGCCGCCAATCAGAGATACCACTGTCAGAGCCTTACCGTTCAACACATCAGACAGGGTATATACCAGGTCAGAACCGAAGTACGCGCACAGCATACAGGGAATCGCGTAGCCGATAAAGGTAATGATCAGAGGAAGCAACCAAACTGGGATCCACAAACCATTGATCTTTCCGTCGTCAATAAATTTCTGGCACAAATGACCGCAGGCAGACATTACCGTCATCAGCATGGTGTAAAGAGCGATTGCCACCAGACCTACCGGAACTGCCAGCACCAGAGCCGCATCCATGTCAAGACCTGTAGCAAGAACAAAAGCTGTACTCAAAACACCGGCCGCACAGGGATCTGCGGGAGAGGCTCCGCCCGCTCCGATCCATCCAAGGTAAATCATGTTGATTTCAGCACCTATCATGGCACCCTGAAGAGGCTGTCCGAAAACCAGACCTACCAAGAAACCTGCAACCAGAGGTTTGCTGAACACAAAGTAAGCACGTGCAAACGAACAGTTTCCTATCCAGTAAATGACGCCGCACAGAAACGCCTGAAAAAATGTCATAACAATAGACCTCCCAACAACATTTTATTTTTTAAGTAATTTTGCCAGATCCACCGGCGCGTTGTCGATGGCAAGCTGATATACCATCGCCACTCCTCCGTCGATCAGAGCGCGCATGGCATCCTTCTCACTTTCGCTGGCATACAGGTCCCGAATCAGACGGGTGCGTTTTCCATATTTGTTTCCGCTCACCGCCGCCGAACCGCAGACAATCTTTTCGTAGGATACCCCTTGCTCTTTCATGCGCAGGAAGCTCTGCGCACACTTGGTAAGAAGCATGACTCTCTCGCCTTCCTGGGAATCCTCTTTCAGATAAGCAATCGCCTGATCGACTGTCAGAATCTGAAGCTCTGTTCCTGCAGGCTTCATTCCCATAAAGATTTTGCAGGTGAATTTGTCATTCACCAGATCGTCGTCTGCCAGCACAATCACATTGGCATGTGTCGCCTGCATCCATTTCGTACAGACCTGTCCGTGCAGCATCCGTTCATCGATTCTGGCCAGAACCACGTTTCTCATGGTCTTCCCTCCTTTCCTTCCTGCCTTCCGGAAGAGGTTTTCACCCCTCTCTGTCCTCCTCCGGAAGGCTTTCATTTTCTTATGTTACCTATGCCTTTCCTGTGGAACCACACAGATCCATATGATGCTCTGCCACCGCCTTGATTCCTGCTCCCATCTTATCATACAGGTCATAGGGCGCCCAGGTGCGCCATGCTTCATCCATGGAATCCACATAGCTTCTGTATCCGTCGATAGCACCAGTGTACAGCTCATAAGCCACATTCAGTTTGTTAATGCCCATACTGCAGGCTTTCTTCAGATTCTCGTCACCGGTGCCGGAACCGCCGTGAAGAACCAGAGGAACTGGAACAGCATCCCGTAGCTGCTCCAGCAGGTCAAACTGAAGCTTCGGCGTGTCCTTATAAGCGCCATGAGCGGTACCGATGGCAACCGCCAAGGCATCCACTCCCGTCTCCTCCACAAAAGCCTTTGCCTCATCTGGACGGGTAAAGACACTCTCATCCCCCATAGCCACATGGCCAAGCTCCGCCTCCACACCCATACCGCAGGCATGGGCGATTCTGGTCAGCTCTTTTACCTGTGCCGCATTTTCTTCAAAAGAGAGCTTGGAGCGATCCACCATGATATCCGTAAAGCCGGCATGAATGGCCCAAATCGCGTGCTCATATTCCGCTCCGTGGTCCAGAATGATGGATACGGGAACGGTTGCCAGAGCCGCCTGCTCCCGCGCCCATTTTCCAAAACGCATGATATCATTCTTTCCGTACATAAAAAGCATGATCACCGGAGAACGCTTCTCCTCCGCTGCATTCAGACATGCCATAAAATTAATTTCGTTTCCGATTCCCAGAGCGGGAACACAATAATTTTCTGCTTTCGCCTTGCTTAAAATTTCTTTCAGATTTGCTAACATAGCTTTCTCCTTCTCGTCAAATATCCTTTCCTTATTTGTATTCAATGATGCAGCGGAAGGTATCCGGGCGCAGAGCCGTCTCGAAGGCCTCTTTGCACTGTTCCGGAGCGAATATGCCGCTTACCAGTCTTGAGGGATCGATGATTCCCTTGCTCAGACAGTTGACCGACTCCGTAAAGGAACGGACGCTGGGGCTCTTGGTTCCGGTAATGCGGATGCCCTTGTTGTGTACATATCCTACATCCAGAGGAATGTCCTTGCCAGCATGAATGGAGCTGTACATCACAACGGTTCCCTTGGGTGCCGTCATCTTGATTGCCTGTTCTGCCACCGCCGCCACTGCCGTGGTGTTAAATACTGCCTCCGCGCCGATCCCTCCGGTCAGCTCTTTTACATACTGCACGGCATCCTTTTCCATAGGATTGAAAGTAACGTCACAGCCAAGCTCCTCCGCCAGTCTGCGGCGTTCTGGATCGATCTCGCTCATGATGACATAAGCGCCTCTTGCCTTGGCGCACATTACGTGAAGCTGGCCCATGATGCCGCCGCCAATTACCACTACGTTGTCGCCCAGATTAATCGGTGCCTGATTAACGCTCTGGATGACACAGCCCAGAGGCTCCGCGAACACGGCCTTTTCCGTGGGCATATCATCCGGCACGAAATATACCTGATCCAGATTCAGGCGAAGGTACTCGCCCAGTCCGCCGGTTCCGGGAATCTCGTAGCCCTCATCGATGTCGTCAGCCATCTTGCAGAGATTTTCCATGCCGTGACGGCAGAAATAACATTTTCCGCAAGGCTTCTTAATCAGGTTTGCCACAATTTTTTTGCCGATGGGATATTCCTTCGGATCCACTCCTTCGCCAATCTCCGCGATCTCCCCCGCAACCTCGTGTCCACCTACAAAAGGTGGCTTAATATATGTGATGACTCCGGAATACATACGCTGCTCCCAGGTGCAGAGGGCGCATCCGTTCACCTTCATCATAATCTGATTCTTTCCAAGCGCAGGCTTCCGCGCTTCCAGAACTTCCGCTTTCCGCTCACCTGTAATCGCTACTACTTTCATACCGATATCTCCTTTCTTCACTCTTAACCTCTTCCGGTTCTAAGTAAATTGTAGCGTTCCGAGAGTGCTTTTAAAATACCAAAGCACTTCCGTATCGATGCGGAAGCTTTGTACATATTCACTAAATTTTTGTTGCATTTTTAACAAAATTGTACTACGATAGACAAGACAACCGGGGATAGGGGAGGAATTTACCATGGATTTACACATAAAAGGAAAAACAGCTATCATCACCGGAGGCACCAAAGGAATCGGCGCCGGAATTGCCCGGGTTTTTGCTGCGGAAGGCGTCAACCTTGCTCTGGCCTACCGCTCAGACCGAGAAGGGGCGGAAAGCTTTGCCCGTTCTCTCACAGAAAAATATGGAATAAAAGCCCTCTCCCTGAAAGCTGACGTCTCCGACCCCGCACAGGTCGAAAGATTTTACCATGATGTCCTGTCTTATTATTCCACTGCAGATATCTTAATCAACAATGCCGCCGGCGGCACGCCGGCGGGCGTTCCGTTTGAAGAACTCACACCAGAGCAGTGGCAGACCTGCATGGACGGCTGCCTGCTCCCCGTCTTTCTTATGTCAAAACACTTTGTACAGGAATGCCGAAGAGCCGGCCACGGCGGTCATATCGTCAATCTCTCCGCCAAAGCCGCATTCCACAGTACCAGCCGCAACAAAATTCCCTATGCTACTGCCAAGGGAGCCATTGCCGTTTTAACTAAGCGTATGGCCAATGATCTCATCGAAGACGGCATTTTTGTAAACGCCATCGTCCCCGGCTACGTGCTGAGCAATTATTATCAGGATCCGGATTCTCCACAGTGCAAAGCCAAGGAAAAGGATCTGCGCATTGGCTGGGCTGTCCCGGAAGACATGGGCCGCATCGCGGCTTTTCTCTGCTCCCCCTGCTCCCGGCAGATCATCGGCGCCGTCCTGGACTGTAGCGGAGGCACCATGCTCTGATCCGAATCCTGCTTAAAACAGAAGCCGCAGATCCTCCGTCCGATAGCATCGTTCCGTCAGTTTGCGTCCCTGGGGACTGCAGAGCATCTGATAGGCGTCCGAAAGCTGCTCCAGCAGCTCGTCGTAACTGCTGGCCCAAGTGAGCAGCCTCCAAATATCGGATTCCTCCTCTTTCCGGTAAATGCTGGTCCGGTTTTCGGCGCTGATTCCAATCACAGTTTTCAGGCAATACCCCCAGTCAAACCGTTCCTCCTGATACGGAGAGTGCCGCTTCAGAATGTTGCTGTCAAATTTCTCCACTGTATACAGCTCCAGCTTTCCTTCCCCATACTGTTTTTGAAAAAGCGGAAGCGAAAGCTCCTGTTCCAGCCAGCTTTTTGAAATCGTATCCTGAATATTGCGGATATCCGTATCTGACATGACAGAAGAAACCAGGATACAGGGAGAAGAAATGTTTTCCAGCGGAACGGTAGAAATCAGAAAATCCATTTGTTCCAGATCTGTTCTCTTTTCCAGTTGAATCATAGAGACCACATCCACGATTTCATAAGTCGGAAAATACTGCTTCAGCTTCGTTACCAAAAGCTGCCGGGTTCCGAACCCGCTGTTGGATACCACCAAAATCTTTTTTTCCAGACGCTCCGTCTCCAAAAGAGCCTGATAATAGGCCGCGATATAAGACGCCTCTTCCAGACTGACCTCCTTCAAAGAATACTTTTTGCAGACACACCACAGAGCTGACTGGCACAGGCCCAAAAGTTCCCCATAATTTTCCTGCATATCTTTCAGAATACTGCTCTGAATATGAATATCGTATTTCATTCGGTTCAACATCGGACGCACATGCCGCAGCAGCCCGTTCATCAGTTCCGAATCATCGTCCACGGTAATGCGCAAGGCTTTCAGAATGCAGCCACTCATCTCCTGCGCCACCGTACGGGCCAAATCAAAGGATTGTGTTTTTCCCGTACCGTTTTTTTTGGATTTCTTTGGTCCGATATCCGAAGAGATCAGGTACTTATACAGATAATGAATTTCCTGTTCCGGAATCGCCCATTTTTTCTGCGCAATTTCCAAAAGCCCATAGGCGAGATCCAGTTGAGTCTGCTGCATTCCCAGAGAATTATCCTGTTCCGGCTCTATCACATGTTTTCTCCTCGCGCGGGATATGGAAATCAGTATGTGATCCCGCAGATAACTGTAATAGGGCTCTGAAATGGTATACCCGCATTCCCTCTCCAGGTACTCCATCATTTCCCCGGACAAACCGATCTCTTCCTCATCGAAAATCCCTGTATGTACAAACTGGCTGTCCTCTCTGGACTCCATATATTCTCCCGGTGTAATCTCCGTGTTTTTAGAAGGACTGCTCTCCCGAATCCAGGCAGCGATGGCATGGCGAATCCCCTTCTCCTGTCCTGTCAACAGTCTTCCCTTACGGGTTGCCACCAATTTCAGCTGATACTGCTCTCCCCAGCGTTCCACGTATTTGAAATCATTGGAAATACTGGCTCTGCTTACATAAAATTCTTCCGAAAGCCTCTGTATGGAAAGACCGTTTCGGTCCAGAAGCAGCAGCCGCTTAATGATCTCCCGGCGCCTGCACTCTGTGGACATAGGACCCTTTTCCTCCCGTTCCAGATTCAGGCTGTTGATCAGGTCCTGATTTCCCCTGGCCTTATCCGGAAGATAAATCCCTCTTCCTGTTTTCCGGATCAGAGTCACATGAAATGGATCCAGGTATTCCTGAATCACTTTCAAATCCTGCAGTACGGTCTTATCTGATACCTGGAGTCTCTCTGCCAGATATCCTGCGGAACGAAATTCCTTTTCCTGCCATAAAAGCTTCAGGCATTTGCTTTGTCTGGTGTTCAAATTTACCATATTCTACCTCGTGCGTCCTGCTGTCTTTCTCTCGTTCTCATCCGTATATCATACTGAAAAACGCACGAGGTGTAAAGCCTTTCTTTATTCGTCTGCAAAGGAAGGAAATCATTTGATTCACTTTATTTTGGTCCATAGAATTAAACAAACAGAAATGGGATCCCCTGCAGCATATGTTTTTGCCGCAAGCGATCCCCTTCCTCTTTGTCCTTTAACCTATTCCGGAACTTCCTTCGCCATCCCGCTGCCCACCTGCAGCTCCGCCGCCCCGGCATAGCTTTCCTGAAGCTCCAAAAGCCTTTTTTCTGCCTCTTCTCTGGTGTCAAATTCTCCGATTGCCAGGATAAAGCTTCCTTCCTGCGTCCTCACCTGCGACGGCTCCTCCGCCTTATATTTCTCAAGCAGCGCCCGAAGGCTGTCATCCTGCTCCATACCCTCTGTCCGCAGATAATAGACCTGCTGCTCAGGCGCATTTTCCTCCGCTGTATAATAGGCGTCCTGGAACAGGCGCACGGAGAGCGTTCCCGGGAAAATCTGCTCCATCACCTCGTAATCATACAGGCGGTTGAGGACAATGGTGAAGCTCACGGTATCCTTTTCCAGCGAAAGAGTACGGTAGACGTCCGATACGCCCTTCATTTCCCGAATTTGGGCCTCCAGCTTTTCATATTCTTCCTCCGTCAGGCTTTTCAGGGACAGGTCGATCCGGCAGGGCGCGTCGTGCCCCTGGACCCTGTAGGGAACCACCGTATCTGTAGTCCGTCCCTGATTTACGAAGCGGACGATCAGCTCGCTGTCCACCACCTCCACAGAAATACCCTCATGCAGGGTCGTCTTCCCGCCGCCCCCGATATGGAGCGCCCGGACGAACTCTCCCACCACGGGAAGCCCGCTGGCGTAAGCGTACACGGACGGGATGTTCGCGCTGCAAAAAAGCAAAGCGAACGCGGCGGCGGCAGCCGTAAGGGAGGCTGACAGGCGTTTCTTCCGGCGTATCCGCTCCGCCCTTCCCATTCCGGCGTAAATCGCCTGGACAAGCCGGTCGTCGGGTATCTCTATATTCTCATAAGCAAATCTTTCCGCATCCATAGTTCTATCCTCCAGTCATGTGTCGTTTCATTTTGTCCAGCGCTCTGTAGGACCGCGACTTCACGGTGCTCTCCGGAAGCCGCAGCATCTGGGCGATCTCCCGGAAATTGTAGGCCTCGAAATAGCGCAGCACAATGTAGGTGCGCTCCTCCGGCTCCAGGATGTCCAGCGCGTTGTAGAGATCCATCAGGGATTCCCGATCGGGCCCGGTCTCCGAAGCCTCTCCTGCCTGCGCCGCCTCCGGATATCCGCCGGAATCCTCCGGAAGCGGAGCCAGGCGGGAATTTTTCCGGATAAAATCAATCGAGGTATTTACGATAATCCGTGTCATCCAGGTCACAAAATATTCCGCGCTGTCCAGATCTTTTAAGTGCAGCAGGCCCTTGCAGGAGGCCTCGCTGACAATGTCCAGGGCGTCCTGCTCGTTTTTCACATAACTGTAGGCAATGCAGTAAAACCGCTTACGGTTTTCCATGATTTTTTCCGCAAATTCGTGCTTTCCTATCTGCCTTTTCATACTCCCTCAAGGGTCAGGTAATTTCCCGTCTGCATATCGTCCGCCAGGTCGTTGCAGAGAACCGCCACGCCCTGTACGCTCTCCAGGCCGCTCACTGCCTCCGCATCAGAGACGTTCGTGTACACGCCGTCTGTGCAGGAAAGCTTCACATACTCTGTTTCCGCTCCGCCGCCGGAACGCTCCAGAATCAGGTCTTTGGGGCCGCCCTCCTCGTTGTCCACAACGATGACCGGCAGATTGACCTGGGTAAAGGCCTGCTTTACCGCCAGAGCGCCATCCTGCTCTTCGCACCAGAGAGCCGAGGAGCCGCCGCTTCCGCTGGTATAGCTTCCCACCACGACTGCGAAAATCTCGTTCGTCCCATCGCTGTCCAGATCCACGTAGTTATAGTAATACCGGGAATCCGCCAGTTCATCGTCCGGAATCTCATAATATTCCGCAATCAGCTTTCGAAGTTCCTCATTCGGTTCCGTCTCGGATTTCTCCCGCACCACGTCTGCCGGGAGCCAGGAAAAGGCTTCCTGAGACTTAAGGCCGGCCTCTTCCGTGCCTGCCGCTTCAGAATCTACTGCATCTACTGCATCTGTCTGTGCCTGGGACTCGTTTACCGTTTCATCCTTCTGCGCCGCACTGTTCTTTGCTCCTCCTGCGCAGCCTGCCATAAAAACAAGGGCGGACGCCGCCAGTAAAAGTGATACCGTGTTCTTCTTCATAGGTTTGTCTCCTTTTTTCTTTGTCTTAATTTGTCTTATATCTGTTAGACGGATGAAAAACAGATTTCGACGAAGTTTTTTTTAATTTTTTTATTTTTCGCTGCAATCCGGGACGCAAAGCTATGGAAAAAGCTGACCGGGCGGGGGTTACCCCACCACGATCAGCTCTGCCGTCTCGATGGCCTTATCCACCATCTCGTCGATCTTCTCCGCCAGTTTCAGCTCGGAGCGTTTGATCACATGGATATTCGGTTTTGTCACCGGATGCTTCGCCACAAAGATCGTGCAGCAGTCCTCGAAGGGCTGGATGGACGTCTCGTAGGTGTCGATCTGCTTGGCGATGGTGACGATGTCTTCCTTGTCAAAGGCAATCAGCGGACGGAAGACGGGCATCGTGCAGACCTCGTTCGTGGCTGCCAGGCTTGGAACCGTCTGGCTTGCCACCTGGCCGATGCTCTCGCCGGTGACGAGGCCCAGGCAGCCGGTCTTTTCCGCGATCCGCTCGGCGATCCGCATCATATAGCGGCGCATGATGATCGTCAGCTCGTCGTGGGGGCACTTCTCATAAATGTAAAGCTGGATGTCCGTAAAGTTTACCACATACAGGTAGATGGGGCCGGTGAAGCGGGAGACTTTTTCCGCCAGATCCACTACTTTTTGCTTCGCCCGCTCGCTGGTGTAGGGCGGCGCGTGGAAATAGACCGCGTCGATCTTCACGCCGCGCTTCGCCACCATATATCCGGCCACCGGGCTGTCGATGCCGCCGGAGAGCAGCAGCATAGATTTCCCGTTCGTCCCGATGGGCATGCCGCCCAGTCCAGGGATCACATCCGAATACAGATAAATCTTCTCGCGGACCTCGATGTGAAGCATCAGCTCCGGCTCATGGACGTCCACCTTCATCTTCGGGAAGGCGTCCAGGATCCTCCCTCCAAGCTCCGCGTTCATCTCCATGGATGCCATGGGATAGGTCTTGCGCGCCCTCTTGGCGTGAACCTTGAAGGTCTTGCCGCAGTCTTCGCCATAACGCTCCTTCAGATAGGAAACGACGGACTTTGCCAGGCTGTCAAAGCCCTGATCCTCTAAAATCACCACCGGGCAGATCCCCACGATGCCGAATACCCGGCGCAGGGCCTCCACCGCCTCGTCATAATCGTAATCTCCCAGGGCCTCCGCGTAAATGCGGCCCTGCTCCTTGGTTACCCGGAATTCCCCATCCACCTGCTTTAAGGCGTGGCGGATCTGGGCCACCAGCGCGTCCTCAAACAGGTAGCGGTTCTTGCCCTTGATTCCAATCTCTCCATATTTTATCAAAAACGCGTGAAACATCTCTTTCCCCTTTCCTAACGTCTCGTGAACCGCCGAAGCACCGGCAGCAGCTCCCTTAAGGCGGCCAGCGTGTAATCCAGCTCCTCCTTTGTGGTAAACTCGCAGAAGCTGAACCGGAGCGTAGACTCCAGAAGCTCCTTTTTCACTCCAATAGCCTGAAGCGTCCGGCTGGGCGCCGGATGGTTGGAGGAG
This sequence comes from uncultured Merdimonas sp., assembly GCA_944383645.1. GTDB lineage: Bacteria > Bacillota > Clostridia > Lachnospirales > Lachnospiraceae > Laedolimicola. The sequence continues at coordinate 45,785 of CALWQJ010000001.1, forward strand.
CAGGCCGACCCGGCGGATACATAGATGCCCTTGTCCTCCAGGGCGTGGAGCAGCACCTCGCTTCGGACGCCCGCGAAGCTGACGCTTACGATGTGGGGCGCTCCCTCCCGGCCCTGGGGGCCGTTCACCACCGTTCCCTCGATCCGTTTGATTTCCTGGATGAAATACTCCCTGAGGGAATACAGCCGCTCTGTCTTTTCCTCAAAACCGGTATAAATCTCTTTCACAGCCTCCGCCATGGCCGCCACGCCGGGAACGTTTTCCGTGCCGGAGCGCAGATCCCGCTGCTGGCCGCCGCCGAACAAAATGGGCTGAATCTTCACGCCGGCATCCACATAAAGGAAGCCGACTCCCTTGGGCCCGTGGATCTTGTGGCTGCTGACGCTCATAAGATCGATACCCAGCTTCTTCGGATAAATGCGGAATTTCCCGTAGGCCTGCACCGCATCCACATGGAAGAGGATTTTGTGATTCTGCTTTTTCAGAAGCTCCCCGATTTCCTGGATGGGCTGCACCGATCCGATTTCGTTATTGACGTACATGACAGAGACCAGAATCGTGTCGTCACAGAGGACCTCCTCCAGATCCGAAAGACGCACGATTCCCCGCTCGTCCACCGGCAGATAGGTCACGCGGAAGCCTTCCTCTTCCAGTTCTTTCATGGTATTCAAGATAGCCGCGTGCTCAAAGCTGGTGGTGATCAGATGCTTTCCCGCCCGCCGGTTCGCCCGGGCGCAGCCCAGCAGCGCCAGATTATCGCTCTCCGTGCCCCCGGAGGTAAAGCAGATCTCCTTTTCCTCCACCTTCATGCTGCGGGCGATCAGCTTCGCGGCCTCTCTCCGATACCGCTCCGCCTCCACGCCCCTCTGGTGCATGGAAGAGGTGTTGCCATAATGCTCCGTCATCAATTCATACATCAGCTTCGCCGCGCCCTCGTAGCAGCGGGTCGTCGCTGAATTGTCCAGATATATTTCCATTTCGTCTATTCCTCCAGCAGATATCCAAGCATGGCCAGCACAGCCATCCCAGCCGTCTCCGTGCGCAGGATGCGCCGCCCCAGGGTGATGGGCCGCGCGCCCGCCTCCATGGCCTCCCGGACTTCCTCTTCCTCGAAGCCGCCCTCCGGCCCGATGAACACGCCGATGGAGGCTCCTGCGGGAATTCCGGACAGGATTTCCCGGGTGCGGGCCATGTTTTCCGCCTTCTCATAGGGAATCAGGCAGACGTCCAGCTCCCCGGCTTCCTCCACAGCCTCCTTAAAGCCCCGGACCCCGGAGATCTCCGGGATAATGCCGCGCCCTGACTGCTTGGCGGCGCTCTCCGAGACAGCCGTCCACCGCTTTCTGCGGCTTTCCTCCTTTTTCGCGTCCAGCTTTACCACCGTGCGCTTCGTGGTCACAGGCACAATACGGAAGACGCCCAGCTCCACGCATTTCTGGATGATAAGATCCATCTTATCGCTTTTGGGCAGTCCCTGAAACAGCGTGATCCTCGAGGGAAGCTCCGCGCTGCCGCTAAACTTCCGGCAGATCTCCGCCCGGATCTCACTGTCCTGAAGCTCTCTTAAAATACAGCGGTATTCGCTGCCCTGCCCATCGGCGGCCAGAAGCTCCTCCCCCGCCCGCATCCGCAGAACGTTCCGGATGTGGTTCACATCCGACCCGGTAATTACGATTTCCTTTTCTCCAATCTGGGAGGGCTCCACAAAAAAACGATGCATAACCAGGCTCCTTTACCGATCCCTTACTGTTCCTTCCGGGCCGTCACGCTGACCCATTCCCCCTGGTGCGTCACCTCCAGCACCGTGAGGCCGCAGTCCTTTACGGTCTTCACCACCAGGTCCTCCTTGTCATCAATGATGCCGGACGTGATATAGATTCCGCCGGGCTTTAACTGAGAGAGGATCACCGGCGTCAGGGGCACCAGCACCTCCGCCAGGATATTCGCCACGACAATGTCATAGCAGCCGCAGCCCACCCGGTCCTGAACCTCCTTCTCGCTGATAATATTTCCAATCAGCATCTCAAAGGAGGCGGGATCGATGCCGTTGACCTCCATGTTCTCCTTCACGGCCTCCAGCGCGCAGGGGTCCAGATCGATTCCCACCGCGTGCTTCGCCCCCAGTTTCAGGCTGATGATGGACAGAATGCCGCTGCCTGTGCCCACATCCAGCAGCACCGTCTCCGGCGTCAGGTATTTGCGAAGCTGGCGGATGCACAGCTGGGTCGTCTCATGCATGCCCGTGCCAAAGGCCGTGCCCGGGTCAATCTGGATCAGAAGCTTATCCCGATCCTCCGGCTGCACCTCTTCCCAGGAGGGCTTGATCAGGATGTCGTCCACATAGAACTGATGGAAAAATTCCTTCCAGTTGTTGATCCAGTCCTTGTCCTCCGTCTCGGACGCCGCAATCGTTCCTTCGCCCACATCCACGCCCCAGCTTCGGATCTCATCCAGGCCTTCCCGCACCCGCTCTAGCATCTGCGCCTGATCGTCCTCCGGCTCCAGATAAAAGCTGATATACGCCACGCCGTCGTCCTCCGGCGCGTCCGGCAGGATGTCCACGAACATCTGCTCCTTATCCCGCTGGCTTAAGGGCACCTTATCCTCGATCTCGATACCCTCAATCCCTGCGTCCTGCATCATGGAGCTAATCAGATCCTCGGCCTCCGTCCTCGTCTTTAAAGTGTATTTATTCCATTTCAATGCCGTTCTCTCCTTTTCTCTGCACATCTTATCATAAATCAAAAGCCCCGGCAAGTGCCCGCTGGCCGCTGCCCGCGCCGCTCTTCAGGCAGCGGCAGCGCCGCCTCCTAGGCAAAGACAGCCCCCACCAGCAGGCTGTACAGCGGAATGGTAATCATCGATACCAGGGTCGTAAACACTACCACGTTGCTGGCGAAAGTATAATCGCAGTCATGCTGGGAGGCCAGAAGAGCCGTGGTATTCGCCACCGGCATGGACACCAGGACCGTGACCACCTCTGCCACCAGGGTTTCCAGGTTCAGAAGCCTGCAGGCCGCCAGCACCGCCAGGGGCTGGAGCAGGAGGCGCAGAACCGTGATGACAAACAGATCCTTACAGAACATTTTCTTCAGATCCGTCTCCGCCATGATAAAGCCGATGACCAGCATGGTCATGGGCGTCAGGCACTGGTTAAAGCCGGAAATCGTATTATAGAGGAAATCCGGCAGCCCGACCGGGAAAAACATCCACACCACGCCGAGAATCGTAGCCACGACGCAGGGGTGCGTCAGCGCCCTCTCGATGGTTTTCCGAAGGCTTCCCGCCCCCTTCTGAAAGCATTCCAGGCCGACGCTCCACATAAAGAGCCGGACCGGCAGCAGAAAGACAGAGGCGTAGACGAGCCCCGGCGCTCCGTAAAGCCCTTCGATCACCGGATTTCCCAGGTAGCCGCAGTTGGAAAACTGAAAGGCGTAGCGCATCACCCCTCTGCGGCTCTCATCCATCCCTCTCCAGAGCACCCTGCTTAAGAGGTACCAGGCCAGCTGAATCAGAAAAGCCATCGCCACCACCACCAGCATGGAACGGAAGGCCGAAGCGTCCGCTTTGGAAAAGGCGTAGAGGATATTGCTGGGGAGAATCAGGTTCACCACCAGGTTTGTCATGCTTCTGCGCCCTTCCGTCGTCACAATCTGGATTTTCCGCATTCCCGCGCCGATCAGAATCATCAGAAACATCATGCCCTGCATTGTCAGCAGGCTTTTCATATCTACCATAGCCTTATATCCCTCGTTCCTGTGAAATCTATTCCTGTGGAATTCGTTCCTGCGAAATCCGTTCCTGTGGAATCGTCCGGTTCCGGCGGCCGGTCTTCCCCTGGAGTCTTAGAATGGCGGCAGGGATCTCCTCTGCCAGATCCCCTGGCAGCATGCCGTATTCCCCCAGCCGGTCCCGACACAGGTCCCCCGCCAGGCCATGGAGATAGACCGCCAGGGCGGCCGCCTCTACAGGCTCCATTCCCTGTCCCAGGAAAGAAAGCACCATGCCGGCCAGCACGTCGCCGCTTCCGCCCTTAGCCATTCCGTTGTTGCCCGTCGTGTTGATATAAACCCTTCCATCCGGCGACGCCGTGACAGTGGCGGGCCCTTTCAGCGCCAGGATGCAGCCGTACCTTTCCGCGAAACGAAGCGCCGCCCTCCTGCGGCCCAGGGACAGATCTCCGCCTAGATAGGCGAACTCGCCCTCGTGGGGCGTCAGAATCGTCACAAGTCCCTTCTCCTGCCTCTGCCGCAGAAGCTCCTTTCTGTCCTTCACCGCGTACAGGCCGTCCGCGTCCAGCACCAGGGGAACCGCCGTCTGCTCCAGCAGCTTGCAGACCAGAAGAGACAGCTCCTGGCTCCTCCCAAGCCCAGGCCCAATCAGGCCCGCGTCACAGGAATTCAGCCGTTCCAGAATCTGAAAGAACGCCCTGGAGGAAATTCTGCCGTTCTGATCCGAAAGAGGAGAAGGCATCACCTCCAGACAGGAAGCCGCCGTAACCGGGTAAATGCTCTCCGGAACGCCAAGGAAAATCAGGCCGCTTCCGCAGCGGGCCGCTCCCCGTGAGGCCAGCACCGGGGCCCCTGTAAGGCCTATGCTTCCGCCCATAATGAACACCCTTCCGAAGGTTCCCTTATGGCCATCTGGACGGCGCCTGGGAAGAAGCCTTCCGGCGCAGGCCCCATCGCAGGCTTCAAAGACCGGAGCCTTTCCCTCATCGTCTTTCTCTGCCAGCACCTGCTCCACGACGTCTTCCGGGATCCCGATGTCAGCCGTCTTAAGCTCTCCCGTATAATAGCCTCCCTGTCCCTCGAGATGCCCGAATTTCGGAAGGGTAAAGGTCACGGTCACCGCCGCGTGCAGGGCGGCTCCCATCACCTCTCCGGTATCCGAGTGGATTCCGCTGGCGATGTCCACAGCCAGCACCGGCTTGTCCAGAGAATCCAGCCAGAGAATCGTCTCCTTCACGCCCGGGCGCACCTCACCCCTCAGGCCGACGCCCAGAAGGGCGTCCAGGATCAGATCCGCGCAGGCGCACCAGTCCTTTTGCTCCTCCGTCTGCCAGTCCTCCAGCGCAAGCCCGGCCTGCGCAAGGCGCTCCACCATCAGGCGGGTGTCCGCCGTCATCTTTTCCCGGCTTCCCACCAGAAAGGCCCTCGTCTCCAGCCCTCTTTCCGCCAGAAAGCGTGCGGCGGCTGCGCCGTCGCCTCCGTTGTTGCCCGGGCCGCAGAAGACTGCGGCCCGGTAATGCCGCCTGCCGCAGGAGCGGTTCTCCCTTTCCAGAAACCGGACCGTTTCCTCCGCCACGTGGCGCGCCGCCCTTTCCATCAGAACCGGGGAGGGAATCCCTCTCTCCTCGATGGCCCGTCTGTCCATCTCCTTCATCTGCGCTGCTGTAGACAGTCTCACGCCGCTGCCTCCTCTCTTTTTTCTGCCCCGTATAGCGTCGGTCCCCATATAGCGTCAGTGTGCCAAGGGTGTAATGCCAAAAGAGACTGCGCACGGAAAGCAGAGGCCTTTTCCTCTTCTTTCCATGGCAGTCCGCGGGCAGGGATGTACAAAATTCCTTTTTCCCTTGTTTTCTTATCTCCGTCAGATCTTCGCTATATCAATCAGCGTCAGATCTTTCGCGTCCGTGTTCTCCAGGCTGGTCACCAGGGCCTTTGCCGTATCGATGGCTGTCAGCACATTGACGCCGGTCTCGATGGCGTTGCGCCGGATGATAAAGCCGTCATGGCTGTGCTCCACACCCTGGGAGGGCGTGTCGATGACCAGATCGATCTGATGTCCCAGGATCAGATCCAGGATGTTCGGAGACTCCTGCTCCAGCTTTCTGGTCAGGCGCACGGACACATCCGCCTCCAGAAGAGCCCTCGCCGTCCCCTTGGTGGCATAGATGCGGTAGCCCAGGGCTTCAAAGCGCTTCGCGATTTCCACTGCCTCCGCCTTATCCTCATCCCGGACTGTGATAATCATGTTTTTGTATTTCGGCAGCCGGATCCCCGCTCCCAGAAAGGCCTTGTAAAGAGCCTCATTGAAGGTCTTCGCGATGCCAAGGCACTCGCCGGTGGACTTCATCTCCGGCCCCAGGCTGATATCCGCGCCCCGGATCTTCTCAAAGGAGAAGACCGGCATCTTAATGGCGTAATAATCCGCCTCCGGCTGCAGTCCCGGCTCATAGCCAAGCTCCCGGATCTTATGGCCCAGAATCACCCGGGTGGCCAGCGGCACGATGGGAATGCCCGTCACCTTGCTGATATAAGGCACGGTACGGCTGGATCGGGGATTTACCTCGATGACATATACCTCGTCGCCCACCGCGATAAACTGAATATTGATAAGACCGATGACATGGAGGGAACGGGCCAGCCGCCTCGTATACTCCTCGATCGTCTTTTTTACCTTCGCGCTGATGCTTCTGGCCGGATACACGGAGATGCTGTCGCCGGAATGGATGCCGGCCCGCTCGATATGCTCCATGATTCCCGGAATCAGGATGTCCTCGCCGTCGCAGACCGCGTCCACCTCGATCTCCTTGCCCTGGAGATACTTGTCTACCAGAATCGGATGCTCCTGGGTGTAACGGTTGATGATGCCGATGAACTCCTCCACATCCTTGTCGTTAATGGCGATCTGCATGCCCTGGCCGCCCAGCACGTAGGAGGGGCGCACCAGCACCGGATAGCCAAGCTCACCTGCGGCCTTCTTGGCCTCCTCCGCCGTAAATACCGTGTGTCCCTTGGGTCTGGGGATGCCGCACTGCTCCAGGATCTCATCGAAAAGCTCCCGGTCCTCGGCCGCGTCCACGTTTTCCGCCGAGGTACCCAGGATGGGCACGCCCATCTTCATCAGGGCTTCCGTCAGCTTGATGGCCGTCTGGCCGCCAAACTGCACCACGGCTCCGTCCGGCTTCTCAAGCCGCACCACGTTTTCCACATCCTCCGGGGTCAGCGGTTCGAAATACAGCTTATCCGCGATATCGAAGTCCGTGCTGACCGTCTCCGGGTTGTTGTTGATGATAATGGTCTCGTAGCCTTCTTTGGAAAAGGCCCAGGTACAGTGTACCGAGCAGAAGTCGAACTCGATGCCCTGGCCGATGCGGATGGGACCGCTGCCCAGCACCAGCACCTTCTTCCGATCGCCGGAGCTCTCCGCCTCGTTCTCACTTCCGAATACCGAATAATAGTAGGGCGTGCTGGCCGCGAACTCCGCCGCGCAGGTATCCACCATCTTATAGGAGGCGGTGATGCCGTTTTCATAGCGCAGCTCCCGGATCTCCTCCTCCGTCCTTCCGGTCAGGCGGGCAATCACGCTGTCCGGAAACTCGATGCGCTTCGCCTCTTTTAAGAGTTCTGCCGTCAGCTCCTGGTTTTTCAGGGCCTCTTCCATCTCGGTCAGGATCGCGATCTTGTCGATGAACCACAGATCAATCTTCGTGATGGCGTGGATCTCCTCATAGGAGATGCCCCGGCGGACGGCTTCCGCGATGACCCAGATCCGGCGGTCGTCCACCACCTCAAGCTGCCGCAGAAGCTCCTCTCTGGAAAGAGCCGTGAAATCATAGGACAGCAGGCTGTCCACATGCTGCTCCAGGGAGCGGATGGCCTTCATCAGGGCGCCCTCGAAATTGTCGCAGATGGCCATGACCTCGCCGGTGGCCTTCATCTGGGTGGTCAGGGTCCGCTTGGCGCTGATGAATTTATCGAAGGGCAGGCGGGGCAGCTTCACCACGCAGTAATCCAGCATGGGCTCGAAGCTTGCCATGGTCTGTCCGGTAATGGCGTTCGGAATCTCATCCAGGGTATAGCCCAGAGCAATCTTCGCCGCCACCTTGGCAATGGGATAGCCCGTCGCCTTGGAGGCCAGGGCGGAAGACCGGCTCACACGGGGGTTGACCTCGATGACGCAGTACTCAAAGCTCTCCGGATGGAGGGCGTACTGCACGTTGCAGCCTCCGGTGATGCCAAGCTCTGTGATGATGTTCAGGGCGGAGGTACGCAGCATCTGGTACTCCTTGTCCCCCAGGGTCTGAGAGGGAGCCACCACGATGCTGTCTCCGGTATGCACGCCCACCGGGTCGATATTTTCCATATTACATACGGTGATGCAGTTGCCGGCGCTGTCGCGCATCACCTCGTACTCGATTTCCTTCCAGCCGGCGATGCAGCGCTCCACCAGCACCTGGCCCACGCGGGAAAGCCGAAGGCCGTTGGCCAAAATTTCTTCCAGCTCCTCCTGGTTATGGGCGATGCCGCCGCCGCTTCCGCCCAGGGTGTAGGCAGGGCGCAGCACCACCGGGTAGCCGATCTGATTCGCGAAGGCAATTCCATCCTCCACGCTCTCCACCACCAGGGAGGCAGCCACCGGCTCGCCGATCTTTTCCATGGTGCTCTTAAATTCCAGACGGTCCTCCGCCTTCTTAATCGTCTCGGAGGTGGTTCCGATGAGGCGCACATTATGCTCCCTTAAGAAGCCGCACTCCTCCAGCTCCATAGCAAGGTTCAGTCCCGCCTGGCCGCCCAGGGTGGGCAGCACGCTGTCAGGCTGTTCTTTTAAGATCAGCTGCTCCACCACCTCTGCGGTCAGCGGCTCGATATATACATGATCAGCGATATCCTTATCCGTCATGATCGTGGCCGGGTTGGAGTTGAGAAGAACGACCTCGACGCCCTCCTCCTTTAAGGAACGGCAGGCCTGGGTGCCTGCGTAGTCAAACTCCGCCGCCTGGCCGATGACGATGGGGCCGGAGCCGATGACGAGAACTTTTTTAATCGAAGGATTCTTAGGCATTCTTCTTCACCTCCATGCTCTTGATAAAACGGTCAAACAGATAGCTGGAATCCTGGGGGCCCGGGCAGGCCTCCGGATGGAACTGTACGGTAAAGATGTTCTTGCCCGTATAGCGCAGTCCCTCGTTGGTATGGTCGTTCACATTTTCAAAGGCCGGCACAGCCACAGCCGGGTCGAGGCTCTTCGCATCCACTGCGTAGCCGTGGTTCTGGGAGGAAATGTAGACCTTTCCCGTCTCCAGATCCCGCACCGGATGGTTGCCGCCCCGGTGGCCATATTTCAGCTTGTAGGTATCCGCCCCGGTGGCCAGAGCCATGAGCTGGTGGCCCAGGCAGATGGCAAAGATCGGGATATCCGTCTCGTAAAGCTTTCGGATCTCATCGATAACCGGGCCGCAGTCCTTGGGGTCCCCAGGGCCGTTGGAAAGCATGATTCCGTCGGGACGGGCCGCGATGATCTCCTCCGCCTTCGTATGGGCCGGATAAATGGTCACCTCGCAGCCTCTCTCATGAAGCGAACGGGCGATGTTTTTCTTCGCGCCCAGATCGAGAAGGGCCACCTTCAGGCCGTCGTTTTCCAGCGCCTTTTTCTCCTTACAGGTCACCCTCTCCACCACCTTGCCCGTGGCGTAGGCCTTGATCCTTGGAAGCACCTCGTCCAGGGAAGCGTACTCCTTCGTAGTAATCATACCGTTCATGGTGCCGCTTTCCCGCAAAATCTTCGTCAGCGCGCGGGTGTCGATGCCGGCGATCCCCGGAATCTCATATTTCTCCAGGAAATGCTGAATCGTATCCTGGCTGCGGAAATTGCTGGGGATTCTGGAAAGCTCCCGCACGATATAGCCGTCCGGCCAGGGCCGCTCCGATTCCATGTCCTCATAACAGACGCCGTAATTGCCAATCAGCGGATAAGTCATGACCACGGCCTGTCCCGCATAGGACGGATCGGTCAGCACCTCCAGATATCCTGTCATAGAGGTATTAAATACAATCTCGCTTATCACCTCGCGCTGCGCCCCTATGCTGGTGCCCGTAAACACATGTCCGTCTTCCAGTATCAGAAAAGCTTTCATAGTCCACCCGTTCCTTTCTTTCTTCCCGCGCGCTTAAATTTCAATTACCAGTTCACACTGCAACTTATTTTTTCAAAAAAAAAAGACAGTTCCTGCCTCTTTGCACACGCGTTGTCCTTTATGCCCCTAAATCTGATTCATTATACTATAAGATTAGGGGCACTTCAAGGACTTTTTTCATTTTTTCAAACCTGCCAAAAACAGCAGTGGGGATGTCTCCTCCCTGCGGTTGGAAACATCCCCTGTCTGTTCCTATTCTATGGTAAGTCCGGCCTTCTCCAAGATCTTCGGCACGTTCTTCTCCGCGCCGATGGCCATGATATGTACGCCGTCGCAGATTCCCTCGTCCTTGATCTTCGCGATCATCTCCGCCGCCATCTCGATGCCAAGCTGGGTGGGAAGTCCTTTGACGCCCTTGGCCTTGCCCTCGGCTGCCGCAGCTGCCAGGCGGTCAATCATATCCTGCGGCACCGCGATGCCCGGCACATTCTCATTCATGTATTTCGCCATGCCGGCGGCCTTCAGCGGGATGATTCCGGCCATGATATGCGTATGGATATTTGCCTTGTCCACTTCATCCATGAACCGCTTCAGGCTCTCCATATCGAAGATGCCCTGGGTCTGGATATACTGCGCGCCTGCCTCCACCTTCTGGCGCAGCTTATTGATCTGCAGCGGAAGGGGATCGTAGACGGGCGTTACGACTGCTCCTTTATAGAAAGAGGGAGCGCCTCCCTCGATGGGATTGCCGCCGCAGTCCTTGTCTGTGGCTTCCATTGCCGTCAGCATATGCAGGATTCCCACGGAATCCAGATCATAGACCGGCTTGGACTGCTTGCAGTCTCCTACGGTCGGATGATCTCCGGTCAGCGCCAGCATCGTATCGATGCCAAAGGCTGCCGCAGAAAGCATGTCGCCCAGAATTCCCATACGGCTCCTGTCACGGCCCGTCACCTGGATAATCGGGTCCAGCCCTGCCTGCTTCAGCTTAATGCACAGCCCCAGGGAAGAGGCCTTCAGGCACGCGGACTGCATATCTGTCACATTGACGCCGTGCACCTTTCCCTTCAGAAGCTCGGCCGCCTCCATCTGCTCGGTAAAATCATATCCCTTGGGAGGGGCCATCTCAACGGTTACACCAAATTTTCCGCCTTCCAGCGCTTTTTCCAACATGCCCATTACTTGTTCCCCCTGATATTAATTGTTCTGGGATATGCCACCTTCTCATATCCTTTGTCCGCTCTTCTCTTCGCCAGCTTGTCCAGCTGTCCCAGAGCCTCCAGACGCCTGTAAATCATAATCCACGCACAGTCGTTCTCCGGATTGACCTCGCACTTCCCATTCTTCTGGCCGCCGCAGGGACCGTTCACCAGAGACTTGGCGCAGCGGGAGATGGGGCAGATGCCGCCGGTGCTTCCCAGCATACAGTCGCCGCACAGATGACAGGCCTCCTCAAAAAGTCCAAAACGCACCGCCTCGCCCAGGAACATGGTATTGTTAGACGGGTATACCGGGACCTGGCTGTGGTTCGCTGCCACCTGGACGCCGTCTCCACAGGACATACAGACAACCGCGTCGGGGCCCGCCGCCGTCAGCTTCTTCATCGCCGTCTTGACTCCCATATTCATGCAGCAGTAATCTGCCATCCCGGTAGCTACCACGGTCTTGCCCTGGGATTCCAGATACGCCTTCAGCTCCGCAACCTCCTTCTCGCCGCCGGTAGCACAGGCCGTAGCACAGCTGCCGCAGCCCAGGATCGCGATCTTCTGCGCGTCGCCGATCATTGCCATCAGTTCTTCGATGGGCTTTTTCTGTGTGATAATCATGATTTCCTCTCCTTTTTCTCGTTAACGCCAGCGCGGCAGGCTTAAAGCCTTCCTGGCACCGGCGCTGCCTTTCAGCTCACAACGCTATCTTTATTTTAATATATTTTCACAGAAAATCAACCCGTAATTTTCTTTTTTTAACACTTTCTATCATTATTATAACATTTTTATAAATACTTTTAACATTATATAACACTTCATTACGCTTCTGCTTTCCAAATCCGATCCGAGATCTCCCCAAAGTCGATCTCCAGACTGCCGCCGTAAATCTGTACCGGGATCCGATCCCGGAATGTATAAACGGAAATATAGGGCGCCAGCTCTCCTTCAAACCAGTAAGTAATGACAGCGCGCCTCTGGGCGTCCACAATCCAGTACTCCCGCACTCCCGCGTTCATATACTTCTGCACCTTGATTCCATAGTCTTTCTTCCTTGTGGATTCGGAAATAATCTCGATACAGAAATCCGGAGCTCCAAAAACCCCCTTCTCCGTAATTCTTTCTTCTTTGCAGATCAAAGTGATATCCGGCTGGACCATCGTATATCCATCCCCGTCAAGCTGCACATCCAGAGGAGACGGCAGGACGCGGCAGGGACCTCCGTGCTTCCGTATGAACAGCTTGAGCTCGAACAGAAGCTCCGTGAGAAGCTCCTGGTGGGTGAAGCCTGGCGCGTCCATGAAAACCAGCTGGCCATCGATCAGCTCTGCCCGCACATCCTCCGGCAGCTTCCGGTAATCCTCCACCGTATACTGTCCCTGCCTCTTGACGAAATAAGGCGCCGCTTCCCGCACCGCTCCCATTCTGGAAAAATCCTTCTCTTCCCCGCCATACAGGGCTTTCTCCAGCGCCTGCATCGTATCATAACGCGGAGAACGCGTCTCTCCGCTCAGGATCTTGTTAATCGTACCGGCCGGAACACCGGAAAGCTGAGAAAGCTGCTCCGTCGTAAGGCCCAATTCCTTTTTTCTTCTGTTCAGCTCCTCGTACAGCATAAGCTTCCCTCCGTTCGAAAAATCCTGTCATTGTCTCTGCCTGTATTATATATCCAAAAATGGGGAAAGTCAATACATTTTCACCCGAAAACGGTTAGCATTTATGATGTGCCAGGTTCCGATTACCCGAAAACGGAAAAGCAGCCGCATACACAGCTGACTGCTGCATACATGGCCGCTTTTTCTTTTTTCTTACAGGTTCCTGACCTTAAATTCCTTCTCCGCCTCCCGGCGCTGATCCTTTTTCGCGATATCCTGCCGTTTGTCGTACAGCTTCTTTCCTCTGGCCAGCCCGATCTCCACCTTCACCAGGCTGCCCTTCAGGTAGACGCGCAAGGGCACCAGCGTATATCCCTTTTCCGCCGTCTTCCCGGCGATTTTCCGGATCTCGTACTTGTGAAGCAGAAGCTTCCGGGGCCTTAAGGGATCCTTATTAAAAATATTTCCCTTCTCGTAAGGGCTGATGTGCATGCCGTAGACATACACCTCTTCGTTTTTTTCCACTTTGATAAACGCTTCCTTGATGCTGCATTTGCCCATGCGGACGGACTTCACCTCCGTCCCGGCCAGGGAAATGCCCGCTTCATAGGTATCGTCGATAAAATAATCATGGTAAGCCTTTTTATTGTTGGCTACCAGCTTAAAATTATCCTTCCCCATAACATGTCAACTCCTTTATGCCATCTCAAAATCTATCGTCCGGCAGAGCCGGTCCGTTCCCTTCACGCGGACGCGCACCTTCTCGCCCAGCCGGTACGCAAGGCCGGTACGCGCTCCCCGAAGCTCGCTGGCATTCTCGTCGAATTCGTAGAAATCCCCTTCCAGGGAATTCACATGGACCAGGCCCTCCACCGTATTCGCAAGCTCCACGTACAGTCCGTACGCGGTGATGCCGGAAATCACGCCGTCGTATTCTTCCCCGATATGGCGTTCCATATAGTCCACCTTCTTCAGCTTCACCGTCTCCCGCTCTGCCTCGTCGGCCCGGCGCTCTGTCTCGCTGGAATGCTTCGCCACCTCTGAAAGAATGGCTTCGTAATGCTCCACTCTCTCCGCTGTCAGGCGGCCCCGCAGATTTTCCTTGATGATGCGGTGAATCTGCAGATCCGGGTAGCGGCGGATCGGCGAGGTGAAATGGCAGTAATAAGGGGCTGCCAGCCCAAAATGCCCGCTGCAGTCCGTGGCGTACTGGGCCCGTTTCATGGAGCGTAAGGTCAGGCGGCTCAGCATGGCTTCCTCCGGCGTCCCGGCAATCCGGTCCAGAAGCTTCTGAATCTCACCGGGATGAAGCTCGTCCCCGGCCGTGCGCAGCTGATAGCCGAAATTGCGGATAAAGGTAGCAAGCCTCTGCATCCGATCCGCGTCCGGCTTCTCATGCACCCGGTACACGAAGGGCTGGGCCTGCCAGTAATAATCCTCCGCCACCGTCTCGTTGGCCGCCAGCATAAAATCCTCGATGAGCCGCGTGGCCGCGTTCCTCTCATAGGGCCGGATATCCACCGTATGGCCCTTTTCGTCCAGGATCACCTTCGTCTCCGGAAAATCAAAGTCAATAGAGCCCCGTTTTCTGCGCCGCCTGCGCAGAAGTCCCGACACATGCTCCATCTCCAGAAGCATGGGCACCAGCTCCGGGTACCGGGCCTGCTCCTCCGGGTCGCCGTCCAGCACCTTCTGTACCCCGGTATAGCTCAAGCGGCGGTTCACCCGGATGACCGATTCCGCAATCCTGTGCCCCGTAATCCTTCCCCTCTCATCCAGCGTCATGATACAGCTTAAAGCCAGCCGGTCTTCACCCTCATTCAGGGAACAGATCCCGTTGGACAGGGTCCGGGGCAGCATGGGGATCACCCGATCCGCCAGGTAGACGCTTGTCCCCCGCTCCTTCGCCTCCCAGTCCAGGGCGCTGTTCTCCTGGACATAATTGGCCACATCCGCGATGTGTACGCCCAGGATATACTGATCCCCCTCTTTTTTCAGGAAAACGGCGTCGTCCAGATCCTTCGCGTCCTCGCCGTCGATGGTCACGCAGACCTCCTCCCTGAGGTCAAGCCTGCCCGCCCGGTCCGCGTCCGACACAGGCTTCGCTGCCCGCTCCGCCTGGTTTTCCACCCGCTCCGGAAACTCCATGGGCAGGCCGTAGGCCAGGATAATGGAGAGCACCTCTGTCTCCGGATCCGAGGCCTCGCCCAGGATCTGCGTGATCCGTCCCTCCGGGTTCCTCCTGCCCCTGCCGTAATCGGTGATCTCCGCCGTCACCTTCTGCCCTGTGACGGCTCCTCTCGTCCGCTCCAGCGGGATGAAGATATCCCGGTTGATCCGCTGGTTATCCGGGATCACGAAGCCAAAATTCTTGCTTCGCTCAAAGGTGCCGATCACCTCCGTGACGCTGTGCCCAAGAATCTTCGTAACCACGCCCTCGGGCCTTCTGCCGCCGCGCCCCTTGATGACCACCTCCACGGTATCTCCCAGGAACGCGTCCCCTGTATCGTTCTCCCCGATAAAAATATCCTGCTCCAGGCCCTCCACAGACACGAAGCCAAAGCCCTTGGCATGGCTTGTGAAGACGCCCACGGCCTTTCGGGGCTGGGCCTTGCTGTAGCGTCCCCGCTTGGAAAGCTCGATTTTCCCTTCGCCAAGAAGCTCCTCCAGGGCGCGGGAGAGCTCCTCCCGATCTTCCTTCGCCACCTGGAGGATCACCGCCAGCTCCTTTTGCTTCATCGGCACATAATGGGGATCGCTGATGAATTCATATATGATTTTCTTTCTCTCTTCAAACGTCTTGTCTGCCATATCCCTCCGGAAACACAAAGCACCCTCGGAGTCCCCGGGAGTGCTTTTGTAAACTGCGTATCTTTAGAAAAAGCTTAAGTTCAGTACCAGCGCCAGTACGATAAAGGAGGCCGCCAGTATCTTTGTGAAGAGCACCAGCTTTCCTTCCGCGGAACGCCCCTTATTCTGCTCCCAGAAGGAATTGCCGCCCGCGATCGCGCCAAGACCGTTGGATTTTCCTTCCTGCATCAGAACCACAATCGTCAGCGCAATGCATACCAGAACAAACAGAACCGTCAATATAATTCTGAAAATACCCACTTTTACACCTCCCTTATTTTCTCACCAGAAGAGACCTGCCTGTCATCTCTTTCGGCTGCTCCATTCCCATCAGCTCGATGAGCGTCGGAATGATGTCAGCCAGGCAGCCGCCT
>CALWQJ010000002.1 GCA_944383645.1 uncultured Merdimonas sp.
GGTGGGTATAGCGCAGCTGGTTAGCGCGCCAGATTGTGGCTCTGGAGGCCAAGGGTTCGAATCCCTTTATCCACCCTTTGCGAGAGCAATTTTGGGCTATCGCCAAGCGGTAAGGCACAGGACTTTGACTCCTGCATTCGCTGGTTCGAATCCAGCTAGCCCAGTTTGGGCGGATGCAGAAAAGCTTCTTAATAAATTAGTAAAAAGGAAGCTCTGAAGTTCTCATTCCGCGTATCACTATGGAGCATTAGCTCAGTCGGTAGAGCACTTGACTTTTAATCAAGTTGTCCGGGGTTCGAATCCCCGATGCTTCATGAAGAAAAAAGCTGAAATCCTTGCTTTTAAAGGGCTTCAGCTTTTTTCGTTGTGTTGAAAAGTATCTTATCAAATCCGTCTGAACATATGGCTGAAACATGATATAGGGAGAGCCGCTACACGCCCAGCTTCCACTGCGCCGCTTCTCTTTGCAGTTCCGCCATACGACGGTAAAGGCCGCCTTGTTCCATCAGCTCTGCCGGAGTGCCCTGCTGGGCCACATGGCCGTTCTCCAGCACGACGATATGGTCGGCGCCGGCTACGGTACGCATCCGGTGGGCGATGACCAGTACCGTCTTGCCCTGGAGCAGGCGGGAGAGAGCTTCCTGCACGGCGCTTTCGTTTTCTACATCCAGACTGGCGGTGGCCTCGTCCAGCAGAATCACAGGCGCGTCTTTCAGCAGGGCGCGGGCAATGGAAATCCGCTGGCGTTCGCCGCCGGAGAGGGTGGAGCCGTTTTCGCCGATCAGGGTCTGATAGCCCTGGGGAAGTTTCTGAATAAACTCATCGCACCGGGCGGCTCTGGCAGCGGCGATGACTTCCTCATCCGCGGCTCCCCGCCGGCCCAGACGGATATTTTCCATCACCGTATCCCGGAACAGCACCACATCCTGGAATACCATAGAGTAGGAGCGCAGAAGCGTCTCCGGATCTACTGTGGACACGTCCGTTCCGCCTAAGAGAACCTTTCCGCCGGTGGCGTCCCAGAACCGGGCGGCCAGCTTGCAGGCGGTTGATTTTCCTCCGCCGGAAGGACCGATAAGGGCGGTCACTTCTCCTTGTTTGGCTGTGAAGCTCACATCCTCCAGCACACCGTCCCCTTCCCGATAAGCAAAGGAAACGTGGTCAAAGGTGATATCGTAATTCTGCGGTGTAAACTCCTCCGTCCCCGTCTGCACCGGCTGTTCCAGAATGGAGCGCATCCGTTCGATCTGCAGTTTCGTATTAAAGGTGGCGGCAATATTCTGCAGTACCAGCCCAAGCGGGTCATACAGTCTTGCGGCCGCAAAGAGGAATCCCAGAAAATAGAGGAAGGAAAGTTCTCCGGCTGCCAGAAGCGTTCCGCCAGTCAGGATGGTGGTCGCCAGTCCAAGGCGAAGGAATGCCTGGGCAGAGCAAACGAACACGCCGGTGGCCAGCTCTGAATGGATGGAGCCCTTTTCCATGGCGGCCAGTTTTTCCTCCAGTTTTCCCATATAGGCTTCCTGGCGGCTGCATGCTTTGATGTCCCGGATGGTTTCCAGCCCCTCCTGGATGCAGTCGGCCACCGCCCGCTTATTCAGAATGTTTTTTGTTCCGAAGGAATCCTGGATCTTCTTGCTTCCTGCTGTGAGCAGGATTGCCACCGGCACCACCCACAAGACAGCCAGGGCCATCCGCCAGTTGCAAAGGAACATGGCGGCGCCGATCACCAGCGTGGAAAAAATGGAGGCGAAGAGCTGGGGCACATAGTGGGAAAACATCTGATCCAGGCTGGAGCAGTCGGCGATCATGGTGGAGGTCAGGTCGCTTAAGTCCCGGTTCCCGAAAAAGGACAGGGGAAGCCGCCGCAGGGTTTCCGCCAGGCTCACCCGCCGATTGGCGCTTTCCTTATAGGTCGCCAGATACAGCGAAGCGTACTGGAACCAGTGGAGGACGAACAGCAGTATAAGAACGGCCATGGCAAAGCCTGTATAAATCCAGAATCCGTCCATAGGTCCGCCGCCGTTTTCCATGCAGCCGAGAAGGTGCTGCACCGTGAACAAAACTGTCCCGACAGGGAGCATGAGAGCCACATTGCACACAAAACACCAGATAACGGCTTTCACCAGATCCTTTGCCCCTTTTTCGCTGAGGGCGAAAATGTGCTGTAATTTCTTTGTCATACCGCTGCCTCCTTTCCTCTTTCCTGCCCAGCATTTTGGGCATCCAGGTATCCCCCTGCGGGATTTCTTCTTTCCCGCCCGACTTTCCATTGGGCGCTGCGCTGATAATCTGTCCACATGGCGGCGTAGACGCCGTTTTTCTTCATCAGGTCGCTGTGGCTGCCCTGCTCCGCGATTTTCCCGCCGCTTAGGACAATGATATTGTCCGCATCCTGTACTGTGGATAGGCGGTGCGCGATCATCAGCACGGTTTTGTTTTTGGTCAGCGCTTCAAACGCTTTCTGGATCTGATGCTCGTTCTCCGGGTCGGCAAAAGCGGTGGCCTCATCCAGCACGATGATGGGAGCGTCTTTCAGGATGGCCCGTGCCAGAGCAATCCGCTGCTGTTCGCCGCCGGAGAGATATATGCCTTTCGTTCCAATTACAGTATCCAGGCCCTGCGGCAGTTTTTCCAGAATGTCACCGCACTGCGCGGCGTGGGCGGCAGACAGAACTTCTTCTCTGGAAGCGTGCGGCCAGGCGGCCCGGATATTTTCCAGAAGGCTTTCCTTAAACAGGCGGGTATCCTGAAATACAAAGGCCACCTGCTTCATCAGGTCTTCCGTGTCCATTTCCTTGACATTGGCTCCGCCAATGGAAACGCTGCCGCTGTCTGCGTCCCAAAAGCGGGGGATCAGGCTGGCGGCTGTGGTCTTTCCGCCGCCGGATGGCCCTACCAGAGCCGTCACCTGGCCGGGGCGGACGGAAAACGACACATCCTCCAGAGCCGGCCGCTCCGCCCCCGGATAAGTAAAGGTCACATGGTCAAAGGATACGGCGGCATTTGCCGAGCGTTTCTGTATGCGGGCTTCTTCCATGGGCTTCTGGCCGAGAATTTCATCCAGACGCCCCACGGCTTCGTCAGCCTCCATGACCGCCTCGCTCATATACATGATCCGGTTAATCATCTGGCCGCAGGCGGGAGCAAACAGAGCGTAGAAGATAAAGTTGACAAGCACTGTCCGCACGTCCCCGCCGGATGCCAGAAGCAGCGCCGCCGGGATCAGCAGGGCGAAGGCGCCGTTGATAAATGTCAGGAAACAGGTCTGCCCCACACGGCAGCTCATGGCGTACTGGCTGGCCAGATCGCTGTAATCTTTGATGGCGGCGTAAAAAGCCTTGAAGGAGTAGACTGTCTGCTGGAACATCTTTACCACCGGGATACCCCGGACATACTCCACCGCTTCGCCGCTCATGCGTTCGATTTCCTGCTGATAACGATGGAAAAAGCCTGCGTTTTTACCGCCCATCATCAGGCACATGGACAGCAGGGCCAACGCCATGGTGAGCAGGCACAAAAGCCCCATTTTCCAGTCAAAGAGGAAGAGCATGATGATGGCAGCGACAGGCGTGACGATGGTTCCCGCCAGATCGGGGAGCTTATGAGCCAGCAGATCCTCCGTGAGCCCGGCGTTGTCGTCAATGAGTTTCCGCAGCCGTCCTGACTGATTTCCCGTAAAGAATCCTAGCGGCAGTTTCAGCACATGGGCCATGGCAGCGCGCCGGATGTTCCGGGCGGTACGGAAGGCGGCGATATGCGTAGACATGAGTGCCGCAAAATACAGGGCGATACTGCCGATGGCAGTCCACACCGCTATTAAGCCCCAGCGGGCCAGGCCGGAGACTCCGCCAGGATCGGGCCAGGCTTCCAGTACATTCCTCGCCGCCAGCCAGACGCATACATAAGGGAGCAGCCCCAGCACCGCGGACAGGGCGGAAAGAATACAGCCCAGCAGGGTGAGATTTTTGTGTCCGCCGGCGTAACTTAAGATACGGGACAGACTGCTTTGCTTTTTTTGCATCAAAAGAATACCTCCTTAGAAATTAAAATATTTTATCATGAAGTTAGTAAAAACTAACCGCCATGCAAAAAGAGTGGGGCTATTGCCCCATCAATTTCAGCCATCCGGCTGTGTAGAAGTCCCGCAGCTGATCCACATAGCGCAGCGCCCGATCTCTTGGCATATCATGGACTACGATCTCAAAGATACCGTTGAACATTCCGCTGGCGATGATATGGCACATCTGCGCGTCCAGCTCCGGGATGTCACGCCCCAGGCGGCGGAGGACCTCCATGTATTTTATTGTGTATTCTACCTCTACCTCCACCATGTTGTGGACAAAATGTTCATAGCTGGTGCCTTCCGACCGGCAGAGCAGCAGCTTTACCGGTTCACGGTGCTGACAGATGTAATCCACCATCCAGTGGACGCAGTCCGATGACTCCACGCCCATGTGGTCAGGCTGCTGTTCATCGGGCAGCTCGGCGAATGAGGTCTGAGCCTCCATAAATCTTCCCATGAGGGCGGCGGCATGAGGTTCCACAATGGCGGTAAACAAAGCCTCTTTGCTGGAAAAATACCCGTAAAAGGCGCCTGTCGTCACGCCAGCCTTTTTCACGATCTGACGAAGGGACGCCCCTAGAAAACCCTTGTCCGAAAATTCCTCCATGGCGGCCTGCAGAATATTTTCCAATGTGATAGATGATTTCTCTTCCATAACGCACCCCATATAATAACACTGTTATATAACAATGTTATTATATGGCGCAGAATGAAAGTTGTCAAGAAAAGATTAATACTCTCGATGAAAAAAGTTTTTGACCAAAAAGTTTTTGAATCTGAAGGAAATCGGAAGCTCTCTCGAACGCCGTCTGTCATAAGGAATATGACGTACGGGAACCGATAGAGGTGCGTGTAGAGCCGGATCGAATTATCATTGTCAGTCACCCTGGTGCGGACCGGTCCATTAGTCAGGAAGGCCTGCGTGAGTACCGCGTATTCAGCCGCCGGTACCGTAACCGCCGGATTGGTGAATTCTTGAAAGAAATGCACCTGACAGAAGGACGCAATACCGGATTCCGTAAGATTCGCAATGCACTGCGCAATCATGGTTCTCCGGAGCCGTTATTTGAAACGGATGAGAACGCACTTCTTTTGCGACTACGCTTTTTTTCATCCGGATTTTGTGAGGATAGGATTGGATGATAGTCAAAATGACAGGATAAGCGACGGGAATATAGGAAAATTCAATGTGCATGACAGGATGGTTTTGGAAGCCATTCAGCAAAATTCTTATTTCACTGTGGCACAACTGGTTTCACAGCTGGGGATTTCTGAGTCTACCATTCGCCGGGCAATCAGAAAACTGAGGACAAACGGTCTTATACAGCGCGAAGGGGCAAGCAAAAATGGCAAATGGGTAGTCTTGAAGTAAAGGGGCGGCTTGGAATAAGCGTCAAATTAACTGCTTCTTTGGAAAAGTGATTAACGTGATCAAAGGGAATGAGATGTCATGATGACCATAGAAGAAATCCTTGCCGGGGAATCGAAAAATTTGGAATTTAAAAAGAGTCTGCCGGACAAAAGTATACGTTTTCCTAAATAATTCTTGGAAATATAAAGGTAGGCTCCGGAGAGATCCGGGGCTTCTTGCCCCTTTTCTGCCCCTTCTTCAAATTCTCAATCCATAAATAGGAAAGAACCCCGTAAATACGGGATTCTTTCAAATAAGTTCTAAGCAGATAACGGGAATCGAACCCGCCTCTCCAGCTTGGGAAGCTGGCGTTCTACCGATGAACTATATCTGCGTATTTCTATTATTTTTTTCCTAAGCTTTTCAATGAAACCATTATAGCATACCCGGCGGAGAAATCAAGAGAAAAGTTCCGGCAGTATGCGGCGAAGGTATGCGGCAGAGGTATCCCCTTGCTCATTTAGAACACCGGAAAAGGAATTGTAAAAGAAAAAGAAAAGAAAAACCGTCCGGTTTCCCGGACGGTTTTCCTTTTCTTATGAGGGGGGAGATAGTGATGTCTTATCAACTATCTGTGCTTTATTATAATGCCCAAATGTGTTCAAAGTATGTCCAGTTTCTAAATTAACCATAAAAAAATAGCGCAAAACTTAAAAAAAGCTTAAGAGAATCGAAAATCCTCCGTTGGCATTGGAAAAAAAGGGTGGACATGGTATAATACTTGCATTGGCAATGAGCAGTGCGGAATCGGACGCGCGCTGCGGCAGAAGGAGGAAGAGGTATGGCACAGATGCGGGTGTTGGAAAATGAGAAGCTGAAAATTCAGGTAAGCGACGACGGAGCGGAGCTTTGCAGCGTCTATGACAAGGTGAGAGGCCGGGAGACTCTGTGGACGGCGGATCCGAAATACTGGGCGCGGCACGCGCCGGTGCTGTTTCCCTTTGTGGGCAAGGTGAACGGAGGGCACTATACTTATGAAGGAAAGCAGTATCCCATGGGACAGCACGGTTTTGCCAGAGACCGGAGGTTTGAATGTGTGGAGACCGGGGAGGCCCATGTGACCCACAGGCTGAAATCGGACGAGGAGAGCAAAAAGGTCTATCCCTTTGACTTTGTGCTGGAGGTTACGCATAGAATAGAAGGAAACCGTGTAACAGTAGAATGGAAGGTGGAGAATCCCGGGGATAAGCGGCTGTATTTTTCCATCGGAGGCCATCCGGGCTTCTGCGTGACGAAGCAGGAGGGCTGCACTCTGATTTTCGACGGGCAGGAGAGCCTGGAGCGGGTATCCATCAACCTGGAGGCGGCCGCGGTGGACGCGGAGCATCCGGAGACTCTGAAGCTTACGGACGGGACGTACCCGGTGGATGCCCATACCTTTGACAAGGACGCCCTGATTTTTGACCATGGGCAGGTGAAAAAGGTAAGCCTTGTGGATGTGGACGGCGCGAAGCTGGTGACGATGGTCTGCCCGGACGCTTTAAGCGTAGGAATCTGGGCGCCGGCAGGCGGCGAAGCGCCCTTTATCTGTCTGGAACCCTGGATTGGCCGGTGCGACAATATGGGCTTTGCGGGCGAGCTGAAGGATAAGTTTGACGAGCAGAGCCTGGAGCCGGGGGCGGGCTTCCGGACGGCATACGATATTTTGATTGGAGAATAGGAAGGATGAGAGCAGCGAGGGAACTGCTGAAGGACCTGGAGTATGAGGTCGTAAGCGGCAGTGTGGACGTAAATGTAAACGAACTGATTTATAATACGAAGATGGTCTCGAAGGAGTGCATGTTTGTCTGCATCCGGGGCGCTGTCTTCGACAGCCATGACGCGGCGGCGGAAGCCGCCGCGGGCGGGGCGGTAGTCATCGTGGCGGAGCGGCCGGTGGAGGTGCCGGAGGGCATCTGCGTGGTGCGGGTGAAGGATACCCGTTACGCCCTGGCCCTGATTTCGGCGGCCTATTTCGGCTATCCGGCCAGAAAGCTTAAGACCATCGGAATCACCGGCACCAAGGGGAAGACGACGACGACCTTTCTGATCCGCTCGATTCTGGAGCATGCAGGGATCCGCACGGGCCTTATCGGAACCATCGAGACGATCATCGGTGACCGGCACATTCCGGCCAGCAATACGACGCCCGAATCCTACACGATTCAGCAGTATTTTGCGGCGATGGTGGAGGCAGGCTGCCAGGTGGCGGTCATGGAGGTGTCCTCCCAGGGCCTGAAGCTCCACCGGACGGCAGGGATCCAGTTTGATATCGGGATCTTTACCAATCTGGCGCCGGATCATATCGGGCCCAACGAGCATGAGAGCTTTGAGGAATATCTGGAGTGCAAGAGCCGCCTGTTCCGCCAGTGCCGGGTGGGAATCGTGAATATCGACGACGCGCACTGCCCGCAGATTCTGGAGGGCCATACCTGCCAGGTGGAGACCTACGGATTTTCGGAAAAGGCGGATCTGCGGGCCTCTGACGTGAAACTGGTGAACCGCCCCGGCTTCCTGGGCGTGGCTTACCGGGTGTCGGGCCTTACGGATATGGATGTGGAGATTGACATGCCCGGCCGATTCAGCGTGTACAATTCCCTGGTGGCCATCGCGGTCTGCCGCCATTTCGATATCCGGAAAGAGGATGTGCTGGCGGCCCTGGAGGCGGCTAAGACCAAGGGACGCATCGAGAAGGTGAAGGTGTCGGATGATTTTACCCTGCTGATCGACTACGCCCACAACGCCATGAGCCTGGAAAGCCTTCTGACGACCCTGAAAGAATATCATCCGAAGCGGCTGGTGTGCCTCTTTGGCTGCGGCGGCAACCGTTCGCGGCTGCGTCGGTTTGAGATGGGCGAGGTGTCGGGCCGCCTGGCGGATCTGACGGTGATCACCTCAGACAACCCGCGCTTCGAGGAGCCCCAGGCGATCATCGACGATATCCGGACCGGAATCGAGAAGACGGACGGAAAATATGTGGAAATCATCGACCGCAAGGAGGCGATCCGCTACGTGATTGCGCATGGACAGCCCGGCGACGTGATCGTGCTGGCGGGCAAGGGCCATGAGGATTACCAGGAGATCAAGGGGGTCAAATATCCGATGGATGAGCGGGTGCTGATCCAGGAAGTCCTGGAGGAGCTTGGAAAGAAGTGAAATACGCCAATGTGATCGTAGACATTTCGCTGGAGAAGCTGGACCGGACCTTTCAGTACCGGGTGCCCGAGGCGCTGGAGTCCTCCCTGGAGGCCGGGATGCAGGTGCGGGTGCCCTTTGGAAACGGCGGGCGCGTGCTGACTGCTTATGTGGTGGAGCTCACGGACGAGTGCGAATGGGATCCGGCCCGGATGAAGGAGCTTCTGGGGATTGTGGAGAAGGGAATCGCGCTGGAGGGCCAGCTGATTGCTCTGGCCTCCTGGATGAAGCGCATGTACGGCTCTACCATGAACCAGGCTCTGAAAACGGTGCTTCCGGTGAGGCGCGCCGTGCAGGAGAAGGTGCGCCGCAGGATCGTGCTGGCGGTCTCCAAAGAGGAGGCGGAAAGCTGCCGGGCTGTGCTTTCGCGAAAGCATCAGACGGCCAGGCTCCGGCTCCTGGACGCTCTGCTGGAGACAGGCAGGGAAGACAGGCAGGAGGCGGCCAGACAGGAGGCGGCCAGGCAGGAAGCCCAGGAGCAGACGACGGGGCGCGTGGGCGGCTGGCTGGATTACAGCACGGCTTTAAAGGAGCTTGGAATCACGGCCCAGACCGTGAAGGCTCTGGCGGAAGCAGGAATCCTGCGGGTGGAGACGGACACGATGCTGCGCAATCCGGTGAAGCCCTCGGATATAAAGGCGCATCCGGTCACTCTGTATCCGGCCCAGCAGGCGGCGGTGGACGGGATTCTCTCCCGGGCAAGGCAGGGGGACAGAAGGCCCTCCCTGATCCACGGCGTCACGGGCAGCGGCAAGACAGAGATTTACATGGAGCTGATCGCGGCGGCGCTGGAGGAGGGACGGCAGGCCATCGTCCTGATTCCGGAGATAGCCCTGACCTTCCAGACGGTGCTTCGGTTCTACCGGCGGTTCGGGGATCAGGTCTCTATCCTGCACTCCCGGCTTTCCGCCGGGGAGCGCTACGACCAGCTGGAGCGGGCCAGAAAAGGGGAGGTCCGGGTGATGATCGGCCCCCGGTCGGCTCTCTTTACCCCCTTTGACCGGCTGGGGATTATCGTGATCGACGAGGAGCATGAGGGGAGCTACAAAAGCGAGACGGCGCCCCGCTACCACGCCCGGGAGACTGCCATCGAGCGGGCCCGCATGAGCGGAGCCTTCGTGGTGCTGGGATCGGCCACGCCCTCGGTGGATTCCTATGAGAAGGCCAGGACAGGTGCGTATCAGCTGTATGAGCTTCCCATGCGGGCGCCTGGGCGGGAGCTGCCGGAGACGGAGATCATCGATCTGCGGGAGGAGCTGCGGCTGGGCAACCGCTCCATCTTCAGCGCCAGACTGAAGGAACTGATGGAGGACCGGCTGAAGAAGGGGCAGCAGGTGATGCTCTTCCTGAACCGGCGGGGCTACGCGGGCTTTGTTTCTTGCAGAGCCTGCGGACATGTGATAAAATGTCCACATTGCGACGTGGCTCTCTCCCTCCACGGGGGAGGCCGCATGGTCTGCCACTACTGCGGATATCAGCAGGCTGCCGTGAAGAGCTGCCCCTCCTGCGGCTCCTCCTATATCGGGGCGTTCCGGGCGGGGACCCAGCAGGTGGCGGAGCTGGCCGGGAAGGAATTTCCGGGGGCGCGGGTGCTCCGCATGGATTTCGACACTACGAAGCAAAAGGGCGGCCATGAGAAGATTCTGGAGGCCTTCGCCCGCCATGAGGCCGACATTCTGGTGGGCACCCAGATGATTGTGAAGGGCCATGATTTCCCGGGAGTGACCCTGGTGGGAATCCTGGCGGCGGATCTGTCCCTCTACGCGGGAGATTACCGGGCTTCGGAGCGGACCTTCCAGCTTCTGACCCAGGCGGCCGGAAGGGCGGGCCGGGGAAGCGAGAGAGGGACGGCTGTGATACAGACCTACAGCCCGGAGCATTACAGCGTGCTGACGGCGGCGGCCCAGGATTATCAGGGCTTCTTTGAACAGGAGATGGCCTACCGGAGCCTGATGCAGTACCCGCCGGCGGCCCATCTGATGGCCCTCTACCTGATGTCGGAAAAGGAAGAGGAGCTGGAGGCCGGGGCGAAGCTGGTAAGAGCGCTGGCCCAGGAAGCGGCGGGAAAGACGGCAGGCGGCGGAGGGCTTCAGTTCATCGGCCCGGCGGACGCCGGCCTTGCCAGGCTCAAAGATGTGTACCGCAAGGTCCTGTACCTGAAATCCGCTGATTTATCCGCGCTGCTGTCGGTAAAAGAGAAACTGGAGCCAGAGCTTGTCCGGGAGGAGAGGCTCCGGGCTTTGAATATACAATTTGACATGGATCCTGTAAATCCATTCTGACATGGGAGGAAGAAAAATGGCTATCAGAAATATCAGAGAACTGGGAGACGACATTCTCCGCAAGAAGTGCCGGGAGGTAAAGGAGGTGACGCCCCGCATCCGGGAGCTCATCCAGGACATGTACGACACTATGTATGAGGCGCAGGGCGTGGGCCTGGCGGGCCCCCAGGTGGGAGTCCTCAAGCGCGTCGTGGTGATCGACGTGGACGGCACGCCTTATACCATGATCAATCCGCGTATCCTGGAGGCGGACGGGGAGCAGACCGGAAGCGAGGGCTGCTTAAGCGTACCGGGAAAGGCGGGCGCCGTGACCCGGCCGAATCATGTGAGGGCGGAAGCCTGGAATGAGGAGATGGAGCGTTATGAGGTGGAGGGAGAAGGGCTTCTGGCCCGGGCCATCTGCCATGAGCTCGATCACCTGGACGGTATCATGTATGTAGACAAGGTAGAAGGCGATCTCTACGAAGTGGGGAACGCGGAGGACGAAGACGAGGAGTGAGAGCATGAAGCTTATTTTTATGGGAACGCCGGATTTTTCCGTGGGGACGCTGGAGGCGCTGATCGCGGCCGGCCATGAGATCACCCTGGTGGTCTCCCAGCCGGATAAGCCAAAGGGCCGTGGCCATGAGCTGGCTCCCACGCCGGTGAAGGAGACGGCCCTGAAGCATGGCCTGAAGGTATTCCAGCCAAAACGGCTGAAGGATCCGGAGACAATAAGGACGCTGGAGGAGACGCCTGCGGATGCCATTGTGGTGATCGCGTTCGGGCAGATCGTGCCGGCCTCCATCCTTCATATGAAGAAATACGGCTGCATCAATGTCCACGGCTCCCTGCTTCCCAAGTACCGGGGCGCGGCTCCGATCCAGTGGGCCGTCATCGACGGGGAAAGGGAAAGCGGCGTGACGATCATGCAGATGGACGAGGGCCTGGATACGGGCGACATGCTGCTGAAGGGCTCTGTGGTTCTGGATGAAAAGGAGACCAGCGGCAGCCTCTTCAATAAGCTTTCCGCCCTGGGCGCTTCCCTTTGCGTGGAGGCCCTGGAGAAGCTGGAAAAGGGAGAGCTGACGCCCGAAAAGCAGGGTGAGTCGCCCACCGAGTACGCCAGAATGCTCACAAAAGAAATGGGAGAGCTGGATTTTTCCAGGGACGCCGTCACGCTGGAGCGGCTGATCCGGGGCTTTAATCCCTGGCCCAGCGCCTATACGAGGCTGGGAGATAAGACCTTAAAGATCTGGGCGGCAGACGTGTGTGAAAAACAGGATCCGAAAAAGCAGCCTGGAACCGTCACAGAGGTGGCGAAGCAGGACTTCATCGTGGCCTGCGGCGAAGGGGCCTTAAAAATCACAGAGCTTCAGCTTCAGGGCAAGAAGCGGATGGACGCGGCGGCCTTCCTGCGCGGTTATCATCTGGAGGCGGGCATGAAGCTCGGATAAGAGGAAACAATAGTACAAAGGAAGAGGCGGCCCTTTTTCGGCGGCTTCGCAGTAAAATAAGGAGATGACAGATTATGCCATATGGTTATTACTATCGGATGTTTGACCCGACCTATATTCTGGTCCTGATCGGCGTGATTATTTCCCTGTGGGCTTCCGCGAAGGTGAAGACCACCTACGCGAAATACAGCCGGGTCCGCAGCATGTCCGGCATGACGGGCGCCCAGGCGGCGGAGCGGATCCTGTATTCCGCAGGGATATACGACGTGCGGATCGAGCATGTGAGAGGCGATCTGACGGATCACTATGATCCGAGGAACCGGGTGCTGCGCCTGTCAGACACGGTATACGGCTCCACCTCGGTGGCTGCTATCGGCGTGGCGGCCCATGAGTGCGGCCATGCGGTGCAGGATCAGAAGGACTACGCGCCCTTACGCATCCGCAATTCCCTGGTGCCGGTGGCGAATTTCGGAACCATGGCGGCCTGGCCCATCCTCATTGTGGGACTGATTTTCGGATATAACAGCACCCTGATTCATCTGGGAATCCTGCTTTTTTCCCTGGGCGTGCTGTTCCAGCTGGTGACGCTGCCGGTGGAGTTCGACGCGTCCCGCAGAGCCATCGAGATGCTGGGGAGCCAGGGGATTCTCTATGGCGACGAGGTAAGGCAGACCAGAAAGGTCTTAAGCGCGGCGGCCATGACCTACGTGGCGGCGGCAGCGGCGGCGATCCTGTCCCTCCTCCGTCTGCTGATTCTCTTCGGAGGAAGAGACAGTGACTAAGGGAACGGACGTCCGGGAGCTGGCCCTGGGAGTGCTGCTGGAGGTGGAGGGCGGCGCGGAGTACAGCCACATCGCCCTCCGGAATGTGCTGGAAAAGTATCAATATCTGGAAAAACAGGAGCGGGCTTTTCTGACCCGGCTTGTGGAGGGGACGCTGGAGCGGCGGATCTGGCTGGACTACGTGATCGATCAGATATCCAGCGTAAAAGTAAAGAAGCAAAAGCCGGTGATCCGGGAAATCCTGCGCCTGTCTGTGTACCAGCTGGCCTATATGGACAGCGTGCCGGATGCGGCGGTCTGCAATGAGGCCGTGAAGCTGGCCCAGAAAAAGGGTTTCCGGCAGCTGAAGGGCTTTGTGAACGGAGTCCTGCGCAATGCCGCGCGGAAGCTTCCAGAGCTTTCCTTTCCAGGAGAGGAAGAGCCGGCCCGTCACCTGTCCGTCCGGTATTCCACGCCGGAGTGGATCGTGGAGGACTGGCTTAAGGCTTACGGCCGGGAGACGGCGGAGCGGATGCTGGCGTCCTGCTATGAAGAGCGCCCGGTTACGATTCGCGCAAACCAGAGCCGGATCACCGCGCAGGAGCTGGCAGAGCGCCTTGCGAAGCGGGGCGTGGCGGTGGCGAAAGCGCCGTATCTGCCCTATGCGCTTCAGATAGAAGGCTATGATTATCTGGGGGCCCTGCCGGAATTCCGGGAGGGACTTTTCCAGGTACAGGACGTAAGCTCCATGCTGGCCGTGGAGGCGGCAGGGGTAAAGCCGGGCGATTACTGCATGGATATCTGCGCGGCCCCCGGCGGGAAGAGCCTCCTTCTGGCGGAGAAGACCGGACCGGAGGGCCTGGTGGACGCCAGGGATCTGACGGAGTACAAGGCGGAGCTTATCCGGGAGAACGCCCGGCGCCTCGGAGCGGAGAATATCCGGGTATCGGTGCGCGACGCCAGCGTGCCGGACGGGATTTCGGAAGGGAAGGCAGACGTGCTGATCGCGGATCTGCCCTGTTCGGGCCTGGGCGTGCTGGGAAAGAAGACCGATCTGAAATACCGGATGACCAGGGGGCAGCAGGAGGAGCTTGCGGCCCTGCAAAGGAGCATATTAAGCGCGGCGCAGGCCTACGTGAAGC
Source organism: uncultured Merdimonas sp. (assembly GCA_944383645.1). Lineage (GTDB taxonomy): Bacteria > Bacillota > Clostridia > Lachnospirales > Lachnospiraceae > Laedolimicola. The sequence continues at coordinate 14,270 of CALWQJ010000002.1, forward strand.
CGGGCGGGACCCTGGTGTACAGCACCTGCACCATCGGGCGGGTGGAAAATGAGGAAAACGTCCGCTGGTTCCTGGAGCATTTCCCCTATGAGGCGGTCTCTTTAAAAGGGTGCCTGCCAGAGGAGCTTACAGAAAAGCTTACAGAAGGGGGGACGCTGCCGGAGAGCTTCGCCGGGGAAGCGCCGGAGAAGACGCTGGAGCAGGGATACCTGCAGCTCCTTCCGGGCGTATATCCCTGCGACGGCTTTTTTATCGCCAGGTTCAGAAAAAAAGATGGACAGTAAATCGTTATGAAAGACAGAGATATCAAATCCTTCACCCGAAAGGAGCTGGAGGACGCGCTTCTTGCCCAGGGAGAAAAAGCCTTCCGGGCGGCTCAGATCTACAGCTGGATGCACGAGAGGCTGGCGGCCGGCTTTGACGAGATGACAAATATCTCCAAAAGCTTACGGGAAGCGCTGGAAGAAGAATATGATTATACAAATCTGGAGATCGTAGAAATACAGAGATCGAAGCTGGACGGAACCTGCAAATATCTTTTCCGCCTGGCGGACGGCAATATGATCGAGAGCGTGCTCATGCGCTACCATCATGGCAATTCCGTCTGCATCTCCTCGCAGGCCGGCTGCCGGATGGGCTGCCGCTTCTGCGCCTCCACCATCGGGGGACTGGTGAGAAATCTGGAGGCCTCCGAGATGCTCGATCAGATCTACCGGATTCAGCGGGACACCAGGGAACGGGTCTCGAACGTGGTGGTGATGGGGACCGGAGAGCCGCTGGACAATTATGAAAATCTGCTGCGGTTTATCCGGATCCTTTCCGGAGAGCACGGGCTTCACATCAGCCAGAGGAACATCACCGTGTCCACCTGCGGAATCGCGCCCCGCATCCGGCAGCTGGCGGACGAGGATCTGGCCATTACGCTGGCCCTGTCCCTGCACGCGGCCACCCAGGAAAAGCGGGAAGAGCTGATGCCCATCGCCCGGAAATACGGGCTTTCCGAGGTGCTGGAGGCCTGCGCGTACTACTTTGAGAGGACTGGCCGGAGGCTGACCTTCGAGTACAGCCTGGTGGGCGGCGTGAACGATCACCCCGAGGACGCCAGAAGGCTGGCGGCCCTGGCGAAGCCCATCCACAGCCATATTAATCTGATTCCGGTGAACCCCGTGACGGAGCGCAACTACGTCCAGCCGGACAAAAAAGTTATCGGCAATTTCAAAAAGGAACTTGAAAAATACGGAATTAATGTTACTATTAGAAGGGAAATGGGCCGGGATATCGACGGCGCCTGCGGACAGCTGCGCAGGAGATATCTTGAGAAATCAGAACAGGGAGGAGGAGACGAATGCTGAAAGCCTGGGGTATGAAGGACACCGGCCGCTGCCGGAGTATGAATCAGGATTACATCTTTGTATCGGAAAAACCCATGGGAAATCTGCCGAACCTGTTTCTGGTGGCGGATGGCATGGGCGGTCATAAGGCAGGCGATCTGGCCTCCGAGTATACGGTTTCGCGGGTCTGCGAAGCAGTCACAAAAAGTATGCAGAAAATTCCGTTCCAGATTTTAAAAGGTGCATTTCAGTATGCGAATCAGAAGCTGATCGAGAAGGCGGGCGAGTCCCCTGCCTATACGGGCATGGGAACGACGCTGGTAGCCGTGACGGTGAAGGAGGACGGAACCGTCTACGCGGTGAATGTGGGAGACAGCCGCCTCTATAAGGTCGGCAGCGGGATTGAGCAGATCACAGAGGATCATTCTCTGGTAGAGGAGATGGTCCGCATGGGAGAGATTTCAAAAGAGGAAGCCCGGAATCATCCCGAGAAAAATATTATCACACGGGCGATCGGAGTGACCGAGACGGTAGAGCCCGATTACTTTGATACGAAGCTTGAAAAGGGCGAATGCCTGCTGCTGTGTTCAGACGGCCTGAGCAATATGATTGAGGATGCTCAGATTCGGGAAATCCTGGGACGGAGAAGGGATCTCCGCTCCGGAGCCGAGGAACTGGTGAAGACAGCGAACGAGAACGGCGGACGGGACAATATCTCCGTCGTGCTGGTGGAGCGGGCTTAGACGCAGAGAGTGGGCGCGGACGGAAAGCTCCCGGAGCCTGTCTGCGTGGATAGAAGAGAATCAGGGATGATGAGGTGTTAAAATGGTTAGAATTGGAATGTTTTTAGGAGACCGCTATGAGATTCTGGAGAAGATAGGAACCGGAGGCATGGCGGAGGTCTTCAAGGGCAAGGATCACAAGCTGAACCGCTTTGTGGCCGTGAAGGTGCTCAAGGACGAATTTGCGGAGGATAAGAATTTTGTCCGCAAGTTCAAGGAAGAGGCGCAGGCCGCCGCAGCCCTGGCCCACCCGAATATCGTGAACGTCTACGACGTGGGCGACGAGATGAACATCAACTACATTGTCATGGAGCTGGTGGAAGGCATCACGCTGAAGACCTATATCGAGAAAAAGGGCAGGCTGACGGTCAAGGAGGCGACCAGCATCGCTATCCAGGTGGCCTCCGGTCTGGAGGTGGCGCACAACAACCGTATTGTGCACCGGGACATCAAGCCCCAGAATATTATTATTTCCCGGGAAGGGAAAGTGAAGGTGACGGACTTTGGAATCGCGAAATCCGTTTCCTCCAACACGAATACCGCGGATACGATGGGATCCGTCCACTATACGTCCCCGGAGCAGGCCAGGGGCGGCTACAGCGACGCCAAGAGCGATATCTATTCCCTGGGCATCGTGATGTATGAGATGGTGACGGGACGGGTGCCCTTCGACGGGGAGACCACTGTGGTGGTGGCGGTGAAGCATCTGCAGGAGGATATCGTATCGCCCCGCGTCTATGCTTCCGACGTACCGGTCAGCCTGGAGCATATTATTCTGAAATGTACGGAGAAGAGTCCGGACCGCCGTTACCAGAACGTAACGGAGCTGATCGCGGATCTGAAGCAGTCTCTGCTGACTCCGGACGTGAATTTTGTGAAGGAGATCGTTCCGGACGGGGCCAAGACGGTGGCTATTACCCGGGATGAGATCTCGAAGATCAAAAAAGAGACGGGAAGAATTCCCCAGACAGAGGATGACGCCGAGTCCCGTTACGCGTACCTGGACCGCCTGAATGAGGAGGACGGGGAAGACGATGACGAAGCTTATGATGACGACGAGGACTATGACGACGGCGATTACGACGATGAGGATTACGACGAGGCGGAGGACGATGAGGAGGATGAGGACGACGACGATGACGGCGGAATCCTGGATCCGAAGCTGGAGAAAATCATGATGATCGGCGGCCTTGCCGCCGCAGTCATCATTGTCATCATTGTGATTGTGATCCTCGTTCAGGTCTTCGGCGGAGGCGGTTCAAAGAAGAATAACGATGACCAGAACATTCCGGAGATTGAGGATGTGGTAGAGGAGAAGGCAGAGGTGCCGAATCTTCTCGGAAAGAGCTATTCTGAGGCGAAGGAAGAGCTGAACGGCATGAACCTGGGCATTAAGCTGGGAGAGACCCGCGCCTCCGACGAGTATGATCCGGGCCAGATTATTTCCCAGAGCATTGAAGCGGGAACAGAAGTGGATGCCAATACGACAATCGTGGTAGACATCTGCGGCGACGGCTCCCAGGCAGAGGTGCCGGATCTGGAGGGAAAGACCCAGACCCAGGCGGAGAATGCTCTGACAGCCCTGGGCCTCAGCGTGGATATTACGGAGAAATTCAGCGATACCGTAGATAAAGGTTATGTCATTTCCACCTCGCCCAAGGCTGGCAGCAAGGTGGATAAGGGCGGCGTCGTCCAGGTCGTGGTGAGCAAGGGAAGTGAAGCGGATGCTATGGTAGAAGTCCCGACCCTGACGAACCGCGATGAGGCGACGGCCAAGCAGCTTTTAAGCTCCGCAGGCCTGGCTTCCGGAAGCGTGACGCAGGAGTTCAGTAATACGGTAGAATCGGGCAGGATTATTTCCCAGAATCCGAATGCCGGCACAAAGGTGGAAAAGGGCACGAAGGTCAGCTATGTGGTCAGCAAGGGTGCGGAGGATGTTTATATCGGCAGAGACGCCAGCCCGGGCAACAGTGAGCAGGCTGTTAAGAGTTATCTGGAAGGAAAGGGCCTGGCTGTTAATATTATCAGAGAGAATAATGATAATTACGATAAAGGAATTGTCTTTAATGTGCAGCCGGGCAATGGAAGTACAGTAAAACCTGGAAGTACAGTAAATGTTTATGTGAGTGATGGCCCTAAGCCTGTTGAAACAGTATCTATTCCGAATGTGATGGGAGCAAATGAATCAGATGCAAAGAAAAAACTTTCGGATGCAGGTTTTGGCGTTAGTGTGAATACGGCCTATAGTTCTGCTTCTGACAAAGGAAAAGTGATAGCGCAGGATACAGGGTCTGCAAAACCAGGAAGCTTAGTGAAAATTACGATAAGTTTGGGACAGAATCCAGACACATGTACGCATACGCCAGATGCAAACGGCACTTGCACAATATGTGGTAAAACCGGATTAACTCCTACTGAACCGACCACCCCAACCGAACCCACCAACCCCTCTGAGGGCGGCGGCACTGACACGCAGACGCCTGCGGCTCAGTAGGAAAAGCAGGCTTATCCATGCAGGGGAAAATTATAAAAGGTATCGCCGGATTCTACTACGTACATGTGGGAGAATCCGGCGTCTATGAATGCAAGGCAAAGGGAAGTTTCCGCAATCAGAAGGTTAAGCCCCTGGTGGGGGACAATGTCCGGATGACGGTCCTGGATGAAAAGGATAAGGAAGGGAACATCGAAGAAATTCTTCCCAGAAAAAACGAGTTGATCCGCCCGGCGGTGGCCAATGTGGACCAGGCGCTGGTGATTTTCGCGGCGGCAAAGCCGAAGCCCAATTTCAATCTTCTGGACAGGTTTCTGATTCTGATGCAGTACCAGCAGGTCCCGGCGGTCGTCTGCTTTAACAAGCAGGACCTGGCGGCGGAGCAGGAGCTGGAGGTTCTGAAGGACACCTACATAAGCGCAGGCTATGAGGTGCGGTTCACCAGCGCGGCCACCAGGGAGGGCGTGGAGGAGATCCGCAGCCTGCTGAAGGGGCGGACCACGACGGTGGCCGGGCCTTCCGGCGTGGGAAAATCCTCCCTGATTAACCTGCTGTCTCCAGAGGCGTCCATGGAAACCGGAGATATCAGCAGAAAGATTGAGCGGGGACGCCATACGACCCGGCACTCAGAGCTTTTCGCTCTGGATGAGGACAGCTACATCTGCGACACGCCGGGATTTAGCTCCATTTACCTGCCGGAAAGCATGGAGAAGGAGGAGCTGGGACGGTATTTCCCGGAGTTTCGGGAATACGAGGAGAGCTGCCGGTTCCAGGGCTGCGCCCATATCCACGAGCCGGACTGTGCGGTAAAGGAAGCTCTTGCGGAGGGCAGAATCAGCCCTATCCGTTATGAGAATTATACATTGCTTTATAACGAGCTGAAGGACAAGAGGAGGTATTGACACATGAACAAGCTGGCGCCGTCGATTCTTGCGGCAGATTTCGCCGCTTTGGGCGAGGACGTGAAAAAGGTGGAGAACGCGGGAGCGCAGTATCTTCACATCGATGTGATGGACGGAGCGTTTGTGCCCAGTCTGTCTCTGGGCTTTCCGGTGATTGAGTCCATCCGGAGAAATTCCATTATGGTATTTGACGTGCATCTGATGATCTGCGATCCGGACCGTTATATTCAGGCCTTTGCCGATGCGGGAGCGGACATTATCACCGTGCACGCGGAGGCCTGCACCCATCTGAACCGTACGGTTGCGGCTATCAAGGAGGCTGGCGTGAAGGCTGGCGTCGCCCTGAACCCGGCCACTCCGCTTTCGGCTCTGGAGTATATTCTGGATGATCTGGATCTGGCGCTTCTGATGACGGTGAACCCGGGCTTCGGCGGGCAGAAGTATATCGAGAGCTGTACCCGCAAGATCCAGGAGCTTCGCCGGATGATTGAGGAGCGGGGACTGGAGACGGATCTCGAGGTAGACGGAGGAATCAAGCTGAACAACGTGCAGAAGGTGCTGGACGCCGGAGCAAACGTCATCGTAGCCGGTTCCGCCATCTTCTCCGGCGACGCGCAAAAGAATGTGGAGGACTTCCTGAAGATACTGGATGCAAAATAATTCGGATGCGGGACGAGACAGAAAAATGAGAACATTGATTGTAAGCGGGGGCAGAATCGAGGGCGGTTTTGCCCTGTCCTTTTTGAAAAAAGAAGCATTTGACCGGATCATAGGCGTGGACAACGGCCTGCGCTTCCTGTTTGACAGTGGGATCACGCCGACCCATGTGGTGGGAGATTTCGACACAGCCGCGCCGGAGCTGGTGGATTATTACCGGAGCCAGAAGGGCATCGAGCTTCGGACCTTCAATCCGGTCAAGGATTCCACAGATACGCAGATTGCCATCGAGCTGGCCCTGGAGCTTGGGAGTACGGAGATCGTGATCCTGGGCGGCACCGGGAGCCGGATCGATCATGTGCTGGGAAATATCCAGAGCATGATGCTGGCGAAGCAGAAGGGCGTGCTCTGCGAGCTTCTGGACGAGCATAACCGGATCCGTCTGATAGACGGGGAGACGGTGATTGCGAAGGAGGAACAGTACGGGAACTATGTCTCCCTCATTCCCCTGACCACAGAGGTGACCGGAGTGACGCTGACCGGGTTTAAATATCCGCTGCGGGATCATACCTTTACCAGCACGGGAAGCGCGGGCCTTGGCGTCAGCAATGAGATTCTGGCGGAGGAGGGAAGGATTCAGATGAAGACGGGAGTCTTTATTCTGATTGAGTCACGGGACTGAGCCTGGTTTACCGGGCTCTTTTTTTGTGCTAGAATTGTGCTATGGACGAAATGAGAACAGAGATCCGGATCTCCGTGCGCGCGCTGGTGGAATTTATCCTGCGGGAGGGAGATCTGGACAGCAGAACGACGGGAAAGACAGACCTTCTGGCCATGCAGGCAGGGGGCCGTCTTCACAGAAAAATACAGAGGCGGATGGGAGCAGGCTATCAGGCGGAGGTCCCTTTGAAGACCCGTGTCTCCATGGGAGAATTTGACTGCGTGGTGGAGGGCCGCGCGGACGGGATTTTCGCGGAGGACGGCCTGGTCTACATCGACGAGATCAAGGGCGTGTACCGGGATCTGAATCTCATCGGGCAGCCGGTGGGCGTGCATCTGGCCCAGGCTCTCTGCTACGCCTGTATCTACGCGGAGCGGGAGGAGCTGCCGGAGATCGGCGTGCAGCTCACCTACGGAAATCTGGAGACGGAGGAGCTGAAGTATTTCCGGGAGACCAGGACGCGGGAGGAGCTGCGGGAATGGTTCTTCGGGCTGATGAAGGAGTATGAGAAATGGGCCGGCTTCCAGTATGAATGGAAGAAGCTTCGAAAAGCCAGCATTCAGCCCCTGGAATTCCCTTTTCCCTACCGGGAAGGCCAGCGGGAGCTGGCAGCGGGGGTCTACCGGACGATTGCCCGGAAGAAGCGGCTGTTCATCCAGGCCCCCACAGGAGTCGGCAAGACGATTTCCACGGTGTTTCCGGCGGTGAAGGCCGTGGGTGAAGATCTGGGGGACCGGATCTTTTACCTGACGGCGAAGACGGTGACGCGCACGGTGGCGGAGGAGGCCTTCCGGGTCCTGCGGGGGAAGGGGCTGCGCATGAAGACAGTGACCCTGACGGCGAAGGAAAAGCTCTGCGTCTGCGAGGAGGTGCAGTGCAATCCGGATAGCTGTCCCTACGCGAAGGGACATTTTGACCGGGTAAACGGGGCGGTCTATGAGCTTCTGACAGAAGGGCCGGATGAGCTTGGCAGAGAGGTTCTGCTGGCCCAGGCCCATAAGCACCGGGTCTGCCCCTTTGAGCTGAGCCTGGATACGGCCTCCTGGACGGACGCGGTCATCTGTGATTACAACTATGTCTTCGACCCCAATGTGCGGCTGAAGCGCTTTTTCGCGGAAGGGACAAGGGGAGAATACCTGTTTCTCATCGACGAGGCCCACAATCTGGTGGAGCGGGGACGGGAGATGTTCAGCGCCTCTCTGTGCAAGGAGGATTTCCTGGAGCTGAAGCGGAAGCTGAAAGGGCGGTACAAAAAGGCGGAGCGCTGTCTGGAGCGCTGCAATAAATATCTGCTGGGCCTGAAAAAGGAATGCGAGACGTACCAGCTTCACGAGGATGTGGGCGCCTTTGCGCTTCAGCTTTTATCCCTGTCCACGGAGCTTGACCGGATCCGCGAGGAGGGAGCGGCGGAGCCGGAGCTTTTAAAGGAGATCCTGGACTTCTGGTTCCAGGTGCGGGATTTTCTGAATACGGTGGACCGTCTGGATGAAAATTACGTGATTTACAGCGAGCTCGGGGAGGACGGCCGTTTCCGCCTGAAGCTTTACTGCGTGGAGACGGCGAAGAACCTGCGGGAGTGTCTGGACAAGGGGAACGCGGCCGTCTTCTTCTCGGCGACCCTGCTTCCGATGCCCTATTACAAGCATCTGCTGGGAGACGGGGAGGATTATGCGGTCTACGCCCGCTCGCCTTTCGCGGCGGAGAACCGCCTGCTCCTGCTCGGGCAGGACGTGAGCAGCCGCTATACCCGGAGAAATCAGACGGAATACGGGCGGATCGCGGCCTGGCTGGCGTCGATGGCGGAAGGAAGAAGGGGAAATTATCTGGCATTCTTCCCCTCGTACCGCATGATGGGAGAGGTCTTTGACATATTTGAAGAGCGGTATGGGAAAAGGGTGGACTGTGTGATCCAGCGCTCCGGCATGCGGGAGGAAGAGCGGGAAGCCTTCCTCAGGCAGTTTGAGCAGGACGGGACGGCCGGACAGCCGGAAGGCTCCGGCCGGGAGAAAAGCCTGCTGGGCTTCTGCGTGCTGGGAGGGATTTTCTCGGAAGGGATTGATCTGAAGCGGGAGGCCCTGATCGGCGCGGCTGTGGTGGGCACCGGGCTGCCGCAGGTCTGCCATGAGCGGGAGATCCTGCGCCGGTTTTATGAGGAGCGGGGCATGGACGGCTTCGCCTACGCTTACCGCTATCCGGGCATGAACAAGGTGCTGCAGGCCGCGGGCCGGGTCATCCGCACGGACGAGGACAGGGGCGTGATTCTGCTGCTGGACGACCGCTTCCTAAGCGGCGAATACCGGAGGCTGTTCCCGCTGGAATGGGAAGGCGTCCAGGCGTGCCGGCTTGGGGACGCGGGCGGAAGGATTGAAAGCTTCTGGGAGGGCGCCGGGCAGGTTTAGGAGAAATATTCCATAAACTTTCTGGCGGCCGGACTTAAGGGCAGCTGCTCGCTGTGGACGATCATCAGCTGCCTGGGCGGCAGATCCTCCGCCAGCGTAAGCTGGAACAGATCCGGAGAGGTGCCGGGCAGGCAGTAATCCGGGACGAAGGCGATGCCAAGGCCGATGGAGGCCAGATCGAGCAGCAGATCATTGCTGCTCAGCTCGATCTCGGGCACCAGATCCAGCTGGTGCTGCTGGAAGAGATTGTGCAGATACTCGCTGGTGGTGCTCTGCCGGGTGAGCATGAGTATCGGGTAATTCAGAAGCTCCCGGAAGGAAAGCTTCTGGTTTTCCAGGTCAAAATAGTGCCGGTTGGCGATGAAGACATCCTGAAAGCTCCGGATTTTTTTCAGGTGACCGGAATTGCCCAGCCGGGAATTCGGATAATTGGTGAAAATGAGATCCACCTGCCCGTTTTCCAGCAGATCTACGCAGCCGATGGAGGTCTGGTTCGTGACCTTGATATGGATGCCCGGAAATTCCTTGTGGAAACGGCTCAGGTAGGGCACCAGAAAATAGCGGCAGATGGTGTCGCTGGCCCCGATCCGCAGCTGGCCGCCGCCTAAGGACCCAGTTTCCATGAGCTGGTTTTCCCCCCGCTGAATCAGATGAATGGCAGGCTCAATATGGCGCAGCAGGATTTCCCCCTCGGGAGTCAGCTGCACCTTTTTTGTGCTGCGGATAAAGAGGTTCTGGTTCAGCTTTTTCTCCAGCACCTTGATGGACTGGCTCACCGCCGACTGGGAGATGAACAGCTGCTTGGAGGCCTCTGAAAAGCTCAAAGAGACGGCCACATGGTAGAAGACCTTATAAAGCTCGTAGTTGATATCCATAATCAGCCCTCTTTTCTTTTCTTCTGGGACAGGACGCTAAGGGCGATAAGTCCGCAGAGCGTGATGACAGAGACGGCGTCGCCCACCCGCCACAGGACAGGGATCTCAAAGGAGATCTGGACAGTTCCTGAGGAGCCTTCCGGAAGCAGGACGCGCAGGCGGAGAAGCTCCGTAATGTCAGTGGCAAGCTCGTTCCCATCCTGATCGACAGCATGGTAATAGGGATAATAGTGAAAGGGAACATCCACATAGGCTTCTGCGGCGGTCCCTGTTTTTTCATAGGTAAAGGAAGCCTCAGTCCCATCCCGGGACACATCGCTTAGGGCTACGCCCTCAGAGGCGCTGAAGGTGACGTCCTGGGCGATGATGGTCCGGTAGCTGTAGTAGGCAAAGTCGTCTGTGACCATGTACAGATTGTCCGTGTCGTTGACATGATCCATCTGCGTATTCCAGTCCACCAGGCTTTCGGCAGTGTTGGAATATTCTCCGAAGTACCGGCCGGAGGTCCAGGTCAGAAAGAAGACGCAGCCCAGGAAGAGCAGCTTCCTGGAGGCGCGGTCCGTAAAGCAGTCGTAAACCGCGATGGCAGAGGTGACGCAGAGAAACAAAGTGGCAAAGGGCAGGAAGCGGAAGGCGAACTGAATCGCGCCCGCGACCCGGTTAAACAGCTCGATTCTCTGAATGGCCTCCCAGGGGAAATAGACGCTGGAGGCATAAGCGGAGAGAAGGCCGAGGGCCAGGCACCAGGTCCCAAGCTTTTTGTGCCAGTCCGGGAGCTTCTGGTTTTTCCGGAAGCAGAGGGCGGCAAAGAGCAGGCTGCCAGCCAGCAGAAGAATACCGATGGTATAGGGCATTTCCCCTGTGATGGAGCTGGGGCCGAGGGCCTCTCCGACAGGGCTGCTGACGGAAGGGTCAAAGAACTGCAGGGCATACAATCCGTAGCCAGCCAGGGCTCTGGCGTCCCGCGACACCTCGAAGGGATAGCGGAACAGATCAAACAGCGGAAGGATGGACCAGAGATTCAAAAGTATCGTGGTTCCAGCCGCCAGGAGAAGGTGCAGAAGCCTCGCTCTGTCCTTCAGCCGCCGGATATTGAGGAGCGCGAACAGAACGCAGAAGCCTAAGGACAGCTCCGTGGAGATCATGTGGGACTGGAAGATGCAGGTGAAAGCGATGACGGAAGCCCACCATTTCCGGGAATCCCCATAAAACAGCTGGTAAATGCCAAGGAGCAGGAGGGGCAGGAAGACAGCCGCCAGCACCTCTCCGATGGCAGATCTTGTATACAGATTTATGAGACGATAGGAAGCCAGTATATAAAAGACAGAGGCGGTAAGCCCCAGATTTCTGGAGCGGCACAGCCGGGAGAAGGAGTAATAGGATACGCCTGCCGTCGCAAAGTTGATGCAGAGGATCAGAAGCTTATAGCAGCCGATGGGCGACATGCCCAGGCGGATCAACAGGGCGAAGGGGTAAAAAAAGGCTTCCGGATAAAAGGCGGCGCTCATGTAGCCGAAGCCCTTGAAAAGCGAGGAATGGATGCGCACAGGCAGACTGCCGGAGAACAGGTCCCGGGAAAGATTGAACAGCCTTCCATAATGAAAATACAGATCATGCCCCTTCTGGATCCAGGGGAAGCTCATGGGAGCTGTGCTCCAGACTGCCGCAAAGGCCAGCAGCAGAAGAATTTCCGGCCGGATCCTGTGCCGGCGGCGGTACAGAAGCAGCAGGGCGGAGGCCAGAAGAAGCAGGCCCGCGTAAAGATAGGGATCCTGATAAAGCCCTCTCTGGGAGAGCAGGTGAATGCCTGTGAAGGTGAGGGCGCTGTTGGTCTGCACCCGGAACTGGATACAGGAGACGTAATCCTCCACTGTGAAGGCGAGAGAGACCGAATCCTCACCCGGAGCCACGTCAGCCTGGGCCAGGACGCGGCCGGATACATTGTCAGAGTTCAGGTACAGCGGGTCATAGACCTCCACTGTATTGCCGGCGGCCGGAGAGCTCACAAAAAAGACCACCTGGTAGGTGCCTTTTTTGAAATAGTAGTCGTCGCTGTTCAGGAGAATATGGCCGGCTCCGTCCGGAACGGTCAGAAGACCGCCCTCTTCGCTGACGATGCCGATGGAATCCTCCGGGTAATTCATGTTTTCCGCGGAAAATTCACGTTCCGTATAATCCCGGAAGGGCATGGCCAGAATGGCGAGAAACAGGACCAGCGTCAGCAGAAGCTGGCCTTTGCAGGTACGTATCAGATTCATAAACGGGACTCCTTTTTGTCAAAATCAAAAAATTCATACTTATTATATCACAGGGAAAAAATAAAAACCATCCGTAGAGGGAAACTGCGTGAAAAAAATTAGACAGGATTATAAATTATTTTAGATTTATTAATTATACTTATGGAAACTTTTATGTTATGATAAAGGCAGGAATTGTTACGAAAGGAATTATATAGTATAATAGTCTTCAGATTATTGCAGATTATTGTACTGTTCCAGAGATTGCAGGAGGTCGGTTATGGGCGTTGTAAGAAGAGTATACGTCGAAAAGAAACAGGATTTTGCGGTAAAGGCCAGAGAGCTTGAGGAGGAGATCCGAAGCTATCTGGGAATCGAGGGCGTGACAGGCGTGCGCGTGCTGATGCGCTATGATGTGGAGAATATTTCGGACGAGGTGTTTGAGCGGGCCTGCCGGACGGTGTTTGCCGAGCCGCCCGTGGACATCCTTTACAGGGAGAGCTTTGAGACGAAGCCGGGAGACCGGGTGTTCAGCGTGGAGTATCTGCCTGGACAGTTTGACCAGAGAGCGGATTCCGCGGTGCAGTGCGTGCGCTTCCTGCGGGAGGACGAGGAGCCGGTGATCCGCACGGCGACCACCTATGTGATAGAGGGAAGCGTGTCGGAGGAAGAGCTTGCAGCCATCAAGAGCTTCTGCATCAACCCGGTGGATTCCCGCCAGTCTGAGGAGGCGAAGCCGGAGACGCTGGTGACGGTATTTGAGGAGCCGGCGGATGTGAAGATCTTTGAAGGCTTTTGCGGGATGGAGGAGGCGGCTTTAAAGGAGCTGTACGCTTCTTTGAACCTGGCCATGACCTTCAAGGATTTCCTGCATATCCAGAATTACTTCCGGAATGAGGAGAAGCGGGATCCGTCCATGACGGAGATCCGGGTGCTGGACACCTACTGGTCCGATCACTGCCGCCACACGACCTTCTCCACGGAGCTTACGGACGTAAGCTTTGCGGAGGGCTATTACCGGAAGCCTATCGAGGAGACCTATCAGCAGTATCTGGCGGATCGGGCGGAGATTTTTAAGGGCAGGAAGGACAAGTTCGTCTGCCTGATGGATCTTGCCCTGATGGCCATGCGCAAGCTGAAAGCGGAAGGAAAGCTGCAGGATCAGGAGGAGTCTGACGAGATTAACGCCTGCTCCATCGTGGTGCCCGTGGAGATCGACGGGCAGACCGAGGAGTGGCTGGTGAATTTTAAAAACGAGACGCACAATCACCCGACTGAGATCGAGCCCTTCGGAGGCGCCGCCACCTGCCTGGGCGGAGCCATCCGCGACCCGCTGTCGGGAAGAACCTACGTGTACCAGGCCATGCGCGTAACGGGCGCGGCAGACCCCACCGTCTCTGTGAAGGAGACCCTGAAGGGCAAGCTGCCCCAGAAGAAGCTGGTGCGGGGAGCGGCCCAGGGCTACAGCTCCTACGGCAACCAGATCGGCCTGGCTACCGGCTATGTAAAAGAAATCTATCATCCGGCCTACGTGGCGAAGCGCATGGAGATCGGCGCGGTGATGGGCGCGGCTCCCAGAAAGGACGTAATCCGGGAGACTTCAGATCCGGGCGATCTGATCATTCTGCTGGGCGGCAGAACGGGCCGGGACGGCTGCGGCGGCGCCACCGGATCCTCCAAGGTCCACACGGAGGCGTCCATCGAGACCTGCGGCGCGGAGGTCCAGAAAGGAAACGCGCCCACGGAGCGCAAGATCCAGAGGCTGTTCCGCCGTCCGGAGGTGACACGTCTCATCAAGAAGTGCAACGATTTCGGCGCAGGCGGCGTGTCTGTGGCCATCGGCGAGCTGGCGGCAGGCCTGCGGGTGAATCTCGACCTGGTTCCGAAGAAATACGCCGGTCTGGACGGCACGGAGATCGCCATCTCCGAGTCCCAGGAGCGCATGGCTGTGGTTGTGGACAGGAAGGACGAGGAAGCCTTCCTGGCCTACGCGGCGGAGGAGAATCTGGAGGCTACCACGGTGGCCGTGGTGACGGAAAGCCCCAGGCTTGTGCTCCTCTGGAGAGGAAAGGAGATCGTCAATATCTCCCGGGCCTTCCTGGATACGAACGGCGCCCATCAGGAGACGTCCGTGGCCGTAGATATGCCCGATGAAAACCAGAAATATTTTGTGAGAAATGAAGTGGGCGACGTCCGCGGAAAGTGGATGGAGACCTTAAAGGATCTGAACGTGTGCTCCCAGAAGGGTCTGGTGGAGATGTTCGACAGCTCCATCGGCGCGGGCAGCGTGCTGATGCCCTACGGCGGAAAGTACCAGCTGACCGAGACCCAGGCCATGGTGGCCAAGCTTCCGGTGCTGAAGGGAAAGACGGATACGGTGACTATGATGAGCTATGGCTTCGATCCCTATCTGTCCAGCTGGAGCCCCTACCACGGAGCGGTGTACGCGGTGATTGAATCTGTGGCCAGAATCGTGGCGGCAGGCGGCGACTACCGGAGGATCCGCTTCACCTTCCAGGAGTACTTCCGCCGCATGACGGAGGATCCCCACCGCTGGAGCCAGCCCTTCGCGGCTCTTCTGGGCGCCTACAGCGCACAGCTGGGCTTTGGCCTGCCCTCCATCGGCGGCAAGGACAGTATGTCCGGCACCTTCAACGATATCGACGTGCCGCCGACTCTGGTGTCCTTTGCGGTGGATATCGGGGACCAGAAGAACATCCTGACGCCGGAGCTTAAGAAGGCCGGAAACAAGCTGGTGTGGCTGCGCATCAGCCGGGACGCTTACGATCTGCCGGATTATGAGCAGATCAAGGATCTGTATGGAAAATTCTTTGAGGATGTGAAGGCGGGACGCATTATCTCCGCGTACGCCCTGGACGGCTCCGGCCTGGCGGCCGCCGTCAGCAAGATGTCCTTTGGAAATCGGCTTGGCGTAAAGATTGAGCATAATGTGGATCCGCGGGATCTCTTTACCGCAGGCTTCGGCGATATCGTGGCCGAGGTTCCGGACGGTAAAGTGGGCGAGCTTGCCATCACCTACACGGTGATTGGCGAGGTGACGAAGAGCGGCCTTTCCTACAGCAATATGCACATCGATACGGAGGAAGCCCTGACAGCCTGGGAGGAGCCGCTGGAGAAGGTCTTCCCGACGGTGGCGGTTCCAGGTGCGGAAAAGGTGGAGAGTCCCCTGTACCACGCGGACTCCGTCTATGTATGCCGGCATAAGGTGGCGAAGCCCACCGTATTCATCCCGGTCTTCCCGGGCACGAACTGCGAGTACGACAGCGCGAAGGCTTTCGAGCGCGCGGGCGCGGACGTGGTGACAAAGGTGTTCCGCAACCTGACGGCTTCCGATATCCGGGAATCCGTGGAGGAGTTTGAAAAGGCCATCAGCCAGGCCCAGATCATCATGTTCCCCGGCGGCTTTTCCGCCGGCGACGAGCCGGACGGCTCCGCGAAGTTCTTCGCGACGGCCTTCCAGAACGCCCATATCAAGGAGGCGGTCATGAAGCTCTTAAGCGAGCGGGACGGCCTGGCCTTAGGCATCTGCAACGGCTTCCAGGCGCTGATCAAGC
The DNA here is from genome assembly GCA_944383645.1 of uncultured Merdimonas sp. Taxonomy (GTDB): domain Bacteria; phylum Bacillota; class Clostridia; order Lachnospirales; family Lachnospiraceae; genus Laedolimicola. The sequence goes on from CALWQJ010000002.1 coordinate 30,240, forward strand.
TGGGACTGGTGCCCTACGGCGAGATTGTTGGGCAGACGGAAAATTCCCCGACTCTGACCTTCAATACGATTAACCGGCACATTTCCAAGATGGTTTACACGAAGGTGATGACGGACAAGTCTCCGTGGCTTAGAAAAGCGGAGCTTGGAAGGACATACGTGAATCCGGCTTCCCACGGAGAGGGACGCTTCGTGGCAGATAAGGAGTGGATTGATAAGCTCTTTGCCAACGGCCAGGTGGCGACTCAGTACGTGAACCCGGAGGGCGAGGCCAGCATGGATGAGTACTGGAACGTGAACGGTTCCTACGCGGCCATCGAGGGAATCACCAGCCCGGACGGACGTGTCCTTGGCAAGATGGCGCATATCGAGCGCCGGGGCGAGGCCGTCGCCATCAATATCTGCGGCGAGCAGGACATGAAGATTTTTGAGTCCGGCGTGGAGTATTTTAAGTAAAGTAAATAAAACGGGGAAGAGGTCCTGGGGCTTCTTCCCCGTTTCAGAAAATGGAGGACAAGAGATGAAGCTGATAAAAGCGGCTGACCGGACGGTGTCTGTCCTGGGGCTTCTCCTGTTTGGCGCGCTGACAGGAGTAAGCATGTTCACAACCGTATATTTCAGGACTACATATGAGGAAATCCCCTATCAGAAAGGAGATATTCTGCCTCTGGTGCTGGTATGCTGCGCGCTGGCAGTCTGGCTGATGTACGGAGTGTCTGCATGGATCCTGAAACAGGAAGAGGGACAGGAGAAAAGGATCCGCATCCTTCAGGCGGCGGTACTCTGCTGGGTGTTCGCTTTTACGGTTTGGTGGGTATTTGCGGCGAAATGTATTCCGGTGGGAGATCAGGCTTCTGTGTGTACATCCGCAGAGGGCTTCCGAAACGGCGACTATTCCATGCTGACGATGGATTCTTATGAACGGTATCTGTATATCCATCCACATCAGCTGGGACTTACAGCGCTGATTGAACTGATTTTTGCGGTCTTTGGAAATGGAAACCACATGGCCTTTCAGCTTCTGAATTGTGTGGGCGTGGCGGTTTGCGTATTCAGCGGTTGCCGGATTACACGGCTTTTGACGGAGGACAGACGTGCCTGGATCTTTTATCTGTTTCTGGCGGCGTTTTGTTTTCCCATGTTCTTTTATGTGCCCTTTGTATACGGAGAGGTCCCGGCGCTGACCTATTCCCTCCTGGCTGTCTGGTGCTTTATGGAATACCGGAAAAAGGGGGGCGGTCTGTGGCTTGCGGGCTGCTGCGCTGCCTGCGCGCTGGCCTGCCTGATCCGCAATAACAGCCTGATTCTTCTGATTGCCTTTGCGCTGGTGCTTCTGGTGACGGCGCTGGAAGAGAAGAAGCTTCGGCCTGCGCTGGCGGCGCTGCTGATCGCGGCAGTATTTCTCGGTTCGCGCTTTTGTCTGCGGACGGTCTACGAACAGCGCTCCGGCGTAGAACTCAATGACGGCGCACCCATGCTTCTCTATGTGGCTATGGGAATGCAGAAGGGCGAGGGCGCGCCAGGATGGTCTAATGGATATATTTTACATAATTACTGGGGAGAATCCGATTTTGACGCGGAAGCATCCACAGCTATGGCGGTTCAGGACATCCGGGCATCCTTGGAAGGCTTCGCGGAGGATCCCTGGTATGCGGTCCGATTTTATATGGAAAAATTCACTAGCCAGTGGAATGATCCGACCTGCGAGTGTTTTGCCATGACGCACATTAATGGCTCGGCCAGAGGGCCGGTGGCTAACAGCATGTTTGACGGAAAACTTCATGCGCTGATGACCTGGTTCATGAATGAGTACCAGAGCCTGATTTTCATCGGTGTATTCTGCTGGCTGCTCTTGAATTTCTGGAGGAGAAAGGGACTCGAGGATCAGGCGCTTATGATTACAATCTTTGGCGGTTTTTTGTTTCATATGCTGTGGGAGGCCAAAGGCCGGTATATTCTTCCGTATTTTGTAATGATGCTTCCAATGGCGGCTGTGGGGCTGTCAATGCTTGCCGTGCGCGTGAAGCCGTGGGCAGATGGAAGGCTCCGGAGGAGGACATTTCTGGAAAGTACAAGAAACAGACAGGAGAAAGAATGATGGGGAAAATATGGAATTTTCTGAGGACATACCGGGTTCATCTGGGGGTGACGCTGCTGTTTCTGGCTGCGGCGGCCCTGATTCCCTTTTCTTCTTATTATGAAAGAACCTTTTCGCCCGAGGATCTGGAGATTAGCGGAGAGGCTCTGGGCATGACTGTGATTACAGAGGACGACCCTCCGGCGCTTCTGGCCGGTGTGGGAGGAACCTATACCGGAATCGTAGCAGAGACCGGCGGCGTCACACTTCAGGATGGCACTTACCGGCTTCAGGTGGTGTCTCTGTCAGAATGCAGCGGGAACCGTCTGGAGGTGTATGATATCGGAAAGCTGAATACGGACAATACTCAGGGACAGCTTCTGGAATCTGTGGAACTGAGCGCGGATCAGGAAATAACGGAGCTTGAGTTTACCACGGAAGATTCTCTTTCTGACGTCAGCTTCCGGTTTGTCTACGGGGGCGAGGGGCTTCTGAACGTCAGCAGCCTTTACCTGGTATCCACAGAACCGTTGTATACAGATATTCTGTGGCTGATGGCTGCCGTGCTTTTGTTTTCCCTGTTTCTGCTTATAAGAAAGGCGCGCGGAAAACGGCTGGATTCGGAAGGAAGAACAGCCTTGCTTCTGCTGACGGCCGCTGTGCTTCTGGCGTCGGCGCCCCTGGGCTTTGACGCCGTGCTGGATGGAAACGATCTGTACTACCAGTTTAACCGTTTTGCGGGAATTCAGGAAGCTTTGAAAAGCGGTCAGTTTCCAGTGAAGATACACAGCACGCTTCTGCACGGATATGGATACGGCTCCCCGATTTTTTATCCGGAATGGTTTCTGTATCTTCCCGCGCTGCTGGGCTACGCAGGGGTTTCGCTGGTGAACTGTTATAAACTATTCATCCTGCTGCTTCATGCGGGAACGGCAGCGCTGGCTTATATCTCCTTTACCGACCTGCTGCGTTCCAGAAGAACAGGGCTTGCGGCGGCGCTGCTGTATACGCTTTCTGTTTATCGGCTGATCGATGTCTATACCAGGGCGGCGGTGGGCGAAGCGCTGGCCATGGCGTTTCTGCCGCTGGTAATCTGGGGAATGTATGAGCTGTTTCTTGGAAATCATAAGAAATGGTATCTGGCAGCCCTTGGATTTACAGGGATTATGCAGTCTCATGTGCTTACCACGGAAATGACGCTGATGTTCGGTGGAATTTTTGGCCTTTGTTTTATTGCGCGGCTGAGAGAGCAGGGAAGATTTCCTGCGCTTCTGAAGGCGGCGGGCGCTGCGGTTCTTCTGAGCCTGGGACGCGCCGCTCTGCTTTTGCAGCATATGCAGTATCCGTTCCGCGTGGTTTCCGTAGAGAGCGTACTGAGCTGGTGGACGATGACGCTGCCGAAAATGTTCGACCTGCTGCTGTTTAATACGAATGAGAGAACCTATGCCGGTTCTGGAAACAGCGGGGAGATGCCATGTTCCCTGGGATTTGTCCTCTTTCTGGGGATTCTGGCTTTCCTGTATGTCTGGCTGCGTACCCGGGAAAAGAGCAGGCGGCAGAGATATTGTATGTTTGCCCTGGTCCTGGCTGTGTTTGGAATCTATCTGTCCAGCAATTTATTTCCCTGGGACAGGGTACAGGCGGTTCCGCTTTTGTCCCGCATTGTGACGCCGATTCAGATTCCGTGGAGATTTCTGGCTCTGTCCACGGCTCTTCTCTGTCCGGTCTGCGCGGCTGGCTTCGAGCAGCTGTCCGGAGAGAGGGAGAAAGAAAAGCTGGCTATGGCGGGCGTCTTTGCACTGGCTTTCCTCTGCGCGGGAATTTATGTAAATCGGTATTCGGAAGAAGCCCTTGCCCGGTACACGGCGGAGAATCAATACCAGAGAGAGCAGGCGCAGGTGGACGTGCTGTATTTTATGAATGTAGATCATGCCAACAGCTACCGGATCTGGAATCGTGACAATACCTTTGTGCCTGCGGAGGGCGTGCAGGTGGACGAGGTGTACCGGAATATGAATCTGACCGCAGGTTTTTCCTGGAAAGCGGAGGAAGAAATTTCGGGAGAAGAGGGACTTTGGGTGGATGTGCCTTACACCTATTATCCCAATTACCGCGCGTATGCGGAGGACGGAACGAGGATTCAGACAGCGGTGGGAGATCAGGGCGTGGTCAGGGTGATTCTGCCTGACACGGATGAAGGAACCGTGCGGATTATCTATCAGGAGCCCTGGTATGTGGCCGCCTCCCGCCTGTTTTCGGCCGGAACGGCGCTTGGGGCGCTGGCCCTCTGCCTGTATCGAAAATGCGGGAAAAAGAACAAAATCCGGCAGGCCTAAGCGGCGCATAAAAACAGGCGCAGTACGCATACTACCTCTGACATTAAGATTATGGAGGTAAATGCGAGATGACGAGATTAGACTGTACCGTGACCAGCTGCCTGTACAACAAGGAGCGCTGCTGCTGCAAGGACAATATCGAGGTGGAAGGCTCCCACGCCCGCCATTCCCGGGACACCAGCTGTGCCAGCTTCCGGGAGCGGCACGGAAGCGGCGTGACCAGCTCGGTGGACATTCCCACGAAAAATACGAACGTGGCCTGCCAGGTGATGGAATGTACCTTTAACGAGGGCTGCCGCTGCCAGGCAAAGCATATCGGCATCGCGGGCGGGGCGGCCTGCGACTGCCGGGAGACGGAGTGCGCCACCTTCCGCTGCAAATGCGAATAGCAGGAAAATAATAGGAAAGAGAAGAATCCCCGTGCTGGGACTGCCAGAGCGCAGAAGCACGGGGATTTTGTGATCCGTTTGGATGGCATGATCATCAAATTCAGTGTAAAATCCAGATAAAAGCCTTTCTTGCATGAATAAAATGCATCAAAGGCTTTTTTGTTTTATACATGAAAACTTTTATATGAAAATAAAATTGTGTTTATGCACAAAAAAATAGAGCGAATATGATAAAAAATGCACAATTTACATTTTAAATAATGCGATATATAATAAAAAACGTAATACAAAACTTTTATATAAAAATTAAATAAAAGTTTTGAGGGTTTAAATCAAAATAATGTATTAAGGAGGGTTACAGATGAAAAAGAAGGCGTTGGCTGTTCTATTGACGGCAGCAATGGTAGGTTCCCTGACTGCATGTGGCGGAGGTGGAGGAACAGAATCTTCAACTGCGGATACGGAATCTGTTGAAACCACTGATGAAGCTCCGCTAGAAGAATCCGGCGGAGATTCTGGCGAATTTGCGTGGGACAAGTACGCGGGGGAGGAGATCAACATCATGTTTGTGGAGCATACGCTGACCACAGATATGATTAATGAGATCGAAGGATTTGAGGAGCTGACGGGAATTACCGTAAATTACACTACGATCCCGGAAGCGAATTACTTTGATAAGATTTCAGCTCTTTTAAGTTCTCAGAGTGACACGCTGGATATTTTTATGACAGGCCCTTATCAGATCTGGCAGTATGCTTCTTCTGGCTATATGGTAGATTTTGATACGTTCCTGAACGATCCGAGCAAGGTGGATCCGGAATACAACGTGGACGATTTTTATGAGTCTGTATTGGATTCCTGTCGCTGGAGCCTGGAGACAGGAGAGTCCACCGGCTCCGGTTCTCTGTGGGGCATTCCGTTGAACTTCGAGTCTGACGTTATGGTATACAATAAGCGGTTATTCGAGGAGAACAACATTGAAGTGCCCACTACGACGGCAGAATTGATGGATGCCTGCGTAGCGCTCCAGAACCACAGCGGAGACGGAACCTACGCGTTTGCCTGCCGCGGTTCTCTGAGCTGGGCGACTCTGATTACCGCTTACCAGAGCTTCTTCACCACCTATGGAGGCAAGGACTTTGAAATCGGAGATGACGGAAAGCTGGTTTCCACTGTAAACAGCGAAGCGGCAGTGGCGGCTACTGATTGGTATGTGGATCTGATTCAGCAGGGCGGTTCCAGCACATGGGCAAGCACCACCTATGCCCAGGCGGTTGGCGATGTGGGAGCCGGCACGGCAGCCATCTGTGTGGATGCTTCCGGAAGCTGTCTGAGCGTATGTCTGGAGGATTCTTCGGAAGAATGGGAGAACCTGGCGATTGCTCCGATTCCGGTAGCGGAAGAGGGACAGGATCCCATGACGCAGCTGTACAGCTGGTCTATGGCCATCAACAGCGCGTCCAAGGCACAGGATGCGGCCTGGTATTTCGTACAGTACATCACTATGCCGGATACCCTGCATGACATGTTCGTAGCAGAGTCCTATTCCAATCCTACCAGAAAATCTACCTTCGAAGCGGAAGACTATCAGGCAATCCTGGCAGGCGTGGACGGCTACATCGAGACCTTTGAGGCTACTGTAGACAATTGTACCAATTACTATACTCCGAATTCCTACGCGTTTGAGGTACTGGAGAGCTGGTGCCAGACCATCCAGGAGCTGGTGGAAGGAAAATATGATTCCACTCAGGCAGGCATGGATCAGCTGGCGGATACCCTGACGGGCATTGTAAACCAGTAAAATCAAAGCATCAAAACCGTTTTCACAGTGAGAACGTAAAAAACGCACCTCGCCTCTGTCAGAGTGAGGCGGGGTGTGTTGTATTTTAGACTGGAGGACAGCACATGAAAAACGCGAAAAATGCGCAGAATGTTCCTCTGCAGAAAAAGCCGCTGATGCTCAGAATCCGCCCGTGGCTGATTCTTCTGCCTTCAGGGGTGGTGCTGCTGGGGATTTTGTATCCGTTTCTGACGGCGATTTACTATTCTTTTACCGATATTTCGTTCCGGAGTTCCACCTATGAATTTGTGGGTCTGTCCAACTGGCTGAGCATGTTCACCAGCAGCGAATTCTGGCATGCGATCCTGGTAACACTGGAATACGCGGCCTGCGTCATTGTTTTGGAAATGCTGATCGGTATGATCATCGCCCTGCTTCTGAATAATGACCGCTGGTATTCCAAAGTTCTGAATGTCGTGTTGATTTTTCCACTGATGGTCGCGCCGGTTATCGGCTGCCTGATCTGGACGCTGATGACAAACAACACCTTTGGACTGATGGAAAAATTCCTGAATCTGTTTGGCGTTTACGCGTTCCCGTGGGGAGCTTCATCTAAAACGGCTCTGTTATATGTAGTCATGATTGATGTGTGGATCAATACGCCCTTCGTGTTGCTGCTTTTGAGAGCAGGACTGCAGGGTCTTCCTAAATCGCCTTTTGAAGCGGCAAAAATCGACGGCGGCTCTGCTTGGTTTAATTTCCGGCGTCTGACGCTGCCCCTGCTGAAGCCGATTATCATGATAGCCTTGATTTTCCGCTCCGTAGCCGCGCTGCAGGAGTTTGCCATCATATATTCCACCACAAAAGGAGGGCCGGGCAATACGCTGACGAACCTTTCCCTTCAGGCTTATCAGACAGCCTTCCCTTATTCTAATCTGGGAAAGGCCGTACCGATGATTATGGTGCTTTGGATTGTGATTAACTTTGTCAGCAAGAGAATGGTGAATATTTATAACCAGACCAGGCAGTCCTAAGGAGGAGGTGAACAGATATGGAAGCTACAAAGACTTCGGAAAAGGCGATTGCGGCGGTAGGAAAAATTTTTCTTGTCTTTTTTGTCCTGTTTTCAATCGCTCCGATTTTTTGGACAATTATTATCAGCTTTAAAAGTGACAGTGAGGTATTTAACACATTTTTGAGATTTACGCCTACCCTGGAGAACTATATAGAAGTTTTTACAACAGGCAATTATGTAAAAGCTTTCATGGATAACCTGATTATCTGTGTGGGAGCCGTTTTGGTATCGGTTGTTGTAGGAGTGCCTGCAGCTTATGCCCTGGCCCGTTATGATTTTAAAAAGAAGGAAAGCGTGGCGTTTACGATCCTTTCCTTTAAGTTTGCGCCGGAAATTCTGGTTGTAATTCCGCTGTACAAAATTTTTATGCAGCTTGGACTGTATGACACATATTTTGGAATGATATGGATTTACCAGTTTATCGGTATGCCGCTTCTGATCTGGATTGTGAGAAGTTATTTTGAAGACATTCCCGTGGAAATGGAAAAAGCGGCAGAGCTGGACGGATATTCCTGGTATGAAATCTTTTTTAAGATGCTGCTTCCTCTGGTAAGGCCAGGTCTGGTAGCGTCGGCGCTTCTGGCGTTTATATACTGCTGGAACTCCTTTACTTTTGGTCTGATGCTTTGTTCCTTTAATGTACAGCCTATTACGGTGGCGGCTCTGACCTATATAGGTTCGGATACTTTCCATTACGGACAGATCGCGGTGGCAGCGATTATCGCGATTCTGCCGGAAATTATCCTGTGTCTGTGCATTCAGAAGCATCTGGTAAGGGGACTGAGTTTTGGTGCGGTGAAAGGATAAGGAAATATGGCGAAGATAACATTGGAACATATTACGAAAACATTTGGAAAGAAAACGGCCCTGTCGGACGTGTCTCTGACTGTGGAGGACGGGGAATTTCTGGTGCTGTTCGGACCGGCGGGAGCCGGGAAAACCACCCTTCTGAATATGATAGCCGGCATCGCGGACCCGGACAAGGGGAATATCTGGTTCGACGAGACGCCAATGAATTTCGTGGAACCCCGCAGCCGGAACGTCTCCATGGTATTTGAGAACTACGCGCTGTATCCGCAGATGACGGTATATGACAACATAGCCTCCCCGCTGCGCTCCAGAATGCATAAGAAGGAAGAAAGCGAAATACAAAAGGAAGTGGAGCGTGTGGCGAAGATCACCGGCATGGAGGATTATCTGAACCGAAAGCCGTCCCAGCTGTCCAACGGGCAGAGGCAGAGAGTGGCTTTGTGCAGAGCACTGGTACGGGATCCCAACGTATTCCTTCTGGATGAGCCCATTGCCCACCTGGACGCCAAGCTGCGAAACGCCATGCGCAAGGAACTGAAGCTTATGCAGAAAAATTTTGCCTGCACGACCATCTATGTGACCCACGATTTTGCGGAGGCTATGAGTCTTGGAGATCGGATCGCCGTGATTCGGGACGGAGAGATTATCCAGGTGGGGACCAATGAAGAGGTGTATTACCGGCCCTCGGAGGAGTTTGTGGCCAAGCTGTTCGGCGAGTGCGAGATCAATATGATTCCGGCCCAGATTGAGGAACGCGGCGGAGAAAAATGGGCGGTGACCCAGTGGGGCAATGTGGAATTCCGGGTTCCGGAAGACGTGGTCAAGCTGCTGGGCGAGGTCCAGGAAGTAGATCTGGGCTGCAGAACCATGGCGATTGAGTTCTCCAGAGAGGAAAAAGAAGGGTTTATGAAGGGCAGCGTCTACTCTGTGGAGCCGCTGGGAAACAAGACGGAGCTGATCGTATCCATAGACGAAAATCTGATCCGCTTTATTATTCCGGTAGAGGAAAAATTCCAGCTGGATGAGGAGCTTTATATTGGTCTTTGTCCGGAGCATATCATTTTCTTTGACCGGAATACCCAGAAACTTCTGGCGGGACATATGGAAGAATTCAGGGAGGTGGGGATGTGAGCGAAAATCTGATTTTAAAAAACCTCTATAAACGATATGACACTAATGGGAAAAAGAAGAAAAAAGGAGAAGCCCAGCAGCCCTGGGCGGTGCAGGATTTAAATCTTGAAATGCAGCAGGGAGCCTTCATCAGTATTCTGGGTCCCTCGGGATGCGGAAAATCCACCACGCTCCGCATGATTGCCGGTTTGGAGGAGATTACCCAGGGAAGCATTTTTGTGGGAGAGAAGGAGATCAGCAGCCTGCATCCGAAGGATCGGAATATCGGCCTGGCTTTTGAGGATTACGCCCTGTATCCGCCCCTTACAGTATACGAAAATATTGCCTTCTGTCTCAGGGCGAAAAAGGTTTCTGCGGACGAGATCGATAAAAGAGTACGGGAGATAGCGTCCGTTATGAAAATCGAGGAGCTTCTGGAGAGCAAGGTGTCAGGCTTAAGCGGCGGCCAGAAGCAGCGTGTGAACATTGCGCGTGCGCTGGTGAGAAATCCGAAGGTTCTGCTTCTGGATGAGCCTCTTTCCCATCTGGATGGGAAAATGCGCCAGATCCTGAGGGGAGAGATCAAGCGTCTTCACAATGAGATGAAGTGTACTACTATTCTTGTTACCCACGATCAGATGGAAGCCATTTCCCTGGCGGATTATATCGCGGTTATGAAGCTGGGAGTGCTGCAGCAGTACGGAACCCCGGACGAGATCTACAACGATCCGGCCAATGCCTTTGTGGCAGGGTTTATAGGAGATCCGCCCATGAATCTTTTAAAGGTGAAAGTGACGGAAAGCCAGGAATTCGGCTGGGCCTTTGAAATGGAAGACGGCAGCCATCTTCGGGTGCCTCAGAATTTCCGCAGCGTCATTGAGCTGGATCGGATTTATGATTTGGGAATACGCCCCACCAGCATCGACATTGTAGACGGGGAGGATTACGACGCGGAATTCCGGGTAGATTTGTATGAGTTCCTGGGAGAGGAGCGCTCAGTGGGCGTAAAAATCAAGGATGATCTGCTGAATATCGTCTATAACGACAGCCGCAGCTTCCAGGAGGGAGACCAGATTCGCGTCAAGGTGAATCCGAAGCTTTTATATTTGTTTGATCCGGACAGCGGTGAGCGTATACGACCGCTTCTGACAGAAAATGAAAATCTATAGGAGGAAAAATGATGACTTCAAGAGAGAGAGTGAGAAAAGCGATTAATCATGAAATTCCGGATAAATGCCCCATTGATTTTGGCGGAACACGCGTGACGGGAATACACGCGGATCTCTATGTGGAGCTTGGAAAATATCTGGGAATCGATACGGAGATGCCCCGCGTATGGGATCAGTTTCAGTGGCTGGCCCGTGTGGAGGCCCCTATGCGGGCGCGGTTTCAGGGCGATATCATCCATCTGGAGAATGTGACGGAATATTTTGAGCTGAAAAATGAGAATTGGAAGCCCTGGACGACATCCAAGAATCATACGGTTCTGGTACCGGGAGATTTTAATCCGGTGGAGGATGAAAGAGGATATCTGCATCTGATGGGATTGACACCAGAGACAAAGGATAAGACCCTGGGCCTGATGCCTCAGAACGGTCTTTATTTTGAACGGTACAACGAGCCCTCTGAGGTACGGGATTTCGAGGATCCCATGACGCCGGAGGAGTGGGGAAAACTTTACGACGAGCGCTACCGGTATACGGAGGAAGAACTGAGAAAGCTGGAGCGCACCGCGAAATATATGCATGAATATACGGACTATGCGGTGGTGGGAGGCTTTAACCGGCTGAAAATGACCAGCCCGGTGACCTATGCGGGTCATTCTCTTCAGGACTGGATGATGCGGCTGATGCTGGAGCCGGAATACATAGATGAAATTCTGGGCGTTACGGCAGAGAAATGCTCTGCCATCGCGAAGGAATATCTGCAGGCTGTGGGCTCCTACATCGACATTTTGTCTGTTTCCACCACCGACTATGGAACTCAGGATAGAGAATTGTTCAATCCGGAGATTTTTAAGGAGCATTTTGTAGAACCTATTAAGAAGGTGAATGACGTTATTCACAGTTTTGGCGTAAAGGGCTTTTATCACAGCTGCGGTTCCATTTACCACCTTCTTCCCTACATGATCGAGGCCGGCATTGATATCATCAATCCGATCCAGACCAACGCGGCTCATATGGACGCAGAAACTGTAAAGAAGGAGTTCGGAGACAAGATCACCATCTGGGGCTGCGGCATGGATACACAGAACATCCTGCCAAACGCAACGCCGGAGGAAGTCCAGGAGGCTGTGAAGAAGAGAATGGAGATTATGAAGCCAGGCGGCGGCTTTGTGTTCGCGGCAGAACATAATCTTCAGCTGGGAGTTCCGGAGGAGAATGTGACAGCGATGTATGACGCGGCCATTGCGTACCGTGATTACGAGGGCCAGGCATAAGGAGGAATATCTTGGGAAACAAATATTCGCTCGGCGTGGATTTTGGAAGTCTGTCAGCGCGGGCGGCGCTGTTTGACACGGAAACTGGCGTCTGCGCCGCAAGCTTCGGATCGGAATATGAACATGGGATTCTTGAGGAGCGGCACCCCTTTACGGGCGTGCCTCTTCCTCCAGCCTCTGCGCTGCAGATGCCGGAGGATTATCTGAAGGCGCTGAAGCTGTCCATAGCGGGAGTTTTGGAAAAAAGCGGAATTGCGAAGGAAGACATTATCGGAATGTCGGTGGATTTTACCTCCTGCTCACTGGTCAGCCTGGACAAAGAGTACAGGCCCCTGTGCTGGCAGAACCGGTTTAAAAGCAGCCGGAATGCTTATGTAAAGATGTGGAAGCAGCATACGGCAGTGGAGGAAGCAAAGGAAATCACCCAGAAAGCCGGAGAAATGGCGGCCCGCTATGGTGGGAAGATTCTGTCAGAATGGGGAATTCCCAAAATTCTGGAGACCCTTCGGGAAGAACCGGAGCTCTACCAAGCCACGCATCGCTTTATGGAAGCCGGCGACTGGATTGTGTATCTGCTGACGGGACAGGAAAGCATGAGCCCCTGCTCGGCAGGCTTTAAGTTTATGTGGGAACCGGAGAGAGGGTATCCTTCCAGAGAATTTTTTGAAAGCCTCGACAAACGAATGGCAGATATGGAGGAGAAGCTTGTGCCTTCCGAACGCATCCTCCGGCTGGACGCCTGCGCGGGATATATTACAGAGGAAGGCAGCCGGCTTTCAGGTTTGCCCCAGGGAATTCCTGTGGCCCCCATGCGGATAGACGGACATTCCGCGGCGGTGGCTTTGGGATGTGAGAGAGCCGGGGATATGGTTCTGATCATGGGGACCAGCCTGGGAATGGTGATGCTGGATGATAAGGATGTGCCGTTTCCGGGAGTCTGCGGTGTCTGCTATGGATCTGTGCATCCGGACTATTACGGCTATGAGACGGGACTGTCCTCCTGCGGAGATATTTTTCAGTGGTTTGCGGACAATTGCGTTCCGGAGGAGTGTCAGAAGGCGGCGCGGAAAAAAGGAATCTCTGTGCTGCAGGAGCTGAGTGAACGAATGTCCAGGCAGAAGCCAGGAGAAAGCGGCCTGATTGCTTTGGATTGGTGGAATGGGAACCGTTCGGTTCTGGAGGACGAAATGCTGTCCGGCATGATTCTGGGACTTACTCTGCAGACCAGGCCTGAGGAGATTCTCCGGGCGCTTTTTGAAGCGGTAAGCTTCGCGGTGAAGCTGATCATAGAGGAGCATAAAAAGAATGGTGTAGAGGTAAAGCGGCTTTTGGCCACCGGTGGAATCGCGGAAAAAAATGAGGTTTTTGTGCAGATTTTCGCGGATGTTATCGGCTGCGACGTGCTGGTGCCGGAAGGAGAACAGATCTGCGCTCTTGGCAGTGCGGTATACGGAGCGGTAGCTGCGGGACGTGCCGGCGGCGGATTTGACACACTGTCGGAGGCTATTGAAAAAATGGCTTGTAAAAAGGTAAAGCGGTATGTTCCTAATGAGGATTACAACCGGATTTATCGTGAACTGTTTGCCCAGTACCGCAGGCTTCATGATTATTTTGGACGGGGCCAGAATGACGTCATGAAATATCTGCTTGGCAGGAAAAAGACGATTACCATGAGAAAATCGGATGAATTGAGGCAGGTTTTATAGCGGAGGATTACGAAGATGAAAATGTATGAAACACCCCAGAGTCTGGATAAGTATCTGGATCAGCATTTTACATGCGGCTGCGGGCGGGAACACTACGCGCCCCTGAAAATCGTGAGAATTGGAGAAAATGTTCTGGAGGAGCTTCCGGAGTGCATTCGGAAGCTGGGACATAAAAGCGTTTTTCTGATCGCAGATAAGATTACTTATGAGATCGCAGGAAAGAGCTGTATGAAGATTCTAGAGCAGGCAGGCATCAAGGCAAAAATTCAGGTTCTGGAGCATATGGGATTTGATGAGGCGACGGTAGGAGAGCTGCTGATACATATGCCGGAGGATTGCGATCTGCATATCGCGGTAGGAACGGGGACCATTAACGATATGACCCGGTTTTTCAGCTATCACACAGGACGTCCGTTTTTGACAGTAGCGACGGCGGCGCCTATGGATGGTTTTGCTTCCAGTATTGCTGCCATTTATGTGGATCATATGAAGACTACTTTTCCGGCACAGACGCCGGAGGCGATTATTGGCGATACGAATATTCTTAAAAATGCACCTTACTCCATGATAGCAGCAGGATTGGGAGATCTATTGGGGAAGTTTACCTGCCTGTGCGACTGGAAGCTGTCTGTGCTGATTAATAATGAACATTACTGCCCCTATATCGCCGCGCTGGTGGAAAATTGTGCGCAGACTGTTTTAAAGGATGCGCATAAAGCCAGGGAAAGAGATCCGAAGGTTCTGGGGAATATTATGGAAGGGCTGGTTCTTTCGGGGGTTGCCATGAGCCTGTATGGAAACTCGCGGTCAGCGTCTGGGTGTGAACATCATATTTCTCACTTCTGGGAAATGATTTTTGAACAAAGGGGAGAAAGGCCAGCGCCCCATGGCACGCAGGTGAGCGTAGGAACCGTATTGATTTTAAAACTTGTGGAAGCATTGAAGAACACAACGGTGGATTTTTCCAGAGCCCGGAAAGCGGCAGAAGCCTATAATGTAAAAGCGTGGGAAAAGGAGATACGGGAAGCATACGGCCCGGCTGCACAGGGAGTGATTGACCTGGAAAAGCAGTCTGGGAAAAACACGGCAGAGGGCCGCCTGAAACGACTGGATGTTATGGAAGAAAAGTGGGCGGAGATACAGAAGCTGCTAGATGGGCTTCCTTCCTCTGAGCAGATAGTATCTCTGATTACCTCTCTGGGTGCGCCCTGCTGGCCGGCTCAGATAGGAGTCGATGATCAACTTTTAAAACAGACACTGATGTATTGTAAAGAGGTTCGGGCCCGCTATACGATTCTTCAAATGCTTTGGGATCTGGAGCTGCTGGATGAACTGTCAGATCAGGTTGTGAAAGAATGTCACGAAAAGAGTGTCTAAGTTAAGTAAGGAGGAGGAAGACAAGCAGGCTGTAGAAAAACAGAAAAGAAACACACTGGGGAGGTGATCTTACATTTGAATATATTGACATTTTACTGGTGTTTTGTATAATTTGGTAAGAAGTATGAACGGAACAATATGTAAAATGTTTTAAAAGGAAAAAATAATGAGCAGCAGTATAGAAAAACGCAGACAGGCAATGTTGGATATGATAAACCAGGCGGGAACAATCAGCTTTTCAAAGCTGGAGCAGTATTTTCCAGATGTGTCAGGCGCAACTTTGCGCAAGGATTTGCAGTATCTGAGTGAGGAGCGGCAGATTATGCGGTTTCATGGGGGCGCTAAATCCATGCCGAAAGAACTGAGTTATGTCAGCCGGGCTCATCTTCATATGGAAGAAAAGAAGCTGATTGCGTCCAAAGCGATCCGTTTGCTTCAGCCAAATCAGTCTATTTTTATTACGGCAGGAAGCACCTGCGCAGAGCTGGCAAAACAAATGCCAGATTTTCCATATTATCTTTTTACAGACGGTCTGGATACAGCGGTTGGACTGCGCAATAATCCAAATTCAACGGTGGAAATCCTGGGAGGACAGTTGAATCTGAATCTTATGCGCGTGGGTGGAAACCAGGTGTATGAGAGGCTTGAGAAGCTTCATTTCAATATTTCATTTTTGGGAGCTCCAAGTTTTCATCCAGGATATGGATTTTCCTATCTGGATGAGATGACAGCCATGTGCCTGAGAAAGGCTGCTGCGCAGTCAGAGCAGGTGGTTATGCTGATGGATTCTTCCAAAGTAAATTATACCTTTACTCCATGTTTAATTCCCCTGGATGAGGTGGATGTGGTTGTTTCAGATGATTCTTTGGAACAGGAGGTTATAGACTGTCTGAAAGAGCATGGAATTGTAGTTTTGTAGAGAGAAACCTGGAATGTCTTGTCTGAAATTGGCGTGTCAAGAAGCGTGCAAGAAGGAGAAAGACAATGATTATCGTTGGCGAAAAAATTAATGGCTCTATCCCCGCTGTGGCAAAGGCAATTGCTGACAGAGATGGAGAGTTTATCAGAAAAAGGGCAAAAATGCAGGCGGAGGCTGGTGCAGCTTATATTGACTGCTGTGCTTCGGTAGAAGAGGCGGTGGAGGCAGAAACCTTGAAATGGATGCTAGACTGTATTCAGGAATCGGTAGATCTGCCTGTCTCTATAGACAGTCCCAGCGCAGATGTGCTGAGCAGAGCTATGGAATACTGCAGGAGGCCAGGAATTATCAATTCTGTGTCCATGGAGGGAGACAAAGCAGACAAAATTTTTCCCTTAATTAAAGGTACAAAGTGGGGAGTAATCTGTCTTTTGTCTGATGATTCGGGGATACCCAAAACTGCGGAAGACAGACTGAGAGTTTTTGAAAAGCTGATGGCGAAAGCGGATACGTATGGGATTCTGCCGGAACAAATGTATATTGACCCTCTGGTAGAAATGCTGTGTGCCTCAGAAAATGGGATAGAAGTGAATGAAGAGGTGATAAGCACAATAAGAAAACGTGTTCCCTCCATTCACATTATTGCGGCAATCAGCAATATTTCTTTCAATCTTCCACTGAGAAAGCTGATTAATATGGGATTTGCTGTACTGGCCATGAAAGCAGGACTGGACAGTGCGATTCTGGATCCTGTGAACAGAGAATTGATGGGAATTATTTATGCTGCGGAAGCTTTGCTGGGAAAAGATGAATACTGCATAGAATACATTACCGCTTACAGGGAAGGAAAAATCGGAATGCCGAAATAAGCCTAAAAATGGAGGAAAATGAGATGTCTAAAATACAGGAAATTGCAAAACAGGTCGAGATGGGAAAAATGAGGCAGATTGCAGCCACAGTTCAGGAGGCTTTGGACGAGGGATGCAATGCGGAAGATATTTTAAATCAGGGCATGATTAAAGCCATGGATGTTGTAGGCGAAAAATTTAAAAATAATGAGATTTTTGTGCCGGAAATGCTTATTGCTGCGAAAACGATGAAGAAGGGCGTGGAGGTTCTAAAGCCCCATCTTTCTTCTGGCGGAACAGGTACGCTGGGCAAGCTTATCATTGCCACTGTCGCGGGAGATCTGCATGATATTGGGAAAAATCTGGTGGCCATGATGTTGGAAAGCGCAGGCTTTGAGGTGATTGACATGGGTGTAGATGTCCCGAATGAAAAAATTATCGAGTGCTACCGCCAGAATCCGGATACCAAGATCATTGCTCTTTCCGCTCTTCTGACTACCACAATGCCTTCGCTGAGAAGCGCAGTTGATGCAATCAACAAATCAGATTTCCGTGACAAGGTAAAGGTTATGGTAGGAGGCGCTCCAATTACCCAAAGTTTTGCAGATGAGATCGGGGCGGATGGGTATTCGGAGGATGCAGCAAGTGCAGCTACTTTAGCGAAGAAGCTTGTGGGTGCAGAGTAAGAAAGCGGACAAAAAGGGGTGTCTAGGACACCATCCCGCCCAGAGTCCCGCCCGCCAGGCAGAGCGCCAGCGTGGTGACAAAATGGGAGGAGCCGCCGGAAAAGCTCTGGTTTACCGCCAGAGAGATGACGGCCAGGATGGTGAAATAGAGAAGGCCGCAGACGCTTCCCCGGAGGAATTTGCGTGTTTTCATCATTTTTCCCTCCAGGAAGCCGCCCAGAAAGCAGGAGACGACATAGACGGCGATGATGCCGACGTTGACTGCGGATTCTGAAAGGCGCAGTTTATACAGCAGCAGGGCGAGGACTAGAAGCAGAAGCCCGGTGACGATATAAGAGGCCAGCAGGGCCTTGATCATCCGTACGGCAGCGTCCTGATATGCTTTTCCTTTTTCCATGGCAGTTCCTCCCGGTATTTATGACTGTGAGTGGTAACGACTGCTATACTATATGTGGATGCGTGGAAAAAAAGACTTTCAAATCCGCCGGGTATATGATATACTCATGAAAGGACGGGAGCGTATTCTCAGACGTTCCCCAAGATAAGAGACAGGAGGGAAGTTATCATGAAGCATATTCAGACACTGAATACACAGATTCTGCAGAACACCGTGAAGAAGGGCGGCTGCGGAGAGTGCCAGACGTCCTGCCAGTCTGCGTGCAAGACATCCTGCACCGTAGGCAACCAGACGTGCGAGCATCACAAATAAGAATCCAAAAAGATAAGGTAAAAAACAAGGATGTCTCAGAAGCTCCGGAAAATCCGGGGTTTTTGGGACATCCTTGTTGTGGTGTTGCGGCGTAAGTACCCCTGTCGGAAAAGCCCCCTGTCAGAGGGGATGATAATTTCAGATACAAAAATATTTTACATAAGGAGCAAAAAGAGATGATTCATCGCTATTATAACAACGGTTACTATATTGTCCTGGATGTGAACAGCGGAGCGGTTCACGTGGTGGATGAGCTGGCCTACGAGGTCATCGGCCTCTATGAGGAGCACCAGCCGGAGGAGATCGTCTCCCGGCTGCGCGGCAGATGGCCGGAAGGCGAGATCCGGGAGGTTCTGGATGACGTGGAGACCCTGAAGAGCCAGGGGACACTTTTCACGGAGGATACCTATAAGGACCGGGTCATTGACTTCAAGAAACGTTCCACGGTAGTCAAGGCCCTCTGCCTCCACATCGCCCATGACTGCAACCTGGCCTGCCGCTACTGCTTCGCGGAGGAGGGCGAGTACCATGGACGCCGGGCCCTGATGAGCTGCGAGGTGGGAAAACAGGCCTTGGACTTCCTGATTGCCAATTCCGGGAACCGGCGGAACCTGGAGGTGGATTTCTTCGGCGGCGAGCCCCTGATGAACTGGCAGGTGGTCAAGGATCTGGTGGCCTACGGACGGGAGCAGGAAAAGATCCACGACAAGAATTTCCGTTTCACCCTGACGACCAACGGCATCCTCTTAAACGACGAGGTGCAGGACTTCCTGAATAAGGAAATGAGCAACGTGGTCTTAAGCATCGACGGCCGAAAAGAGGTCAACGACAAAATGCGCCCCTTCCGGAACGGCCACGGAAGCTACGACCTGATCGTGCCGAAATTCCAGAAGCTGGCAGAGAGCCGGGATCAGAACAACTACTATGTGCGCGGTACCTTTACCCGCAATAACCTGGATTTCTCCGAGGACGTGCTGCACCTGGCGGATCTGGGCTTCAAGCAGATCTCTGTGGAGCCCGTGGTGGCGGCTCCGGAGGAACCCTACGCCCTCAGGGAGGAGGACGTGCCCTTTATCTGTGAGCAGTACGACAAGCTGGCGGCAGAGATGGTGCGCCGCCACGGGACAGACAAGGATTTTAACTTCTTCCATTTCATGATTGACCTGACCGGCGGACCCTGCGTCTACAAGCGTCTGTCCGGCTGCGGCTCGGGAACGGAGTATCTGGCTGTGACGCCCTGGGGCGATCTCTATCCCTGCCACCAGTTCGTGGGAAATGAGAAATTTTTGATGGGAAATGTCTTCGACGGCGTGACGAACACGGAGCTTCGGGATGAATTCAAGTGCTGCAACGTGTACGCCAAGGAAAAGTGCCGGAACTGCTTCGCGAAGTTCTACTGCAGCGGCGGCTGCGCGGCCAACTCCTACAATTTCCACGGCTCCATCACGGACGCCTACGACGTCGGCTGCGAGCTGGAGAAGAAGCGCGTGGAGTGCGCGATTATGATCAAGGCCGCCACGGCGGGCGCTCCGGCTGCAAAAGAGGCCGCGCGGGAATAAGCGCCATGAAGGAGAGATGGGTAGAAGCGCCGCGGATCACGGGAAATGAAGAACTGGCGCGGAAATTTGGCGTAAGCCCCATGGCCATGCGCCTGATCCGAAGCCGGGCGGGGGAGAGCGAGGCGGAGGTGCGGGAGTACCTCCAGGGCTCCATAGACGAGCTGGCGGATCCGTATCTTATGAAGGGCGTGCGGGAGGCGGCAGGGCTTCTCCGGGAAAAGATCCGGGCCGGGGCACGGATCCGCATCATCGGCGACTATGATATCGACGGCGTGAACGCTGCGCATATTCTGATTACGGCCCTTGGCCGCGTGGGCGGAAAGGCGGATACGGTCATCCCGGATCGAATGAAGGATGGCTACGGGATCAACGAACATCTCATCGAGGACGCGAGGGAGGCGGGCGTCGATACCATCGTCACCTGCGACAACGGCATCGCGGCGGCGAAGGAAATCGCCTACGCGAAGGAACTGGGCATGACGGTGATTGTGACGGATCACCACGACATTCCCTACCGGGAAGAGGAGGACGGGAGCCGGACGGCGCTTCTTCCGCCCGCGGATGTGATCGTCAATCCCAAGCAGGCGGACTGCCCCTATCCCTTCAAGAAGCTCTGCGGGGCGGCGGTGGCCTGGAGGCTGGCGGAGGCCCTCTACCGGGAGGCGGGCGTGCCCCGGGAGGAGTTTCTCGATCTGGCAGAGTTCGCGGCGGTGGCGACGGTAGGCGACATCATGGATCTGACCGGGGAGAACCGGATTCTGGTAAAATACGGCTTGAAACGGCTGGAGCAGACGAAAAATCCCGGATACCGGGCCCTTCTGGCGGTGAACGGGCTGGAGGGAAAGAAGCTGACGGCCTATCACATCGGCTTTGTCATCGGCCCCTGCATCAATGCCAGCGGGCGGCTGGACACCGCGAAGCGGGCCTTAAGGCTTCTGGGCGCAGAGTCAAAGACGGAGGCAGAGGAGCTGGCCGGAGATTTAAAAGCGCTCAACGACAGCCGCAAGGATCTGACGGTAAAGGGGACGCAGAAGGCCATCGAGCTGATAGAGGGGACGGATTTAAAGCAGGACCGGGTGCTGGTGGTCTATCTTCCGGACTGTCATGAAAGCCTGGCCGGAATCATCGCCGGGCGGATCCGGGAAAAATATTTTAAGCCCACCTTTGTGCTGACGGACGCGGAGGACGGCGTCAAGGGCTCAGGCCGCTCCATTCCGGGCTACCACATGTTCGACGAGATGACGAAGGTGCGGGATCTCTTTACGAAATTCGGCGGCCACCCCATGGCGGCGGGGCTTTCGCTTCCCCCGGAAAATGTAGAGCCCCTGCGCAGGGCGCTCAATGAAAACTGCCGCCTGACAGAAGAGGAGCTGACGCCGGGGCTCTCCTACGACGCGGTTCTTCCCCTTTGTTACGCGGGAGAGCAGATCATTCGGGAGCTTACGCTTCTGGAGCCCTTCGGAAAGGCCAATGAGAAGCCGCTTTTCGCGGCGGCGCGCCTGCGCGTCAGAAGCGCCCGCATCATCGGAAAAAACCAGAACGTGCTGAAGGCCGTGCTGGAGGGGCCGGACGGGACCCGTCTGGAGGCTGTCAGCTTCGGGGACGTAAAAGAGGATCTGGCATATATAGAAGGAAGAGACGAGGTCTGCGTTCTGTACTATCCGGAGATCAACGAGTATATGGGCCGCAGAAGCGTGCAGCTGGTGGTGGAAAGCTGGCGGTGAGAGCCTGCGGGGAAAGCCTGCGGGCTCATGCGAAAGCCTGCGGGCCTGCGAAAATCTTGTCAAATACAGCGGTTCATGCTATACTATACCTTGCGTTTATGCGTAAATCCGCAGAGAAACCTTAGAAAAGAGGATTACAGATATGAAAAAACTGGAAGACTATGTAAGAAGCATTCCGGATTTCCCGGAGCCGGGGATTATTTTCCGGGATATCACTTCGATTCTGCAGGACGCGGACGGCCTTAGGCTTGCAATCGACTCCATGCAGGAGCTTTTGAAGGGCGTGGATTTTGACGTGATCGTGGGAGCCGAGTCGAGAGGCTTCGTGTTCGGCGCGCCCATCGCCTACAATATGCACAAGCCCTTTGTGCTGATTCGCAAGAAGGGTAAGCTGCCCTGCGAGACCGTATCGAAGGAATATGATCTGGAATATGGCAGCGCGGAGATCGAGATGCATAAGGATTCCATCAAGCCGGGACAGAAGGTGGTGCTGGTGGACGATCTGATCGCCACGGGCGGAACGATCCAGGCAGCCGCGGAGCTGGTGGAGTCTCTGGGCGGCCAGGTGGTGAAGATCCTCTTCCTGATGGAGTTAAAGGGCCTGAAGGGACGGGAGCGCCTGAAAAAATACGATGTGGATTCCGTCATCCAGTACGAAGGAAATTAAGCAGAACGAGGACAGGATAAGTATAGAGAAAAACAGAACTTAAGGCAAAGGCAGGTGTTGACAATGGCAGAGATGAAGATTGGCGTCAAAAACCGGGATATGGAAGTAAATCGCGACGACGAGAATGTGAAGGCCATGCAGGATTTTACCAGTCCGGATGTGCTTTACAAAGAGCTCATCAGCAGCGTGCTGAAATATCATCCGTCTACCGATATCAGCATGATTGAGAAGGCGTACAAAATCGCTTACGCGGCCCACAAGGGGCAGTTTCGCAAATCGGGAGAGCCTTATATCATCCATCCTCTCTGCGTTGCCATCATTCTGGCGGACCTGGAGCTCGACAAGGAGACCATTGTGGCGGGCCTTCTCCACGACGCGGTGGAGGATACGGTCATGACCACGGAGGAGATCGCCCAGGAATTCGGCGACGAGGTGGCCCTCCTGGTGGACGGCGTCACCAAGCTGGGCCAGCTGTCCTATTCTGCCGACAAGATTGAGGTCCAGGCGGAGAACCTGCGGAAGATGTTCCTGGCCATGGCCAAGGATATCCGCGTGATTCTGATTAAGCTGGCCGACCGCCTGCACAATATGCGGACCCTCCAGTACATGAAGCCGGAGAAGCAGAAGGAAAAAGCCAGGGAGACCATGGACATCTACGCGCCCATCGCCCAGAGGCTCGGTATTTCCAAGGTGAAGAACGAGCTGGACGATCTGTCGCTGAAATACCTGGAGCCGGAGGTCTA
>CALWQJ010000003.1 GCA_944383645.1 uncultured Merdimonas sp.
TGCCTGTCATCTCTTTCGGCTGCTCCATTCCCATCAGCTCGATGAGCGTCGGAATGATGTCAGCCAGGCAGCCGCCTTCTCTTAAGGAATAAGCCGGATCGGCGTTTACCAGGATAAACGGAACCGGGTTGGTGGTATGAGCCGTCCAGGGCTCTCCCGTGCTGTAGTCGATCATCTGCTCCGCGTTTCCATGGTCCGCGCAGATGAACATCTGGCCGCCCACTTCCTTCAGCGCCTCCACAGCGCGTCCCACACAGCCGTCCACGGTCTCGATGGCCTTCACCGCCGCCGGGATCACGCCCGTATGGCCTACCATATCCGGGTTCGCGAAATTGATGATAATCACATCGTATTTATCTGCCTTGATGGCCTCCACCAGACGGTCGCATACCTCGGGAGCGCTCATCTCGGGCTGCAGGTCGTAGGTTGCCACCTTCGGGGATTTCACCAGGATGCGGTCCTCGCCCTTGTTCGGCTCCTCAACGCCGCCGTTGAAGAAGAAGGTCACATGGGCATACTTCTCCGTCTCAGCCAGACGAAGCTGGGTCAGGCCATGGGCCCCCAGGTACTCTCCAAAAGTATTGTGAAGCTCTACCTTGTGGAAGGCTACCAGCTTGTTCGGGATGGTCGGATCGTACTCCGTAAAGCATACGTAGGTCAGATCCAGCTTCTTCTCCCGCGGGAAGTTCGTGAACTCGTCACAGCAGAAGGCTCTGGAGATCTCTCTGGCCCGGTCCGGACGGAAATTAAAGAAGATCACGGAATCGCCGTCCTGGATGGTGGCCAGCGGCTTTCCATCCTTCATCACCACTGCCGGAACCACGAACTCGTCCGTCACGTCCTTCTCATAGGAAGCGGCGATGGCGCTCACACCGTCGGAAGCCTCCACGCCCTCACCCTTCGTCAGGGCCTTGTAGGCCAGCTCCACGCGGTCCCAGCGGTTGTCGCGGTCCATAGCGTAATAGCGTCCCATCACGGTAGCCACTTCGCCGACGCCGATCTCTTTCATCTTATCGGTAAGCTCCTGCACAAAATCCTTTCCGGAGGTCGGCGGGGTATCGCGGCCGTCCAGGAAGCAGTGTACATAGACCTTCTTCAAGCCATGGCGCTTCGCCAGCTCCAGAAGGCCGTAGATGTGCGTATTGTGGCTGTGCACGCCGCCGTCGGACACCAGTCCGAACATGTGGAGGGCGGAATCCTTCGTCTTCGCGTTCTCCACAGCGGCGACCAGGGCCTCGTTCTCAAAGAAGTCCCCGTCCTCAATCTCCTTGGTGATGCGGGTCAGCTCCTGGTATACGATGCGCCCCGCGCCCATATTCATATGGCCTACCTCGGAATTTCCCATCTGTCCGTCGGGAAGTCCCACAGCCAGTCCGCTTGCGTTGCCCTTTACAAAGGGATATTCTTTCATCAGCTGATCCATCACAGGGGTAGCCGCCATGGCGATGGCGTTGCCCTCCGGGTTCTCATTCAGGCCGTAGCCGTCCAGGATCATCAGTACTGTCGGTTTCTTACTCATTGCTCTTCTCCACCTCTGCAATCGCTGCTTTCTTCATCGGGATCCTGCAGTTCCGGTTGCTTCCGAACTCGACGATCACGTCGTCCTCGGTAATATCAATCAGGACTCCGTAGAATCCGCTTGTGGTTACTACTACGTCGCCTACTTCCATGGTAGCAAGCATGGCGTTCACACGCTTCTGCTCCTTCTTCTGGGGGCGGATAGCCGCGAAGTACATAAACGCTCCAATGACTACTACGTAAAGCAGGATGACGCCCCATCCCATCGTGCCGCCGCTGGTTGTTGCAAGTAAATTCATATTTCTTTTTTCCTCCTAAAATTCAACTGCTTCCAGGTGTCCCAGAACTTCCTGCTCTTTTCTCCCGCCGCTTCTGGCAGGCAGAAGCTGAAACACCAGAACGCACTATTGTTATAGTAGCATAATTCCGGATCTCCGGTCAAGAGCCAGACTTCATTTTATCCAGCTTTTCTTTTTTATACGCCTGATAACGCCCCGCGTCGATGGCGTCCCGGATCTCCGTCATCATGGTGTTGTAGAAATACAGGTTGTGAAGCACGCACAGGCGCATGCCCAGCATCTCCTTCGCCTTCAGGAGATGGCGGATGTAGGCCCTGCTGTAACGGCGGCAGGCCGGGCACTGGCAGCCCTCCTCGATGGGCCTCTCGTCCAGCTCGTATTTCGCGTTAAATAAATTGATTTTTCCGTAATTCGTATACAGGTGCCCGTGGCGTCCGTTCCGGCTGGGATAGACGCAGTCGAAGAAGTCCACGCCCCGGTCCACAGCCTCCAGGATATTGGCTGGCGTGCCCACGCCCATCAGATAGGTAGGCTTATCCTCCGGAAGGTACGGGACGACCGCCTCGATAATCTGGTACATCTGCTCGTGGGTCTCTCCCACCGCCAGGCCGCCGATGGCGTAGCCGTCCAGATCCATCTGCGCAATTTCCTTTGCGTGCTCCCTTCGGATGTCTTCAAAAATGGCGCCCTGGTTGATGCCGAACAGAAGCTGATGGGGATTGATGGTGTCCGGCAGCGCATTCAGCCGCTGCATCTCTGCCTTACAGCGGGCGAGCCAGCGGGTCGTCCGGGCCACGGAGGCCTCCACATAGTCCCGCTCCGCCAGGGCCGGAGCGCACTCGTCAAAGGCCATGGCGATGGTGGACGCCAGGTTGGACTGAATCTGCATACTCTCCTCCGGGCCCATGAAAATCTTCCGCCCGTCGATATGGGAGTGGAAATACACGCCCTCCTCCTTTATTTTGCGTAAGGAGGACAGGGAAAATACCTGAAATCCGCCGGAATCCGTCAGGATCGGCCTGTTCCAGGACATGAACTTATGAAGGCCCCCCAGCTTTTTCACGATCTGGTCGCCGGGGCGCACATGGAGGTGGTAGGTGTTCGACAGCTCGATCTGCGTGCCGATCTCCTCCAGATCCGAGGTGGCCACGGCCCCCTTGATGGCCGCCACCGTCCCCACGTTCATGAACACCGGCGTCTGCACGGTTCCATGCACAGTGGTAAATTCTGCATGCTTCGCGTTTCCGTCTTTCTTTACTATCCGGTACATTTATCGCAATCCTCTCGCCTTTAACTCTTCTATGATTCTGCAGCAGACAGGCATATCCACCTGGTACGCCGCCGCCATCTCCTCCACCGCGTAGACAAGTCCCGCGATCTCAGAAGGGCCGCCCTTTTCGATATCCCGCTGCATGGAGGTCCCGGCCTGGGGGCTTAAGCCGTCCAGGATCCTTAGGTTCACATCCACCATATCCGCCGGAACTCCAAGTCCCATGGCCTCCGCCAGCTTCAGATATTCCCGATCCATGGCGGCAAAGGTATCCCGGGGCTCTCCGTCCTTCTGGAACTCCCCGGCCTGGGCGTGAAAATATTCCCCTGCCGCAGCCATGGGACTGGTATACATGAACTTTTTGAAGGTATCCCGGCGGATATTATCCGAGTATTCCCCGCTGATTCCCGCGTGATCGAGATCCTTTTTAATCTGTTCCAGCCGGATCCGCACAGTCTCCCCCGGCTCCTGGCCGGGACGAAGGCCATACACCACCCGGAAAATATCGCCGCCATGGGTGATCTCTCCCGGCGCGGACACGTGGGCCGCCACATAGATGCAGCCGTCTGTCACAGTCATCCCGGGAAGCTTTGCCTGCATGTTTTCTCCCGTCCCGTAAATATTCAGGATAGGGATCACCACCGTCTCCGGCGTGCCTGTCCGCTTCGCAAGCTGGATGGCATCCTCCAGGGAGTAGCTCTTCACACAGACGAAAATCACGTCCGGCACGTCCCGGTATTCTTCCATAGTCATGGCCCCCACCGGGCAGATTGTGAAATCGCCTTTTTTCGTATGCTTCATAGAGATGCCCTGGCCTTTCAGGGCCGCAAGCTGGGCGCCCCGGGCCAAAAAAGTAACGTCCTGGCCGTCCGCCGCCAGAAAAGCCCCGATGCTCCCGCCTGTGGCCCCGGAACCTGCAATTACATATCGAAGTCCCATCTCTTATTTCCCCCAGATCCGTTTCACATAATCCAGCCGCGCGCTCATGCCGCACAGGAGGGCGTCCGCCACCACCAGGGCCGTCATGGCCTCCACCACGACCACCGCCCGGGGCACAATCACCGGATCGTGGCGGCCGTGCACGCTGATCTCGATATTTTCGCCCTGCCGGTTTACCGTATGCTGCTTCGCAGCGATGGACGAGGTGGGCTTAATGGCAGCCCGCAGCACGATCTCGCTTCCGTCGCTGATTCCGCCTAAAACTCCCCCTGCGTTGTTGCGCTCCTTTTCGATGCCGTCTCCGCGGTTCACGAAGGGATCGTTGTTCTCGCTTCCCCGAAGCTTCGCCGCCCCAAAGCCGGAGCCTATCTCAAAGCCCTTCACGGCCCCGATGGACAGGATAGCCTTCGCCAGGTCCGCGTCCAGCTTGTCGAAGCAGGGATCTCCCAGGCCCGCCGGCAGTCCCCGGACCACGCACTCCACGACGCCGCCCACGGAATCCTTCTCCCGCATGCACTCCTTTACATAGATGCCCGCCTGCTCCGCCGCCTGGGAATCCGGCATATAGAAGGGGTTCCTGCGGATCTCATGGGCGTCGAAACGGTCGTAATCGATCTCTGCCGGGCCAATGGAGCGGGTGTAGGCGCTCAAGCTTACTCCGATTTCTGAAAGAAGCTTCGACGCCACGGCTCCCGCCGCCACGCGCCCGATGGTCTCCCGTCCCGAGGAACGGCCGCCGCCCCGGTAATCCCGGAAGCCATACTTCTGGTCAAAGGTATAATCCGCATGGCCCGGCCGGTAATAGGACGCGATCTCGCTGTAGTCCTGGGAGCGCTGGGAGGTATTCGCCACCAGGATGGAGATGGGCGTCCCTGTGGTCATCCCCTCGAACACTCCCGAGAGAATCTCCGCCTTATCGCCCTCGCTCCGGCTGGTGGTGTACTGGGACTGGCCCGGCCGGCGCCGGTCCAGGTATTTCTGTATGTCTTCTTCATTTAAAGAAAGTCCTGCCGGGCAGCCGTCGATGACGACGCCGACGCCCTTCCCGTGGGATTCCCCCCAGGTGGAGATGCAGAACTGCTTTCCGAATATGGATCCTGCCATGATACTTCCTCTTTTCCTTTGTTCTTCTGTCTATCATAGCGGAGTTTGCCGGATTCGTCAAATTAAATCCTAAAAGCTTGCTTTCCATTCTTCCACTGGACATGCTCCCTGGCATATGCTACTCTTAATGTCGGCGCCAGACGGACAGCACGTCCTCCTGTGCGCCAAATACTGACTTTGCAGTTTATGTTTAAGGAGTAATAAGTGTTATGGAAAAGAAAGCAAATCATTTTTCCGGGCAGCTGGGCTTTGTGATGGCTGCTGCGGGAAGCGCTGTGGGCGTGGGAAATCTGTGACGCTTCCCCTATCTGGCCGCGAAGGCCGGCGGCTTCGTGGGCCTTCTGTTCTTCGTGGCGGCGATTTTCGCCACGCTGACCTCCTGCATCTCCGTGCTGGAATCCATCACGGCCAACTGTGTAGAGGTCTTCCATACCGAACGCAAAAAGACCGTCGTTACCCTGTCTGTCATTTACCTGGCGGCTTCCGCCGTGGTCGCCCTGGGCTACAGCCTGTTCTATTTTGAAGCTAAGCTGCCAAACGGAACCACCGGACAGCTTCTGGATGTCATGGACTATGTGAGCAACAGCGTGATGATGCCCTTTATCGCCCTCCTGTCCACTATTCTCATCGGCTGGGTGAAAAAGCCTTCCTTCGTCATCGAGGAGATGGAAAGCAGCGGACACGCGTTCCGGCGGAAAAGGCTTTACACAGTCATGATCCGCTATATCGCCCCGGTCATGATGTTCGTGCTGTTCCTCCAGTCCACGGGGATCCTTTCCGGGATTTTTTCCTGAGCTTTCAATCTGCAAATCAAAAAGAAAATTCAGGAAACATAAAATAACTTTTGATGAGATAAAATCACACCCAGGTCTCTTGGGAACAATACCATTGGCAGTCAAATTCTTCTCCCTTTAAGATTGCGTCATATACAGGATGAAGGAACTGATTCAGGCGATGCAGTGCTGCTGAGAGTTCCAGCGCAGCTTCTTTTGCTGGTTCAAACCGCATCCATTGTGTCTTCATAAACGGATTGTTCGCAAACTTTCCAATGCGTGTAAAAGCATCCTGCTCCAGAATACGCCCACGGTGCCTTGCTGTGAGCAGGACTGCCTCCTTCAGTGTTCTGCCTGAAAAATCAAAGACACTCGACAAATAGTAAATGTCGAAAAAATCCTTCATCCTGCTTGTCGTTTCCATTCTTTGGAGAATAGCATCAAATTTCTCTGATATTGTGCTTTCCAATGAATATGTATAAATCTCCGGCGACTCAAATCCTTCCAGCCGGGTGGAAAGATGCCTGACCACAGCGTCCGGCACTATTACGTCATCAACCCCCACATCTACTGAAAATGGAACTCTGACATTATTGATATGCCCTATAAATTTTGTTTTCTGTCTTTGCCTGATTCTTAAGTCTTGCCAGTACCGAAGCAGCCAGATTTTTTACAGCCATATTCCAAGCACCTCCCGTACCTTTCCCTGCACTCTGAGCATGGCAGCATACTTCCCAAGCCGGGATTCACTTCGCTGCGGATCTTTAAGGTATTCGCGGATGGCACTGTTAAATACCTCTGCATCCATTTTATTTCTGTGTGTGAGACAGTCGCAGATCGTCCGCTCCCTGTCATAGATACGCATATTAACTCCTTCGATCTGCGCATCCATGATTCCGACAGAAAATCTGCTTTCACTGATAAAATGCGGCTTTACAACCGGCCACAAAATATGAAATCGCCGCCTGGATGAACTGTCCGGAACAGCAAGATTCCAAGCAGACGGCGTTCTTTCTGTGTAGCCATAGTAATCCAGTGCACTCTCCAAGCAAAGAACAGCATCCGGAAACAATCTGGCGATGGCAGCCACTTCAGAATAAGAATTGTCATCTATGCGCTGGTAATATCCCCGCCGTACCTGCTCAATTTCTCCATTCTTTATCAACTTTTGTAGTTTTCGATGATAATACCCGCTTTGAAGAAGTTCTCCTGTTTTAAGAATGCCGCCGTGGGAATCAAATAGATCCTGCAGGTCCTTCTCCATCAATGCTCGCCTCCCAAAATTTACATATCCTTCTATAATTCAAATGTCGCAAAACGCACAAGTTTATATCATTTCTTGTGCAGTTTACAACATTATTTTATACGTTTATTTAAGAAGTATCAAGTAAAATTTTGTAGTAAAAGGAGCTGTCGTATCAATAGTACGACAGCCCCTTGGGAACATTTTCTTTCAGCCTTGCAGTCTGCGCCAGTCTGAGGCTTCGCTGTACACCCCTCTTGCAAGCTCCGTAAGGCAATGCATATCGGCGCACTCCCTTACTTCACCGCCTCCGCCCCTATTCCTGGGCAGCCACCGGCGTAATGATAATGTTTTCCCCGGAAATCCCGGTCTTTCTCTTTACGATGTCTTCAATCTGGGCGCGGCCCGCCTCGTCTACCTCCGCCATGTTCACCACCACGTCCGCCTGCTCGCCGGTGATGCTGACTACCACGTCCTCGAAGCCCTTGGCCTCCAGAAGGATCTCAGCGGCGGCCTCCCGCTCCGCGATGTCTGTCAGCTCCACCATGCTGTCGATGGCTTCCTGCTTCTGAGCGTCGGAAATGTTGGTGTTGTTGATGACCTCCAAAAGGGTCTCCTTGTTTTTGGAGCGGAGCTGTTCTCTCGTAAGCTTCGCCTCAGCGGCGATTCCCACGCCTGCCGTGGAGCTGTTCGCCAGGACCGCCTCGCCCGGCTCTTCATTTTCATCCACCTCGGCAGTCTCTGTTCCCTCCGCCGTTTCCCCGTCGGAGGCGCCGGCGGTCTTCGTGCCTTCCGCGCCGGTATCTGCCACAGCCTCCCCGTCTGCCGCCTCCGCTTCCGCTTCGGCGTCCGCCGCTGCCAGATCTTCCGCGTCCTGATCCAGGCTCTCGATATCCCCGTCCGCGAACTGAAGCTCCTCCAGTCCTGTCTGCGCGTAAATATCCTCTGCGGAAATATCGGCCGCCGCTTCCGCGTCATCCCCCGTGGAGGCGTCCGCGTCAGTCTCCACCTTGGCGGAGTCCAGCTTGCTTCCGGAGTAATTTAAGTACCCGGCCACCGCGATCATGATCGCCAGGGCGGTAATGATCATCTGGTTTTTCTTGAATATGTTTTTCACCTTTCACCCTCCATCTTCATTATTTTTATTTTATGTGCCTCCACCGGAAATAATGCCTGCACCGCCTCCAGGATATTCTGCTGTACCGCCGGATTCCCGCCTCCTTCGGCAATCACGACGACGCCCTGCACCTTTGGCTCCAGCTCCTTGACGACGTAAGGGCTCCGGCCTCCATCTTCCCCCTCTGTATACACGGTGGATTCCGACCAGCTTTCTTCCTCCGTCATCCGGCTGCCCCCGCCGGAATCCGTCTCCTCCACCCGCTGGCTCGTGACAGGCTGATCCTTTTCCACCACCAGCTCGCTTCCCGCCTCCAGCGTGATCATCACCTCTACGTCTCCCACCCCTTCCACCAGGCGCAGGACTTCCTCGAGCCTCCGCTCCTGCCTCTGCTCATAGGACCCGTCTGAAGACGCGGCAGCGTCCTCCCCGGCTGCGCTCTGCTCTGTTTCCTCCGTTCCGGCCCCCACGGATCCCCCCGCCTGCGTCCCGCCGCTTTCCGCCTCCCTGTCTTCTCTGTCCTTCTGCTCTGTGGGAATCGCGATCACCGCCAGCAGGACCCCGAAGAGCAGAAGAATCAGCAGCTGATCCTTTCTCAGTCCTTTAGTTTTCCCCCGGCTCTCCGGTTTCGGCTCCGATTTCGACTCTGATTTCAGGAATTTCCACTCCATTCTCTTCTCTCTGCCCCTCTTCCTCCTGCTCCGGTTCCCCCTGCTTCTCCGGCTCCCCCTGTTCCAGCTCCTCCAGCTCCTCCGCAGCTTCCTCCACCCGCTCCAAAAGCCGCCTTTCATAGTCTTCCTCTATCTCCTGCTGCCGCCTCTGGAATTCCTGCAGCTCCTGATCGTAGGTCTGCCGCGCATAGGTCTCATCCAGCTGCCGGTCCAGCCCCGCCGCGGAGAGCATCGGCGAAACCACCAGAATGATCAGCACAATTCCCATAAAAAACTGCAGATATTTTTTCTGGCCCTGCTCCGGCAGCACATGGAGGACGACCTCCATCAGAAGGGTATAGAACGCGATGTCCTGGATCCATCCAAAAATAAATTCTTTCATATGCTCCCCCGGACCGACACGGTCACCACCACAATCGTAATGACGAACAGCACTGCGGATGTGAACGCCGCCTGCAGCAGAAGGCGGATAGAACGCCCCACTCCTGCCGCGCAGCCTGTCATCCGTTTATCGCTGACGGGCTGGATCAGAGCCGCTGCCAGCTCCAGAATCAATGTCAGAAGCCCCAGCTTCAGAATCGGAGCCAGGCACAGCAGAGCGATGACGACCAGGGCCGCCGCGCCGATTCCGTTTTTGATAAGGACCGCAGAGCCCAGCAGCACGTCTGTGACAGAGCCGGCCACGCTGCCGATTCCGGGAACCGCCCGGACCGCCCGGCTAAAAGCCGTACTTTTCAGCGCGTCAATGACAGGACTTAAAATCCCCTGAATCGTGTTAAAGCCTATCACCACCGCCAGAATGGTTTTCAGCGCCCAGCCTGCCGCCTTTTCCGTCAGCTCCGCAAGCTGCGAGAGGTATTCCTCCCTGGTCAGATGATTGATGAAGACCAGGATGACATGCACCTTGATCAGTCCCAGCAGTCCTTCCTGAATCAGCCACTCCAGCACATAAATCAGTCCCAGCAGAAACTGGTGGTACACCAGCGCCGTGGCCGCGCCGGACGCCATCGTGACCGCCAGGCACCAGGCTGGAATCAGCGCGCTCATGAACTGGCGCAGAGCTGCAATCACCCCCCGCGTCAGTTCCTCCGCCCCCGTAAATACCTGCAGCAGAATCAGAAACAGGAGCATATAGGTGATTTCAAAGCTGATCTCCGCGATCTGCTGGTTTCTGAAAATCGAGGTAAAGCTGGAAAAAAGCGAGGCCGCGATTCCCAGAATCAGAACCGAGAGCAGAATTCTTTTTTCCGTCCTCCATCCGTTTCCTGCCTGGTGGATCAGCGCCTCCAGAAAGCTCTCCAGTGTAAACGGCTGTTTTCCTGTGATCAGATCCAGCACCGTATTTTTAAATTGAAAATCTCCCCCCAGAATCTCGTCCACGGTCTGCTGGATTTCCGTAAAATCCAGCTCCTCCAGAAGGGACGTGTCCGCTTCCTCCGCCTCCTGCGCTTCCTTTCGCACTTCCTCATAGGAAAAGGACTGCCCGCCCTCCCCCTCTCCCGAAGAAAGGCCAGACGCCTCGGCCCTTCCCGGAAAAAGGAGCAGAGCGCAGCACAGGACCGCCGGAAAAATCAGCGCCCTCATCCACCCAGAAAGCCCTGGATTGTATCCAGGAGGGCCGTCACAATCGGCATGCTGACAGCCAGAATGGACAGCTTCGCAAAAATTCCGATCTGGCTGGCGATGGCAGAATATCCGGCGTCATGGCAGATATCCGCCGCAAATTCTGAAATGTAGGTGATCCCGATTATTTTCAGCAGCACCTGAATATAGGAAGACTGGATCGAAATGGAGCTCTGGATCAGCCTGACGCTCTCTACCACGATCTCCAGCCTCTGCGCCGCCAGAAGCAGCAGGAAAATTCCCGTCGCGACGCTTAAGTATATGGCGTATTCCGGCTTCGCCTGCTTAATCTGGAGAGCCAGGAGCGCTCCCGTGATTCCCAAAACAGCTGCTTCCAGCATACGGCCGCCTCCTTCTTCTTTTCTAAGCTACAGAGTAAAAAGACGCTTCATGGAATCGAAAAGCTCAAAAATATAGGGCAGAATCCAGAACAGCACCAGCATCAGTCCCGCCAGGCTCGTCAGAAAAGCCTGCTCCTCCCGTCCGCTGTGCTTCAGCACCTGGCTCAGCACAGAGACCAGGATTCCCACCGCCGCAATTTTAAATATGAGATTGACGCTCATGCTTCCTCCCTTTCCTGTCAGCTATATCAGCAGAATTACCAGAAAGACGCCTCCCGCCACGCCCAGGCTCTGATAAAGCCTCTGCTTCTGTCCGACGCTGCCCCCGGCCTCCTGAATAGACAGCTCCAGCTGTTCCAGATACAGGTCAATCGCCGAAAGCTGCATCTCCAGATCCAGGTACCCCAGCAGTTCTCCCAGCGTCTCCAGCTGGCCCTTGTCCGCGCGGCTTAAGTGCGACGCAGACAAATCCTTCTCTATCCTTTCCTCCCAGATACGTCCCAGGCTTCTTCCATCCGCCTTTCCCAGCTCCTTCGCCACTGCTGAGAGGAACCCCGCAAAGGGCGCCGGCAGGCGGCCCGCGATATGAAAAAAGGCCTCCGGCAGAGGCGACTTGGTATATCGAATCTCTCCCCTCAGCATGCAGACGAGCTGCTTTAAAGCACGCAGCTCCTGAAGCCGCTTCTTTAAATCCATTCCAAAGCTTCTACCGATTCCGGCCGCAGACGCCAGAATCAGGCAGGCTCCCGCAAATTTCAGCACAGCTTCCTTCCCCTCCCGTCCAGAATTTCTCCGATATGTCCGCTCCGAAAGCTGTCTCCGAGAATCACGTAGCGTTCAAAGACCTGCTCCTGCGCCAGCCGCTGGAACAGAGGCTTGGCCTGAATATCAGAAAGGCTGCTTCCGTGCACGGTGGCAATCAGCCGGCAGCCGCTGTACAGCACCGTCTCAATCGCGTCTATATCCTCATAACGTCCGATTTCATCCACCGCGATGACCTCCGGCGCCATGGAGCGCACCAGCATCATCATCCCCTCCGCCTTCGGACAGGCGTCCATCACGTCTGTGCGGACCCCCACATCGTTTTCCGGAATTCCCATAAAGCAGCCGCAGATTTCCGAGCGCTCATCTACCACTCCCACCGTATACCCGCGGCGCGCCCGGCTTCCATCCGAAATCTGCCGCACCATATCCCGCAGCAGTGTGGTTTTCCCACAGCGGGGCGGAGAGATGATCAGCGTATGGAGGAGCCCTTCGTCTCCCCAGAGATAGGGCAGCACCGGGTCCGCGCAGCCGGGAACCTCATGGGACAGACGCACGTTCACGCAGGAAATATAACGGACGCTTTTTACCTTGTCCCCATCCAGCACAGTCTTTCCCGCCACTCCCACCCGGTGGCCGCCCCGGATCGTAAGATATCCCTGCCTCAGCTCGTCCTCATACGCATAAAGAGAATACTCCCCTACAAATTCCATGGTTTCCCTCAGCTCCTGAGCCGTCACCCTCCAGGCCGCCCCGGCCTCCCGCGTCCTCGCTCCGTCACCTGTCAGAAAGACCTCTCTTCCCCTCTCCACGATGGCAAGCGGCCGTCCCGCGCGCAGGCGTATCTCCTGCAGGCCGTCGAAATCCGGGGCCGCCCGCTCCAGAATCCTTCGGATATGCAGGGAAAAAATGCGCAGAAGCTCATCTCTGTCCCTCATCGCCTCACCTCCTAACACAATATATGTCCCGGAAAAAGAAAAAAGACTACCCCCGGCAGACTGGAACATACAGGATGTTCCAGTCTGCCGGGGGTAGTCTCCGTCTTTTTTACTTTTCTATTTTGTGAAAACTTTTTCTATCTCTGCGATGTACATCGTGTGGTAATCCTTTTCCGGATACCATCTCTCGTCACAGCTCTTATCGATGAAGCAGGCCGGATCGTACTGCTGCGCGTACAGCTTCCGGCAGATGAGTACGGTATTCGCCTCGCCGAAGTACGGCGTCCCTTCCGCATGCTCCACGGTCAGGCCGGATTTCGCCACCTTATCCTCGTTCCGGCCGGAGACGGTTCCCAGATAATTCAGCGTCTTCCGGTACTCCCCGTCCAGCACGGACAGTGAGAATGTCCCGCCTGCGTCTACGAATTCCTTCGTATAGCGCTGGGGACGGAGCACGATAAAGGCCACATTCTTTCCCCACATGACGCCCAGGCCGCCCCAGGAGGCCGTCATGGTATTGACCTGCCCTTCCTTCTCAGCTGTGACAAGCAGCCACTCCTTTCCGATCATGGAAAATACATTCTTCTGAAGCTCTTCCGGCTTTATACTCTTCATATTTCCGCATCCTTTCTTTGCTGGATTTTTGCTGGATTTTCACCGGGTTTCTATCGGATCCTCTCCGGGAAGCCTACCTTCTTCTGCACCTTGCGCAGAGTCTTGTTCGCGAAATACTGCGCCTTCTCCGCGTTATTCTTAATCACGGAATCGATGTAGGCCTTGTCCTTGGAAAGCTCCTCCACCCGATCCTGCAGCGGCTTCAGGACGGAGACGACTGCTTCGCCCACCGCCGGTTTGAACTCCGCATAGCCTCTGCCGTCGAACTCACGGACCACCTCGTCCGGAGCCTTTCCGGTACAGGCGCAGTAAATATTGATCAGATTCTTGATGCCCGGCTGCTCGTCCCGGTACAGGATCTGTCCCTCCGAATCCGTCACCGCGCGCTTGAACTTGCGCATGATGGTATCCGGATCGTCCATCAGGTAGATGCTGCCGTTGGGATTCTCATCGGACTTGGACATCTTCTTCGCCGGATCCTGCAGGCTCATGATCTTCGCGCCCACCTTTCCGATATAAGCCTCCGGAACGGTAAACACATCGCCGTAGATGCCGTTGAAGCGCTGGGCGATATCGCGGGTCAGCTCCAGATGCTGCATCTGATCGATGCCCACCGGAACCACATCCGCCTGGTACAGCAGGATGTCCGCCGCCATCAGGACCGGATAGGTGAAAAGACCGGCGTTGATATTGTCCGCGTGCTTGGCCGCCTTGTCCTTGAACTGGGTCATGCGGTTCAGCTCGCCCATATAGGTAAAGCAGTTCAGGATCCAGGCCAGCTCCGCGTGTCCCGACACATGGGACTGGTAGTAAATGCAGTTCTTCTCCGGATCCAGGCCTGCCGCGATGTACAGGGTCAGCAAGGTACGGGCTCTCTTGCGGAGCACCGCCGGGTCCTGCCGGATGGTGATGGAATGCATATCCACCACGCTGTAAAAACATTCGTATTCATCGCTTAAGGTCACCCAGTTCTTCAGGGCTCCCAGATAATTTCCAAGTGTCAGATTTCCTGTCGCCTGCATTCCGCTGAACAGGACCTTCTTGTCTCCCAGCATGTTTCTTTTTCCTCCCAGTTTCTTCGTCCCTGTCTCCAGAGCCTATATTTTCAGAAGCGTGCAGGCCACTCTGAAGAATATCAGAAGGCTGCAGGCGTCCACAATCGTCGTAATCAGCGGAGCCGCCATAATGGCCGGGTCCAGCTTCAGCTTCTCCGCCAGCATCGGCAGAAGGCAGCCGATAATCTTGGCCAGAATCACCGCCAGCAGAAGGGATACCACCACTGCCAGGCTTAAGAGCGGTCTTCCCGGGAACTGCAGGATCAGGCGGATGAAATTCGCCGCCGCCAGCACCAGTCCGCAGAGAACTCCCACCCGGAGCTCCTTCCATACGACCCGGAACACGTCCTTCAGCTCGATATCTCCCACCGCCATACCGCGGATCACCATGGTGCTGCTCTGATTTCCGCAGTTTCCGCTGGTATCCATGACCATCGGAATAAAGCTCAGCAGAAGGGGAAGCACCTGAATCGCTCCCTCGTAATCCATCAGAATATAACCCGTCAGCACCGAGGCGAACATCAGAAGCAGCAGCCAGGGAAGACGGTTCTTCGTCAGCTCCAGCACGCTGGTCTTCAGGTAGGGCTTTTCTGACGGGAACATCGCCGCCATCTTCTCAAAGTCCTCGGTGGCCTCCTGCTCCATGACCTCCACCGCGTCGTCTACGGTGACGATGCCCACCAGGCGGTCCTCGTGGTCCACCACCGGCAGACAGAGCAGATCGTATTTATTGAAGGTGTCTACCACGTCCTCCCGGTCCTCGGTGGTGACGGCGTAGATCACATTTTCGTCCATGATATCCTTGATCACCGTGTTGTAGGGGCTCATCAGCAGATCCTTTACGGTGACGACGCCTTGCAGGCAGCGCTTGCTGTCTGTCACGAAGCAGGTGTAAATGGTCTCCTTGTCCACGCCGTTTTCCCGGATATAGGCAAAGGCCTGCTCCACGGTCATGTTCCGCTTCAGGCCGATATACTCGGCTGTCATAATGCTTCCGGCGCTGTTCTCCGGGTACTGCAGGAACTGATTAATCAGGTTCCGCGTCTCCGGCGTGGCGTTCTGAAGCACACGCTTGACGACGATGGCGGGCAGCTCCTCCAGCATGTCTACCGCGTCGTCCACATACAGGTCCTCTATGATTTTTCCCAGCTCGTAGTCTGTGATACTGTTGATAATATGCTCCTGATCCTCGACCTCCAGGAATGAAAATACGTCCGCCGCCAGCTCCTTGGGCAGCATCCGGTACACCAGAACCTTCTTCTCCGGC
This sequence comes from uncultured Merdimonas sp., assembly GCA_944383645.1. Taxonomy (GTDB): domain Bacteria; phylum Bacillota; class Clostridia; order Lachnospirales; family Lachnospiraceae; genus Laedolimicola. Next base: position 15,536 of record CALWQJ010000003.1, read on the forward strand.
TCCAGCTCCTCCACAAACTCCGCGATGTCCACCTCGTTCATCTCGGCCATCGTCTCGCGGAGCTTCCGGAACTGACGGCTCTCCAGAAGAGCGTTCAGTTCCTCCCGATCATAATTTCCCATTGCCATGCCAATCTCCTCCTTGCGTCCAAAGCAGGCATGACAACGCTATCCCCTGAAAATCTGCTGTCAGAAAACAGATCTTCCTTCAGAAGAGCCCATGCCTGCGTCTATTCTATTCTGTCTCAAGGTACAACTTCGACCTCGCCCGTCCACGGACTCTTCACATCCTTTTTTCGCATAGATTAGACAGTGCATCCGCCGCCTCCGGCGGCCGCGACACTCTGCCCGCAAACTTTATAATAACACCAAACGGCGGTTACCGTCAACCGGTAACCGCCGTCCTCTTTGTAAACTTTTACGCTTCCTTCTTTTCCGCCGTTCTCGCGAAGAAGTTCGCCAGAATCGCTCCGGATACGTTGTGCCATACGCTGAACACAGCTCCCGGAATCGTAGCCAGCGGATACTGGGCGAAATGTACGGTAGCCAGAGAGGTGGCCAGACCGGAGTTCTGCATGCCGACCTCGATGGAGATGGCGCGGCACTTGGTCTCGTCCAGCTTCAGCAGCTTTCCTACCACATAGCCCAGCAGATATCCCAGCACGTTGTGCAGGATGACAACCACGATAATCAGCAGACCGGAGGTCATCAGGTTCGCGGAGTTCGCGGATACTACGGCTGCCACGATCGCCACGATCGCCAGGGTAGAAACCAGCGGCAGAATCTCTACCACCGCCTCGGTGAATTTCTGGAAGAAATGGTTAATCAGGAAGCCCAGCACAATGGGCAGGATCACAACCTGTACGATGGAAAGGAACATGCTCCAGATATCCACGTCTACCGTCTGTCCGGCGTAGAGATAGGTCAGAGCCGGGGTCAGGAACGGCGCCAGAATCGTGGAACATGCCGTCATTCCTACGGAAAGGGCCACATCACCCTTGGAGAGATAGGTCATCACGTTGGAAGAGGTTCCTCCGGGGCAGGTGCCTACCAGGATGACGCCGATGGCCAGCTCCGGGCTCAGGCCGAACACCTTGGTAAGGGCAAAGGCCAGAAACGGCATGATGGCAAACTGCGCGCAGCAGCCGATGATGACGTCCTTGGGGCGGCTGAACACGACCTTGAAGTCATGGGGCTTCAGCGTCAGGCCCATGCCGAACATTACGATTCCCAGCAGGGGATTAACGTAGCTGGTCTTCAAGAAGCTGACCGATGAGGGCACGAAAAGTGCCAGCGCCGCTACCAGGATAACGATGATCGCCATATAGCGGCTGACGAAAGCAGTAATTTTCTTCAGTACTTCCATTCTTTTTTCCTCCATATTCCTCATTCATATCCGATAAACAGTCTGCGACGACAGGCAGAGCTTCCGCCATTCAGCCATCAAAAAAGCCTCTGTCTCTTTTCAGAGACAAAGGCTTATCAACCTCTGCGGTACCACTCTCATTGCCATAATTATGACCACTTCGCCCCGTCTGTCAACGGGAAACAGGATAACGGCTGCCAGCCGTCCAGGCTTACTGGGAATCCGGGCGCCCGCGCAATCCATCCACGCATTCCGTGCGCTTGTAACCCTTACGCTTCCGCCGCTTCCATCCTTTCAGTCCGGATGCTCAGAGGTGATTTTCACCGAAGCTTCCTCACCGCCCTCGCATCCTCGGCGGCTCGCTGCAGATTCCCTTCCGGCTACTCTTCCTCGTCATCACAAAATATTTATACTTTCTTTATACTACTGCCGTCCTGCCGATTTGTCAATAGATTTTTAACGTCCCTTCAGGCGCTTATCTGATTTCACCGCCAGGCGCGTACCTGCGCTCTGGAAGATCTGCACCAGAATGACCAGCAGGATCACCGCCAGCAGCATCACCAGGTACTTGTAACGGTTATAGCCGTAGCTGATGGCGATCTTGCCCAGGCCGCCGCCGCCGATAGCGCCGCTCATGGCGGAATAGCCCAGGATGGTCGTGATCGCGATGGTGAAATTGGAAAGCAGGGAGGGCACGCTCTCCGGAATCATCACCTTCATGATGATCTGAAGCGGGGAAGCGCCCATGCTCTGGGCCATCTCGATGATATTGGGATTCACCTCCCGGAGGCTGCTCTCCACCAGCCGGGCCACAAAGGGAAAGGACGCGATCACCAGGGGCACGATGGACGCCACCGTTCCCACCGTGGTGCCCACGATAAGCCTCGAAAGGGGAAATACCATAATCATCAGGATCAGGAAGGGCACGGAACGCAGCAGATTGATCACCACATTCAGCGCCTGCATCACGCCTTTGGGAAGGGGCCTCACGCCGTTCTTTTCCCCGGCCACCAGAAGCACGCCCAGCGGCAGGCCGATCGCAATCGCGATCGCCGTGGCGATAACCGTCACATAGACCGTCTCCCAGATTCCCAGCGGGAACTCATTTTGTACAATCCGAATCGTTTCTTCGATCGTCTCCTGAGCAAACAGCTTATCAAACATGGTCTGTCACCTCCTCCACCAGCACGTCCGGGATGCTGCGCAGGTACTCCATAGCCCGGCGCACCGTAGCGTCGTCTCCGTTGATGCCAAGCAGCATATTTCCGTATGCCTTGTCCCCGATGCTCCGGGTGGACGCACCCAGGATGCTGGCCGCGATCTGCTCCTCCATGGCCATCTTCGCGATCAGGGGCTCCCTGGAGGCCACCGCCCCGCTGAACACCACGCGGATGCGCCGCTCGCCCTTCGTCTCCAGCAGGATTTCGTCTGCTCCCTCCGGGAACACCAGACGCTTCGCCGCCTTGGACTTGGGACTCGAGAAGATCTCGCTGACCAGTCCCTCCTCCACCACGCGGCCTTCATCCAGAATCGCCACCCGGCTGCAGATCTCCTCCACCACGCTCATCTGATGGGTGATGATGATGACCGAGATGCCAAGCCGCCGGTTGATGTCCCGGATCAGCTCCAGAATGGAATGGGTCGTCTTCGGATCCAGGGCGCTGGTGGCCTCGTCGCAGAGCAGGACCTTCGGATCCGTCGCCAGGGCCCTGGCGATGGCGATCCGCTGCTGCTGGCCGCCGGACAGCTGGGCCGGGTAGGCGTTCGCCTTATCCGGCAGGCCCACGATCTCCAGAAGCTCCATGGCCCTCTTTTTCGCGTCTGCCTTGTTCACGCCCGCCAGCTCCAGGGGGAAACAGATATTTTTCAGGCAGGTGCGCTGCATCAGAAGGTTGAAGCCCTGGAAAATCATCGTAATCTCCCGGCGGATCTTGCGAAGCTCGGCCATAGGCAGCGCCCCGATATCCTCCCCGTCGATCAGCACCTGGCCCTCCGTGGGCCGCTCCAGCATATTAATGCAGCGGACCAGCGTACTCTTGCCCGCCCCGCTCATGCCGATGATTCCGTAAATATCTCCGTCCTGAATGGTCAGGTTCACGCCTTTGAGCGCTTCCACCGTGCCGTCAGCCGTCTGAAACTCCTTGGACAGATTTCTAATCTCTATCATAATTTCCTCCGGATAAAAAGGCGCCGGAAGCCAGTTCTCCGGCGCCTCTCCTGCGTATTGTGTACTTTTTACTTTCCTTCTGTGATGGCGTCCAGGGAGGTCTGCTTTCCTCCATAGATTCCCATGGGCTCCACATGGATGGTCGCCACAGATACCACGTGGGTTCCGTTCTCCGCGTTGAAATCATCCAGGTAGGGCTGGTGCTGGAAATAGTTCGCGTCTACCTCTCCGGTGTCTACCACGTTATTGGGCTGCACATAGTCTGTGAACTCCATGATATCCAGAGTGATGCCGCGCTCTGCCAGAATCTCCTTTGCCACCTGAAGAATCTCCGCGTGGGGAGCCGGAGAAGCCGCCACTGTGATCGTCGTTCCCGCCAGGGCGTCGTAGTCTACGGACGCGTCATAGCCGTCTGTGGGATTGTCCACGGTGCTCACCACGTCTCCGCCGTACTCCTCCAGAATGAAATCGGCCACCTGCTGGCTCTCCAGAGCCGCCTTCAGGGCCTTGATGTTGTCATTGTTCTCCGTGCCTTCCTTTACTGCCAGCACATTGCCGTAGGCGGAGAAGGAGCCTTCCACAGCCAGGGAATCCTCCATGGGATTCAAGCCCGCGTCGATGGCGTAGTTGGAATTGATGACCGCGTAGTCCATATCCTGAAGCACGTTGGGCAGCTGGGCCGCCTCTACCTCGTTAAAGGTGATATTGTAAGGATTCTCCGCGATATCCAGGACTGTCGCGGTGATCCCCGCGCCCTCCTCCAGGGTGATATAGCCAAGCTCCTCCAGAAGCATCAGCGCGCGGGCCTCGTTCGTCGTATCGTTGGGCACTCCGATCTCCACGCCCTTCTTTCCTCCGCCGCAGGCGGTAAGAGCCAGCGCCGCCGTCATGCAGACTGCAAGAGCGGTCATTTTTTTCACAAGCTTTCTCATAATACTCTTTCCTCCATTCTCCAGGCCAAGACAGCCCGCCCAAAACGGGCAGGCTGTCTTAGCTGTCGCATTTGCTATTTATCATACCGAATTTTGTCTCTGTTTGCAAGTCTTTCTTACACGGCAAAGCGGTTGTAGGCCTGATAGCAGTCCGGGCACAGCATTTCGTCTCCTTGAAGATGAATCATATGCTCCGCCGTACTCTCGCCGCAGCGGCTGCAGGGGATGGATTTGAAGATCCGCGCAGGCTCCGGAAGCGTCAGCTTCGCCTCCTTTACCTCAAACATCTCCTCTGGCCGGCTGGCCTGATAATACTGGAAGGATTCCGCCTTCGTCATCCCCTCCGGCCGGGGCTTTAAGACCAGGCGTACGGCTTTGCCCGTCTTCCGGCTGTAGAAGGAAAAGGCCTGTTTTCCCGTCATGTGGAACAACAGATTCCCTTTTCCGATGCTGCAGCCTAAGATCACCTGAATGGCGTCCACGCCGCAGGCGTCGTTCTCGCAGATGCATACCAGCTCCTCGTCGGCGGAAAAGCAGCCCTTCCCTGCCTTTTCCTTCTCCGCCTCCAGGCCAAGAAGCCGGATCGCGTAAAGTGAAGCCTTATAGCCTATGGTCAGCCCTCCGCATTCGTGTCCGTGGAAGGACGCGCATTTTTCCCAAAGTTCCTTTTCGTCCATTTCTTTCTCTCCTTTTTCAGGTGTTGGCCACGTTCCAGTATATGGTGACGATAGTCGTCCTTGTGGTCTCTTCTACCTTTCCGTCCCGGCTGATTTCCCGCAGGAAGGAACGGATCGCCTGCTCCTCCTCCTTCGTAAGCTCCTTCCGGAGCCTGGCCCGGTCCACGCACCAGCGCTCCATGCTCTCCAGGGAACGGGTGCTTTTCCATACCTCCTTCCGGTAGGAAAGCTCCGGCTCATATCCTTTCAGCCACAGGTAGGCGAAGGTGTTCATCACAGCCTCGTCCAGCTGCTCCCGGCCCAAAAGTCCCGCCCGCAGAAAGGCCGCGTCCTGGACGGCGTCCTCCCGCCTTGCGGGCTTTACCAGGAAGCAATGGCCCTTCGCGCAGGCGTTCATCTTATCCAGCGTCCCATAATCCGCGATGGCCGGCGTCATATGGGCGAAGACCAGATCGAAGCGCCCCCGGAAGCCCAGGGCGTCGATGTCCGCCGTCTGCCAGTCTTCCTTATAAAAGCTCACGTTGGAAAGCTGTTCCTTCCGTGCATAGCGTCCGGCCGCCTCCAGCATCCTTCCGGAGACATCCGTCCCTGCCGCCTCTTTTACGTCCTTTGCCAGCGCCAGGGAATACTTTCCGCCGCCGCAGCCGATATCCAGAGCCGACATGCTCCGATCCGGCCTGGCCTTTTCATACAGGTACCGGAGAAATTCATTGTTTTCCGCCGACGGAAGCTCCCCCACCTCAAAGTCCTCCGCCCGCTCGTCCCATATTTTTTCCTGGATCCGTCCGTTCTCCGGCTTCCCGGGCCTCCAGGCGTCCCGAAGCTCCTCCAGCGTCATCCTTCGCCCTCCTCCTCGTCTACCAGCACCATTTTCTGGGTTCCCACGGTACGCACCTCGCCCCGGACCCCATAGACCTTCAGAAGGGCTTCCCGATCCAGGATCTCCGTATCGCCGTACCGGTACACCTCACCCTCCTGCATCAGCAGGAAGGCGTCGCAGAAGCGCAGTGCCAGATTCAGATCGTGAATGACCACGATGGCGGAGATTCCCGATTCGTGGCAGATATCCTTTACGATCTGGAGCACCTGGTACTGATTTTTCAGATCCAGGCTGCTGGTGGGCTCGTCCAGAAGCAGAAGCTTTGGCTCCTGGGCCAGGGCACGGGCCAGCATCACCTTCTGGCGCTCTCCGCCGCTTAACTGATTCAGGAAGCGTCCCCGGAAATCCGAGACCTTCAGCCGGTCCATGGCTCTGTGGACCAGCTCGTGGTCATGCTCCGTAAAGCCCCAGCGCATATAGGGGCGCCTTCCCAGCATCACCATGTCGTGGACGGTCATCTGGGTATTCGGCACATTCTGCGCCACAAAGGCGATCCGTTTCGCCACCTGGCGGACCGGCATTTTCAGCAGATCTTCTCCGTTCAGGATCACCTCTCCCGCGTCCGGAGCGATGATCCGGTTGAAGCACTTGAGCATGGTGCTCTTTCCCACGCCGTTGTTCCCCAGGATCGCCAGAAATTTTCCGTCCTCCAGGGTGAAATTGATTTTTTTCAGCACTCTGGGGCCGCCCTGATAATGAAACTGCAGATCCTTCACCACTAACATTTCTGCTTTCCTCCTTTGAATAAGAGGTACAGGAACAGCGGCGCGCCGAGGAAGGAGGTGATCGCGCCGATAGGCAGGATCACCGGGCTTACCACCGTCCTGGCAAACAGATCGCCCAGAAGCAGAAGCGAGGCTCCCGCCAGGAGCGAGCCGGGAATCAGATAGACATGATTGTTGCCCACCACCATGCGCACGATGTGGGGCGCCACCAGGCCGATGAAATTAATCAGGCCGATATAGGATACAATCGTGGACGCTGTAAAGCAGCACACCAGCATATTGACAATCATCAGGCGGCGCACCCGGATCCCCAGGCTGATGGCCGTCTCCGTGCCGCTCTGGAGGGCGTTGTAATCCCAGCGGTGGAACAGGAAATACAGGGAGGCCGCCAGCACCACCACCGCCATGAAGCGGATCTCGCCCCAGGTGGTGCTTCCCAGATCGCCGAAGGTCCAGAACACCAGCGTCGCCAGCTCCACCTCGTCGGCAAAATACTGGAGCAGGGTCGTGGCTCCCGTGAACATGGAGCTGATGGCCACGCCGGCCAGCACGATGGATTCCGCAGACACCTGCCGGAATTTCGACAGGGCGAAAATCACCACTGCCACCGCCATGCTTCCGACAAAGGCGCAAAAAGAGACGCCAAGGCCGCTTCCGGAAGCTCCCGCCCCCAGGATAATGATGGCAAAGGCCGCTCCAAAGCCCGCGCCCTGGGACACGCCCAAGGTAGACGCGGAGGCCAGGGGGTTATTGAGGATCGCCTGCAGAATGCAGCCTGTGACCCCAAGGCCCGCCCCCGCCGCCGCTGCCGTGCAGATCCGGGGCAGGCGGACATTTCGCACCACGATATTGATCTTCTCATCGGAAGCCTGTCCAAAAATCCCCTTCAGCAGCTCCCCCACCGGCGTCTCGTAGGAACCCGCCCAGAGGGACAGCACTGCGGAAGCCAGCAGGATCACCCCCAGCAGGATCAGGAAGGCTGCGTTCTTCCTCTGGTTCCTGCAGTACAGGGAATCCCTGACGTGGGCCTCCATATCGTATTCTGCTTTTTTCGTTGTCTCTGTTGTCTCTGTCTTTTTTTTCATTGCTGTCGTATCTTCCAATTTATTCTCCCAGGGTGAGCGGCCCGAATTCATAGCCCTCTGCCTTCAAATCCTCATAAAAATCCGTTCCCAGCAGCAGCTCAAAGATCTCAGCCGCCTTTTCCTCTATATTGATATCCGCGAACTGCTCCGGATAGAGAATGGAGGCCGCGTAATAGGTATCCGCCAGGGCTGTGTCCAGGTTAGAGGCGCTGGAGCGGAAGGAAATCTGGGAATAGACCCTTCCCTCCTGCACGGCGGTCAGCTGCTCATAGAACGCCGGATTGGAGGCGTAATCCTCATTAATCAGGTCGATGCCGTTGTAATCCAGGAAAATCACATCCGGATCCCAGGCCAGCACCTGCTCCGGGTCAATGTCGAAGGGACCGTTCTGCCCTGTCTCGTCTGCCAGGTTTCTGGCGTGAATCGCCGCGAAGGGCCCATACTGGGCTTCCGTCCCTTCAAAGCCGTGGGCTCCCTTGTAGCTTACGCCGCCCACGTAAGCCGTGGGCTTGTCCTCCTCGGCCACGCCGGCCGTCCGCTCCTCCAAATCTGCCTTTACGCTGTCCAGATAGGCCGTAAGCTCCTGGGCCCGCTCCTCTTTTCCATACAGCTCTCCCATCAGGCGGATGGTCTCATAGGCATTCTCATCCAGCATCTGGTCGCTTCCCGGAACCACCACCACCGGAATCCCTGTGGTATCCTGCAGGTTGTCCGCCTCGCTGGCGTCATGGCTGGCCAGCACAATCACATCCGGGTCTGCCGTGATAATCTCCTCGGCGTAGTGGGAACCGTTATTGCCCACGATGGGCAGATCCGCGAACAGCTCATAATTTACATAATTATATCCTCTGGAAATGGACTGCTCCTTCTCATAGTCCTCCACTCCCACCACAAGATCCTGGGCCTGCAGATAGCAGGTGTAGCGCAGCGCCCCCACATTCAGGCATACGATGCTCTCCACTGTCTCCGGCACCTCCACCTCGCGGCCCGCGCTGTCTGTCAGGATTCTGGCGCCTTCCGCCGCCTCCGCTTCCAAAGCAGCCTCCCCGGCGCTTCCGGAAGCTGTCTTATCTGTCTTATCTGTCTCATCTGCCGCCCTCTGTCCGCATCCGGCAGCTCCCGCCAGCATACAGAAAGCCAAAAGGCATGTAAGTATTTTCTTTCCCGTCATAGTTCCTGTCTCCTTTTCGTTTTGTGTGCTGCAGGGCCGCCTCCGTCTTCCAGAGGCATACCCGTCTCCAGCGGCGCGGTTTCTCATCTGAACCAAAAGGAGTATAGCATACCCCCGGAAAGGCCCGCAAGCCTCCCCGGGGGATGAAAAATCAGTTTTGTATACAAAATGTAACTCTTTACAGCAGAAACTTTTCCGCCGCCCGGAAAAAGCACCAGCGGATATCGACTGCCGCCGCCCGGTCCGCCACCTCCACCGGATAGGCCTTTACCGCCGTCCCGTTCAGATAATAGCAGACGCTTCCCACCACGGTCCCCGGCTCCACAGGAGCCGTGACCGCTTCCGGAAGCTCCGCCCTCACCTCGACCTCTTCCCCTTCCGCCATCAGAAGCTTCAGATCCGGCTCTTCTTTCGCAAGCTGCAGCCCCGTATAAGCCTGCTCCGCCAAATCCCCGCTTTCCGGAATGCCGTTTTTCACCACAATTTTTTCTGGCAGAACGTCCTGCCAGACACTTTGATACTGATAATGCTCCAGCCCGTAGCTCATAAGCTTGCGTGTGTCGCTCCATTTGTAGCTGCGGTTGTTCGGCCAGCCGCAGGCCAAAAGCGCTACGATAAAAGTCCGCCCGTCCCGTTCCAGGGCTCCCACATAGCAGTACCCGGCGTTATTGGTAAAGCCTGTTTTTCCCGAAAGCGCCCCCTCCATCATTCCCAGAAAGGCGTTCTTATTGCCCACCGTGAAGCTCCGTAATCCTTCCGCGTCCGAAAAGCTGTAGGCGTTCGTCCGGGTAATTTTCAGAAATTCCTCCTTCATCGGCGACTGGCAGATGCAGTAGCGCAAGGTCCGGGCCAGATCCGCCGCTGTGGTGGAATGGACGCCGTTCTCATCCTCCGCATCCAGTCCATTTGGGGTAATGAAATAGGTATCATAGCAGCCAATATCACGGGCCTTGGCATTCATCAGAGCCGCGAAGCCTTCCACAGAGCCGCCCACATGCTCCGCGACCGCCACTGCGGAGTCATTATGGGATTCCAGCATCAGGGAATAGAGCAGATCCTCCAGGCGGAACTGCTCTCCCGCCCGGATTCCCAGCTGGACGTCCGGCATGGACGCCGCGTAATCAGACACCGTCACCACCTCGTCCAGATTCGCGTTCTCCAGCGTGACAATCAAGGTCATGATTTTCGTGGTGCTGGCCATGGGACGCTGCTCATAACCATTTTTTTCAAAAAGGACGCGGCCGGAATCCCCATCCATCAGGACGGCGGACTGGGCATAGAGCTGGCCCGGCCCGGAAGAAGGCTCCTGCGCGTAAGCCTTTGCCGGCATACAGAATACAAGCGCTGCCGCAAGCAGGATAGAAACTGTTTTTTTCACTTTTATACGCCCCGGAACTGGTTTCCTTCTATGTTTATTCTCTTGTTTTTCTTCTTATGTTATGATAGAATTAGTTTGTATCAATCGATACGTTTTCCCGGCAGTTCGCCGGAAAAATCCCACATGTATTACTTTATTATTTTTATCACAGGAAAGGACATCTGCCTATGAAACATGACACAAATGGTTCATTGCAGGCTGTGACGTGGGGAACCGCGCCGCAGACAAAAGAGGAAACGCTGGAATTTCTGCGGAAATCGCCTATTCTTTACCGCAGCTTCCATGCGCTAAAAATGCCTATGCTTTTCCAGCCGAGCGCATTTCCTGCTATTCCGCAGACCTAATCATGCGCCAGTATATGAGAGGCAAAGGCAAGAACAGAAGTTTCTCCTACCGGGACATCAAAAAAGTGTATGTGATCGTGCTGTTTGAAAAAAGCACAGCCATCTTCCACCAATTTCCGGACAGCTATATACACTATGGGAAAACGCGTTTTAACACTGGGCTTAGGCTGGATCTTCTACAGGAATACTGTCTGATAGCACTTGACGTATTCCGGAAAATTCCGTATCCTGAAGATGAAGGAAATGAGCAAAGAGCATGGCTTTCCTTTCTGACTACCGAAAATCTGGAAGATGCAGAACGCTTAATAAGAAATTATCCCTGGCTGGAAGAAATCTATCAGGAAATAGCCATGCTTCGCCGTAAACCGGAGGAGGTGCTTGCTATGTGGTCCGACGCGCTGCGGATATTAGATGAAAATACGATGAAGCTCTATGTGGAGGAGCTGGAAGAAAAGCTGAAAAATGTCCTGGAAGAAAGAGATTCCACGATTCTGGAAAAAACTCTGAAATCAAGCAAAAAGACTCCGAAATCAAGGCTAAAGATTCTGAAATCAAAGCCAAAGACTCCCGAATCGCCGCTCTTGAAAAGCAGCTTGCAGAGCTTCTGGCCTCACAAAATTCATAATGAGTAAAACACATTCCGCCCGTACCAGCGTCTTTTGGATTCTGCCAGTACGGGCGGAGTGCGGATCAAAGAGTGTAAATTTAAGTAAACCCAGCTTCTGCGCTGTTTCTGTCTCACGCGCTTTACGGATGCGGCTTCATCGCGCTATCCCCGCAGCCGTGGGAGCCGCCGCAGCCGCTGCAGCCTGCGCAGCCGCAGCCGCAGGACGAACCGCCCTTCTTTTTATTGCGGATGATGAACCGGATGCAGAAGAATAACGCCGCTGCAACCAGCAGGATTACAATGATATCTGTCATGTCAGCCTTCCTCCTTCCCGTCTCCGATACGGTACAGGTTCCTCCGGTCAATGAGCCCTGCTTCCTCCAGGGTCTTTATCATCCGGTATACGGTAGCAATCCCCACCGTCTGATCCTTTTCCCGAACCTGGTAATAGATCTCCTTGCAGCAGGAGCAGTCATGTTCCAGTATGGCGCCTATAATCAGCTTTCTCTGCTTTGTAATCCGGAACCCCTGTTCCCTTAAGCGTCTGATAACCATGTCCTGGCTCATATCCTGCCTTCCTTTCCTGCTACAATATCACATTTTTTCTGTTTTATAAAGCTAATTCATAAAAAGTCCGCCGATTACGTTTACCAGAAGAGAAACTACGTACGCGGTCAGCATCTGGACACCGACTGCCTTTCCAAGCTCCTTCCAAGTCTTCAGCTCACGCTTCATGGCGCCTACCGCCGCAAAGCAGGGCATGCACAGAAGGTTGAATACCATATAAGCGTACGCCGCAGATTTGGTCGCGATATCCTCATGCAGAGTCGGCAGGGCGTTCTCGTCCCCTCCCTCAAACAGAATACTCTCGGAGTAGATATCAGGAGCCGCCTCCGGATCGTAGGTTCCTCCTTCAAAACCAAGCTCCTCCAGCTCCTCCGGGCTGTACTGGGAGAAATAGCCCTCCAGGTATTCCGGTGAAACATCCTCGTCATACAGCTGCGCGAAGGTTACGACTACATTTTCCTTGGCAATCCAGCCGGTTACGATAGCCGCTGCCGGCCGCCATTCGCCGAAGCCCTGGGGCTTAAAGATCGGGGCCAGCACATTGCCCAGACCTGCCATGAAACTGTCATCCATCTCGCACATAATGCTTCCGTCTTCATTGGCCGCCGCGTTGTTTCCGTTGAAAGAGTCTATATTGAAATTCGACAGGAACCAGATCAGGATCGTGGATACGAAGATTACGGTTCCAGCTTTCTGCGCGTAAGCCTTTACCTTCTCCCAGCCATGCATGGCAATGGTCTTCACGGTCGGGATGCGGTACTGGGGCAGCTCCATGATGAAATTGGAGGTCTCATCCTTATACACGAATTTATTCAGCAGCAGGGAGACGATAATTGCTACCACAATACTGAAAATGTACAGGGAATAGGTCACCGCCGTCTGATTGCTGTCCGCGAACAGCGTAGACACAATCAGGGCGAAAATCGGGAGCTTCGCGCCGCAGGGCATGAAGCCGCAGAGGATTGTGGTGATCTTTCTGTCCTTCTCAGATTCCATCGTACGGGTCGCCATAACAGCCGGGACCGAGCAGCCGAAGCCCTGCAGAAGCGGGATAAACGCGCGTCCGGAAAGTCCGAAGCGGCGGAAAATCCGGTCAAGCACGAAAGCGACACGCGCCATATAGCCGCAGTCCTCCAGGAAGGAAACCAGCACGTACAGCACCAGAATCAGCGGCAGGAATCCAAGCACCGCCCCGATGCCTCCCATGATGCCGTCAATCACCAGGGAATACACCCAGGGAGACGCGTTCCCCACCAGGCCTTCCACCAGTCCGGTCACCCAGCCCCACGCGGTCTCGACCACGCCAGCCAGCCAGATACCGGGGCTGTTGATGCCCAGAAACAGGAAGTTTTCGCTGTTGGTGCAGGCAAACAGAAGATACATAATAACCGCGAAAATCGGCAGGGCCAGAATCCGGTTGGTCAGAATTTTGTCTGCTTTATCAGACCTGGTTTCCACATGTCCGGTTCTGCCCTTCTTTACCGTATCCTTTACAACCCTGGAAATGTATTGGTAACGCTGGTCCGCTATCACAGCTTCCAGGTCTGCGCCGGCGCCGTAGCTGTCCGCCACAATCCTCTCCGCCTGGCTCTTCAGCTCAGCGGAAACTCTTTCCGCAACCTTTTCATCGTTCTCGAGCAGCTTGATGGCCTTCCAGCCGCTGTCCGCTTCGCCGGCGGCGTCCAGCGCTTCTTTGATCTTCGCCGCCGCCGCGTCCAGCTTTTCATCGAAAATCGGGAGTTTCTTCGGGGCCTTTTTCGCTTTGGCAGTCTCCACAGCCTCAGCCATCAGCTCCGGCACGCCCTTTCCTTTGCGGGCAGTAACCGGAACCACCGGAACGCCAAGAATTTCCGAAAGTTTTTCCGCGTTAATCTTGTCTCCCCTGGCCTCCACTTCGTCCATCATGTTCAGGGCGATGACGGTCGGGATGCCGGTCTCCAGAATCTGAAGAGTCAGATACAGGTTGCGCTCAATGCTTGTGGCGTCCACAATATCGATGACCGCATCCGGCTTTTCCATCACAATATAATCTCTGGCAATGACCTCCTCGGCAGAGTACGGGGACAGGGAATAGGTACCCGGAAGATCCATGATAAGAATTTCTTTATTCTTCTTGTATGTACCTTCTTTTTTATCCACCGTAACGCCCGGCCAGTTTCCGACGCGCTGTCTGGATCCAGTCAGCTCATTAAATAAGGTTGTTTTTCCGCAGTTGGGATTTCCCGCCAGCGCAATTACATATGACATCTTTTTCTTCCTCCACTCGTTCCGCTCAGTTAGCTTATGTTAATTAGATTACACTAACTTACTGCGTAAAATTATGGGTCAAGCCGACCTTAACCCGAAATTCCATTCTGTATTTCCTGCTGTCTTACTCCACTTCGATGCGCGCCGCTTCCTCTTTGCGGAGGCTGAGCTCGTAGCCGCGGACATTGATCTCTACTGGATCGCCCAGGGGCGCCACCTTGATCACCTTCACCTCCACGCCGGGAGTGATTCCCATATCCATAATTCTGCGCTTCAGCTGTCCGCTCTCACCGATGGACACCACCCTGCCGGACTGGCCCGGCTTCATTTCCTTCAGTGTCATTCCTCGTCTGCCCTCTCTTTCCATATTCTCATGCTCAAAGGACTAGGCAACCATAATCTGGGAAGCCAGGCCCCGGTTTAAGGCAATTCTTACGCCCTTGACAAGGAGAATCATGCCGCTGGGGTTCTCCCCCACCACCTGCACCTTCTCGCCTTTTACAAAGCCAAGATCCTGAAGATGGCGCTTCACTTCTTCCTTTCCATGGAACTCCTGAATTGTCCTCGTCTCTCCAATCTCCATCATTGCCAGTGCCATAAGCCTCTCCATCCTTTCTCCTCTTAAGCATTTGAGAATAACTATCATTTTCTTTTCAGTCATTATTAAAGCACTTTTTTCCAGAGTTGTCAATGACTAATTTGTTATAACTAACAATTTGTTACGATTCAGCCCAGGAGCGCCTTCGCAAGCCCTGCCAGGTTCTCCTGATCTTCATCGCCCGGTTCGTTATTGGCGATGACGGTTCCCACCACATCAGCCCCGGCCTCCTTCATGCGCGCTTCCCATTTGCGCATCCATTCGCCGTCGCCCCAGTCGTAGGATCCGAAAAGACCTATTTTCTTTCCGGAAGCGAATTTCTCCACCTCCTGCACGAAGGGCTCCATCTCCCCCTCGTCCAGTTCCTCGTCTCCCATGGCCGAGCAGCCCAGGGCAAATACCGCTTCTCCTTCCAGATCGGAGGGGGACGCAGAAGATACCTCCTGCACCTTTGCGCTTCCTCCCAGCTTTTCCAGCTCCTCTCCCAGCATCTGCGCCATACGCTCTGTATTTCCCGTACTGCTCCAATATACTACCTTCATCATTTTCCTCCTCGCATTCCTTTTCTTGCTGATTATTATTTTCCCCTGCCCGGCAGGGGGATCAAAAGCCCAAAGGCCTTATCTCCTGTTTTTTGTCCTGGGTTCCCTTTTTGTCAGCCTGCCGCTTCCGCAGCGCTCTCACCCAGTCCCCGGCCTGCCGCCACCATGGCAGTCAGGGCCGCCCGGAGCCTGTCGTAAAGGCGGAACACCTCCGCAGCCCGCTCCACGTTTTCATAAACCTTCCAGTACCCGCACGCCAGGGCGTCCTTTCCTCCATGAGCGATAAAGCCCTCGATGTCTCCCAGCGGATACTCCAGAAAAAGGCCTATCTCGTGGGGAAATACTCCTCCCTGCTTCTGATACCTCTCATATCTTCCGGCCAGAAGTTCCAGCATTTCCGGCAGCCTCCCATCTTCATAGCCGTAGGCCTCAAGGAAACTTCGGTGTTCCTTTCTGCCAAGATAATCCGCAAGCCTCTCCCGGTCATAAATAAAAAGATGGCAGTATTTCCGACAGCCGCAGAGCCTTATCCAGGAAAGGCCGCTTCCTTTCAGGGCCTCCGGCAAATGTATCTCCAGCTCCCTGGGCGCCGCCACCAGATTCGCCGTCTTCCGTCTGCAGAGAACCGGCGCGCAGTGATTGGCAAGCAGCTTCTCCAGCTGCTCCCGTCCCTTCGCCCCATCCATCAGCAGTAATTCCCCAGGATCTCTTCCAGGGCGGCGCGGCTGCTGGTATGGCAGCGGACTACCTCGATATTGTTCCGCTTCGCCTCGTCCAGCGCGCATTTCACCATCTTATGGGACACTGTATTCGTAAACAGCACAAATAAATCCGGCTTTCCCATCTGTTTTTTCAAATCTCCGGCCATCTGGGTGAAAACCTTTGCCTTACATTTGTATGCCTTGCAGATGTCATGGTACTGGCGGACCATCCGGTCATGTCCCCCGATAATCACAATACTCATACGCGTCTTACCTCCGCTCTTTTATTAGTCTAAACTAACTCCTGTCCTGTTAAAAAGAATCCACCTGCAGGGGGGATTCTTTTTTTAAATTAGTTATTACTAACTCCGTGATGCTATCCTATCACAATTTTCGCTCTTATTCAACCCTTCTAATTGATAAATCTTATCAAAACGCTATCTGGGGTACTATTTGCGGCCATCCCACTCTGTCTGGAACGCGCTACGCCATCAAAAAGCCAATCAGGATTCCCAGCAGGGCTCCCATCAGCACCTGCAGAGGCGTGTGGCCTACGAATTCCTTCAACTTCTCCTCCGCCAGCTTTTTGCCGTTCATGGTCCGGAAGCTTTCCACAATCTCATTGAGCAGCTTGGCCTGCTTGCCCGTCTCCAGACGCACTCCCATGGCGTCGTGCATCACAATGATGGCGATAATCACGGTCACCGCGAAGGCAAAGGAATCAAGGCCGTACAGAAGCCCGGACGCTGTGGCCATGGCGCAGACTGTGGAGGAATGGGAGCTGGGCATTCCGCCGGATCCTGTCAGCCTCTCCGGATCAAATTTCTTCGTCATCAGCGTATGAATGATCGTCTTCAGCAGCTGGGCCACGAACCAGCCCGTCACCGCACTCATCAGTATTCTATTTCCTATCAGCTGTTCCCAAGCGTTCATCTGTTTTCCTCCGGTTCTCCCTTTCCAATCCATACAGATTTTTCCTGACCTGCAAGGCTGTCTTGGTCTCAGTATAACGGATCCAATGCAAAAAAACAATCTTTGAAAAAAGGCGAAAATATCCCCGCCAGGCAGCCTGCTGTCGCTTTGGCATATATGTTCCCGGCGGGGTACAAAAATTTTACACTTTTACAGGCCGCGCTCTAAAGTACATAGCCTGTTTTGTCCTAATCTTTAGATAGACGGAGCGTTCTCCAGCAGATACTTCTCCGCCTTGGCGTTCCACAGGCCGTTGGTCTCTGCCACCAGCTCTGCCAGCTTCGCGAACAGCGGATCCGTCTTGCCCTTCTCCTCAAAGTCCGCAATGGCCGTCAGCGGCAGGGAGATATGGGTATAGATCAGCTTCTTTCCGCCCGGCACATGGGGCAGGTTCAGGGTCGTCTCCCGGGCCACGTCCATGCCGCCGATATGGGTCACCAGAATAGCCGGGTCCAGCTTGCCCTCGCCGATCATGCGCAGGCATTCCTTCATGTCCTCGGTATTTCCGCCGGAGGTTCCTACCACATGGGTTCCGGAGTAATGGACATTGTAGAAATTGAACTTCGCGGAGAATTCCGGGTTGGATGGGCCTGCGAAGAAGTTCAGGCAGCCGTCCTGGGCCAGAATGCTGTCTGCCAGCTCTACCACCGGAGCCACCGGGGCGAATACCAGCACATCGTCATAGCCGGCTCCGTCTGTAAAGCTCATCATAAACTCGCGATCGTTTTCTACCTTGCCCGTATTTGCGTACACAAGCTTGATTCCGTTTTCCGCAGCCTCTGCCGGGGAAAGCATCTGCTCCGCCCGTGCCAGTCTCGCGTCGTCGATATCGGTCACGATCAGCAGGGACGGCCTTCTGTCGCAGTGGATAATGTAGTCGATGGCAGCCAGTCCCATGGGGCCTACGCCTGCCAGGATCGCCATCCTGCCGCCCTCGCGGATTCCCATATCATGCTCATATTTTCCTCTGGTTACGTGATACATGGCGTGGAAGGTTCCAGCCACGCAGGACAGGGGCTCTGTCAGGGAGCCGCCGAAATAGCTCTCGCCGGAATAGTGGAGCAGGCATCCCATCTCCATAACCTCATTGGGAATGATGACGTAGGTAGCGTCTCCGCCAATATACTGGTAGGAATATCCCGGAGCCGCCAGGCTTCCCTTGTAATTCAGGGCCGGCTGGATGGAAAACTTCTCCCCTGCCTTGAATTCATCCGCCCACTTGGATCCCACCTTTACCAACTCGCCGCAGAACTCATGTCCGATAATGGTCGGATGCTCCGCCACATCGTCCGGCACGCGCTTGTGATCCGCGCCCTGCATCGCAGCCTTGTAGGAAGACATGCAGATGCTGTCGGACACAACCTTCGCCAGAATCTCATCCTCCTTCGGTTCCGGAAGCTCGAACTCCTCCAGACGCAGATCCTCTTTGCCGTAAAGTCTCAGTGCTTTTGTTTTCATGCTCTTTCTCCTTTTCCCTTTTCTTTATAAAGTTTCTCTATGAGATTAAGTTCCTCTGATTCTCCTTCTGTATGGAAAGCAGAGCCTCGCATTCCTCTTCCGGAAGCTCTTTCTCCTTTCCCAGAAGCCTGGCCGTCACCAGCACTCTGGCGATAGCTTCTGCCGCCTCCATATGGTTCATGGCCTGGCGCACATCCGGTCCCACAGCCAGGGCCCCGTGGTTCTCCAGCAGGATGACGCTGCTTTTCTCAAGAAGCGGCCCTATTCCCTTCCAGATATCATCCGTACCCGGTCTCCCGTAGGGCGCTACCTCGAAGCTGCCATACACAGTCAGCAGCTCTGCGTAGGCCTTCGTCCTGATCGGAAGTCCGCAGACCGCATGCGCAGCCAGGCAGGTCGGATGGGCGTGTACGACGCCGCCCACCTCCCTGCGTGTCCGATATACCTGAAGATGCAGCTTCAGCTCGGAGCTGGGCCTGCAGCTTCCGTACAGCTGATTTCCATCCTCGTCCACGACGGCAATCATGTCCTCTGTCAGAAATGCTTTGTTTTTCCCGCTGGGAGTCACGTAAATCAATCCGTCCCGCCGCAGAGAGACATTTCCCTCGATTGCATTCAGGATTCCCTTCTCATCCAGATGCCTTGCGGCCTCCAAAAGCTCTCTGACAGCTTCCATATTTCTTTCCATTCTGCTCAGTCCTTCTCCCGTTCCACCAGCTTCCAGGCCATATCCACCAGATGCTCAAACTGCGGATCCGCCAGCTGCGGGCAGATCATGCTCTGGCGGGAGGAATTCACGTCCTCGCCGGAAATCTCCGTCATGCCATACCTTCGGCACAGCTCCTGCAGCCTCGTAAGCTGCTCTCTCGTATTGCGGGCCGGCATATAGGTCACGCCGCGCACACCCTCTTCCTTGAGCATCTCAAAGAGCTCATCCAGGAAATCATCCTCGAACTTCGCCGCCTTCTTGTCTCCGGTGACGGAATTCGTCACATCTCCCAGATAGGGATAGCACAGGATCGCTCCCACCTCGTCAGCCAGCTTCACCAGCTCCCTGAACGGAAGGCACTCGTCCGTGGCCGGCACGTAAATCCTGCCCACCAGCTCCGCCTTCATCACGCCCAGCAGATCGTAGATCCGATGGGGGTTCCCTGGATCGGAAAGCCGCTCTCTCGCCGTTTCATTCAGGGCGATCCCCAGCTTCTGCTCCACAAATTCCGCGCAGGAATCCTCCCCTGCCTTCTCAAGAATCTTCTGGCTTAAGGCAAAGAGCAGATGGCGCTCCGTGATGGACCCGCCATTCTCATACTGGGAGACCGGAATTACGTCCCTGTCAAAATCAAGCGTAATCCCAAAGGGCTCCATCAGCCGGCTGATGTTCCCTGTCATCTTCCGGTTCCGCGCGTTTCTCCTTTCCCGCAGAGGCCCAAAGACCTCCTGCAGCCTGGCAAAGCCGGATTCCGGAACGCTGTGGATGGCCATGTAGCAGATGCCCGCCTGATCCGGATTGTTCAGCTTTCTTCCTTCCATCCGGGTTCCAGAAAGATCCGCCCGGCACTCCATGCCGCAGGTCGTTCCGATCCCGGCGATTTTCCCGGCCTTGCGGAACTCCACCGCTCCCGCGATGGTGTCGTGATCCATGATTCCCGCCGTCTGCAGGCCCTCGTCCCGGGCGCAGTAGACCGCCGCCGCAGGGGAATAGGGAGAAAAGGAATAAATCGTGTGGATATGATTGTTGGCATACTGGGGCTTCACCTCAGGGTGCTGCTTTTCCCCGCCGATGATAATCGCCAGGTTCGCCAGACGCTCCTCCGGATCCGGCGCGTTCAAAAGCCTTAAGACCTCCTGGCGCTCTGTAAATTTGTCCATAAGCCGCCTCCCGTCCGCCTTAGTTCAGCATGGTCTGTCCGCCGGTCACCGGGATCGCCTGTCCCGTCTCAAACTCCTGCTCCACCGCGTAGAACAGAGCTTTCGACACGTCCCTGGGCGTACAGCCTCTGTGAATCGGAGACTTGGCCAGATAATAAGCCTTCACATCCTCCACCGTCTTCGCTCCCGGCACCTTGCCCGCGTTCAGATACTGCACAAAAAGTCCCCGCTCCGGATCGGACCAGAGGGGCCCGTCGTAGAAATTGCCCGGGCAGATGGAATTCACCTTGATGTTCCAGCCCACCAGCTCCAGGGCGAAGCTCTGGGTCAGGCCGATGCCGCCGAACTTTCCGCCCGCGTAGGCGCTGTTGTTCTTCGATCCCTCCAGGCCGGACTTGGAATTGATCTGGATAATGTCGAACCAGAGGCTCTCGTCCGCCTCATGCTGGGCCTTCATGATCGCGGAAGCGTACTTCGCCGCGTTGAAATAGCCTATGTAATTCACCTTCGTCACAAAGGTAAAGGCGTCGGTACTCAGGTCCTCGAGGCTTCCTGCCTTCAGCACGCCCGCGTTCGATACGAAAATGTCGATACCGCCGAAATGCTCCACAGCCGCGCAGACCATCTCTTCCATGGAAACCGCGTCAGACACGTCCACCTTCAGGCCGATGGCCCGCTCTCCCAGGCCCTTTGCCGCTTCCTTCGCCTGCGCGTCGTTCAGGTCTGCCAGAACCACGCTGGCGCCCTCCCGGTACATCTCTGTGGCAATGCCAAGGCCAAAGCCCTGGGCGCCCCCGGTGACAACCGCGATCTTGCCCGCCAGCCGTCCTGTGGTCTGGGGTCTGTTGTGGATGTTTTTCTTTGCGTACTCTTTTGCTTCTGCCAAGTTCATAATAGAATCCCTCCTGTTGATTCTGAAACTTTAAAATTGGTCCGCCGGTCCGTCCAGCCCTCCGGCAAAGCGCACAGAGTGTTGGACTTTCCCTTGATTTCTAGTTTTATTATAGCACTACATCAACATAAGTCAATATAAAAATTACAAAACCAACATAAAATTCAACATGCTTTGCGGCTGAAAATATCAGTTCCACTCATCAGCCAGGAGGTAGGCCGCCTGGATATAGAGCTTCTGTCCTCGTTTTTCACAGACAAAATCGATTTCTCTGTTTCCGGTTTTTCCAACCGTCACCTTCCATCCCCGGCGCAGAAGCTCCATATAGATTATATTTTCAAGAATCAGGTTCATATCCCGCATATTGCCTCCATAGACGGCTTCCCGGATGCCATGGTCGGCAATGTAATAAATTTTTATCATTTTATCGTTTATACTCGATAAAATCATAAATATTTAAATTTTATCGTTTATACTCGATAAAATTGTGCAATACAGTTTTTTACTATCGAAAACAAATACCTCTGCTTCGCATAAAAAAACGGTACAGCCAAAACTGGCTGTACCGTTTTTTCGTTTATCTAATTCTTTTTCTTCTTATTTTTATTGAGCTGGCTGGAAATCAGCTTGTCCAGGTAAATGGACTTGAACTGCTTGCTGGCCAGGGCCTGCTTTAAGGGCGGCAGCTCCAGGATCGCCGCGAATACGGCCGCCATGGCGCGGTGGTTCGCGAAGGCCTGATTGTCAAAAATCAGGTTCTGCAGAGTGCCCTTCTCGATGGCCTGCAGCACGAAACGGTGGGTGCTGTTTACCGGGGTGATGACCTGGATGGGCCGGCGCTTCATCTCGATGGCCTTCTTCGCGCAGTTTCCGGCGCAGACGCCGCAGCCCAGGCAGATATCCGTATCGATCACAGCCTTTTTCTTTCCGTGCTCATCCTCCTTCATGGAAATCGCAAGGATAGGACAGGCCTTCTCGCACCTTCCGCAGCCCACGCAGGTATCCTCCTTCACCTCCGGGATATAATTCGTGGTGGCCACTGGCTGCATGGGGCTGAATTTCCGGGCCGCCTGCAAAGCCTCGCAGCAGCAGCCGCAGCAGTTGCAGATAAAGGCCGGATTTTCCCGGACGTTTTCTCCGATCTGTACCAGATTGTGGTCGTAGGAGCGCTGCAGAGCGTCCATGGCCTCCGCCTTGTCGATGAGGCGGGCGTAGCCTCCGTGCTCCGCCAGGGAGCGGGCCACGTTTCCAAAGGTCAGGCAGACATCCAGCGGCGCGCCTATCTCGCAGGGATGGCCGGCGTGGAGCATCTTATGGCGGCAGTAACACAGGCCCAGGCCGATGTACTCCGCCTCCTCAATGATATGCGTGGCTCTCTCGTAATCCAGGATGTGCAGGGTATTCTCGTTGGTCAGCACAGGCTCCCGCACATAGACGCGGCCCAGCTTCGTCTCCGTGGCCCAGAAAAGCTCCTTTACGAAATCCTCCTCCACATTCATATACTGGTAATAGAGCTCGCTTAAATATTTCTGGTCGATGTCTCCCCTGGTGCGCATCAGGGCAAACTCGATAAAGCCCGCCATGGGAGGCGGCATGACGAATTTGCGCACCCCGTTGTGGTAGGAGTCCACCAGAAGGGCCTTCTCGCAGAGATGCGTCAGAAACTTCTCCGCCTTCGCCTCGCTGGTATTCCAGATCTTCGCGGCCTTCTTCGCCGTAAAAGGGCGCACCGGAAGCATGGAGACCCATTTCGCTTCCTTTTCCGTGTAGAGCACCTGCAGAATCTTATAGAGCGTCCCTGAAAACGCGGGCGCGCCCTGGGTAAACCAGTTGATGCGGTCTTCCAGATTCTTGTAGGCGTTTCTGCTGGTCAGATGTCCCATATATCGTTTCCCTCCTTTTTTCTCTTTCCGTATCTATTCGTTCTCCGGCTCCGGGAGCTTCTGTCCCAGTTCCTCCTCTGCTTCCTCCCGGATATCCTCCAGCTTCTCCGGAGAAGCCTTCGGCAATTCCTCCACGGAGCTTACGCCGAAGCTTCGCAGGAAATCCTCCGTGGTGCCAAAGAGGATCGGGCGGCCCGGAGCGTCCAGGCGGCCCACCTCCTCGATCAGTCCATACTCCACCAGCTTATTTACCGCGTGATCGCTTTTGACCCCACGGATCTTCTCGATCTCAAGCTTCGTCACCGGCTGCTTGTAGGCCACGATGGAAAGGGTCTCCAGAAGCACCTCCGTCAGCGTATATTTCTTCGGCTGCTTGACCACCCGGATCAGATCGCCGTAATACTCCTTTTTCGTGCAGAGCTGCCAGGCGCCCTCCAGCTCCAGCAGGCGGATCCCTCTGTCCTCCTCCTCATAGCGCAGCTCCATGCGCCGCAGGATGTCCTCCATCTCGCCTGTCTCCAGCTCCAGGGCCGCAGCCAGCCTGGAGGCCTCCACAGAACCTCCTGCCGCAAATAAAATCGCTTCCACGGCCGCCCGGATGGCGGCCTCCGTTCTCTTTTCTTCCAAATCCTATGCTCCCTGTCCTTCTGCTTCTATATAAATGTCCCCAAAGGTCTCATCCTGGCGCACGGTCAGCTTTCCGATCTTCATCAGCTCCAGCACCGCCAGAAACGTCACGATCACCTGCATCTTCCCGCGCCGGCGCTTTCCCTCCAGGAGCTTGCGGAAGCTGGTGCGCCGCTCCTTTTTCAGAGTCTCCTCCACATCCAGGATCCGTTCCTCCAGGCTGACCTCTTCCATCTCGATCTCGCCAAAGCCGCTTCGCACCGGGTCAATCTTGTCGGCGTAGCGGCGCAGAACCGACTGGAAGACCTCGTCCAGCTTCGCAAGCGTCAGATCCCCCAGGAGCTCCTCTAAGTTCACCGGCTGGATATAGGAGGCCACCTCCTCCGGGATATCCTCCTCCCGGTAAAAATACTGTCCCGCCTGGTTCTGTCTCTCCCGGAGCTCTCCGGCCATGTACTTATACAGCTTCTACTCCAAAAGGCGCTCCACCAGATCGGCCCTCGGGTCGATCTCCTGGCCTTCCTCATCCACCTCCGGCGGGAGTAAAAGCTTCGCCTTGATCTCCAGCAGGGTGGCGGCCATGACCAGGAACTCGCTCATGATATTGAGATCCTTTTTTTCCATGGCCCTGATATATTCCATATACTGATCTGTAATCGTCACAATGGGAATATCATAGATGTCTATTTTATTGCTTTCTATCAGATGCAAAAGAAGATCCAGCGGACCCTCAAACGCAGGAAGCTTCACGGGAATTCCCATGCCCTGCTTCTCCCCTTCCTAACGAATGCTTTTCGCCCCGCGAAGACTGCGGCTGTTTCCGCAGGCCGCCTCATTCTCCGCAAAGCCTTATCACCGACAGCTCCGCCGGATTGAAAATACGTAAGTTTATCGTATGCGTCCCCAGTCCCCGGCTCACCACCAGATCCTTATCCATCCAGCGGAAATGCCCCGCGTCATAGCGCGGAAAGAGCCTGGCCTGGGGCGTAATCACGCCGCCGACGCCTGGAATCCGGATAATTCCCCCGTGCAGATGGCCGGACACCGTCAGATCCGCGCCCCAGCGGGCGTAGGCATGAAAATGCACCGGATTATGGGCCAGCAGGATGCTGTACCGCTCCGGATCCGGCCTGCCAAAGATCTGCTCCAGCTCCTCTTCCCGGAAATTGGCCCGGCAAAATTTCTGATAATAAAATTCCTCCAGCTCAAAGCCATAGATGTCCATCGAAAGGCCGGCAGCCTCGAACGCCGTCTTTTCATTCTCCAAAAAGACTACGCCCAGCTCCCGTAAGCTCTCCGTATAGTCCGCGTACATGGAGCCGTAGATCTCGGGATGGAGCCGCGTCCGGTACTCGTGGTTCCCGTTTCCGCAAAAGACAGGAAGCCCCGCCTCCCGCAGGCGGCGAAGCAGCGCCACAGCCGGAAGGAAGGATTCCCCCGGCCGCCCTGTCAGAAGATCCCCGGCCGCCAGGACGGCGTCCGGCTTCTGCGCCAGGATGGCCTCCGCCAGACGGGCGTTGTCCTGGCCGTAGCTCTTATTGTGAAGATCTGCAAGCATACAGAAGACCGGCCCTCTGGCGCGGGCCGGCAGCTTCTTTGTATTTACTTCATATTCAAATATTCTAAAATCAGACATAGGAACAGAGTATCATAAATCCGGCCCGATTGCAAGGCGCAGAATTTATGGCTGCAGACGGGTGTAGAGTTCGTTCATCTGGGCGCGCAGCTCCCGGTAGACTGCGTGCACGTTTTCATGCACCTTGTATTCCTTGGCTCCGGCGTTCTTCCGGATGCCCGCGAAGGCCTCCTCCACGTTCCGGTAGCAGCCCATAGTGACGGAAGCCACCATCAGAGCGCCGATGGCCGTGCTCTCCGCGTTGTCCATACGAATCACCGGCTTGCCATAGATGTCTGCCTGCATCCGGTTGAAGGCCTCGCTCTTGGACAGGCCGCCGTTGATCAGGATCTTCTCCAGCGGCACGTATTTTTCAAAGGAAGCGATGTTATTTCCGATCTCCATGCAGATGCTCTCAAGCAGGGCCTTGAGCATATCTTCCCGGGAGGTGTTCAGCGTGATGCCGGAAAAGAGGGCCGTCGCGTCGCTGTTCTAGTCCGGCGTGGAGCGTCCCTGGAAATAGGGCAGGGCCAGACAGCCGTGGGAGCCTGCCGGGATCTCTGTCAGGATATCGTTGAGCTTTCCATAAAAGTCCGTCTCCTCCCGGAAGAAGTTGCGCTTGAACCATTCCATGGCCGAGGTGCAGGTGAGCATGCTCGCCTCCAGAATATAGGCGCCCGCCTCAGAGGAAGCGTTGCAGACCACGTCCCAGTCCAGGTTCTCCGGCACCTCCCTGCAGGTCGTGAGCAGGAAACCGCCCGTCCCCAGCGTCAGGGATACCTGGCCCTCTTTTACCACGCCCTGGCCCAGCATACCGCACTGCTGGTCGCCGCCTGCGCTGATCACCGGCACGCCCTCCTTAAGGCCTGTCTGCTCAGCAAATTCCTTCGTCGTGTATCCAAGGATGCTGCCCGGAGCCTTCAGCTCGCAGAGCTTTTCCTCATCCACCTCAAAGAGCTCCAAAAGTCTCGGATCCCACCGGCAGGTCTTCAGGTTCATCAGGAGGGAACGGCTTCCATAAGTATAATCCGTGTAGAAATTCCCGGTCATATGGTACACCAGGTAATCCGGAATCACCGTCAGCTTATAGGCCTTCTCATAGAGATCCGGCTGGTTCTGGCGCATCCACTTCATCTTCGCGCCGGAAAATACCGGATTGACCCGGGAGCCGCAGAGCTGGAAGATTTCCCTGTGATGCTCCTCCATGGCCTGGCACAGCGGCACCGTCCGCTTGTCCTGCCACATCTGGGCGTTCCCCAGATGATTTCCTTCCCGATCCACCGGAATCACGGAAGAGCGCTGGGAGGTCAGAGCCACCACGTCGATGCTTTCCTCCTCCTGGGCGGCAAATTCCGCGGATTCCTTCACGATCTGCGTCATACTGTCCTTGAAATCCAGCGGATTCTGCTCAACCCAGCCGTGCTCCAGCGTGATCACCTGGTATTCCTTCTGCACGGTATGGAGCATGGTCCCATCCTCGCGGAACAGGATGCCGCGCATGCTCGAGGTTCCTACATCCAAAATCAGAAAATTCATTTGTTCTCCTCCTTCTCTTTCTCCCCTGTTTTTCTTGGCAAAGATACGGCTTTACAGCATCAGATATCCGAACGCCCGGCCCAGATAGTGGGCGTAGCCTGCCCTTTCCACGGCCTCCGCCGCAAGAATCGGGATATTTCCTATCTCGCTGCCGCCCAGCGTATAGGTCAGCTTTCCGATCTCCTGGCCTTCTTCCACCGGCGCCTCCAGCTCCTCCATAGCGTACCACTTCTTTTCCACCGCCGTCAGATCCTCCCCGGTGGTGCTCAAATACGAAAACGTCCCGTCGTATTCTCCCCGGACCTCTTCCTGCACGCCGCCCCGGACCGGCACCGTGACCAGAGGCTGCTCCTCCAGATCCTGATAAAGGCTGCATTTGGCGTAGCCGTAGTTCAGAAGAGCCGTGGCGTCCGAAAAACGCCCCGCCGGATCCGGGGCCGCCATCACGACGGCGATCAGCTCGATGCCATCCTTCTCCGCCGTGGCGGAGACGCAGTATTTCGCCTGGCTTGTGGAGCCCGTCTTCAGCCCGGTGGCGTAAGGGTACTGGCGGATCAGCTTATTGGTATTGGTCAGGCCGAATTCCTCCGTCCCCCGCCTGGTGGTATGGGTGATGTTTTCCATCCAGATCGTCGAATAGGTATGTATCTGCGGATATTTTGTGATGAGCTCCCGGGACATCAGCGCGATATCGTAGGCAGAGGTCAGATGCCCTTCCGCGTCCAGGCCGCAGCAGTTGACAAACTGGGTGTCGTTCATGCCCAGCTCCTTCGCCCTCTGGTTCATCATATCCACAAACAAGCTCTCCGTCCCGGCGATATGCTCAGCCATGGCCACCGACGCGTCGTTGGCAGAGGCCACGGCAATACACTTGATCATGGTCTCCACGCTCTGAGTCTCCCCCTCCTCCAGGAAGACCTGGGAACCGCCCATGGAGGCCGCGTAGGCCGACGTCGTCACAGAATCCTCCAGACGGATCTTTCCCTGGGAAAGGGAATCGAAGATCAGCAGAAGCGTCATGATCTTGGTGACGCTGGCGGGCGGAAGCTTCTCATGGGGATTCTTCTCCAGAACCACGGTTCCCGTGGACGCCTCTATCAGAACCGCCGAGGGAGCCGTGATGCCAAGGGAGTCCCCCTCAGGCGCATCGGCCATCTCTGTCCCGGCAGGCTCTGTCCCGGCTGCCCCCATTTCCGCAGGTTCCGTCCCGGCAGCTTCTTCTTCCTCTGCCCGGACAGGAAAACCGGGAGCAGACAGACACACAGCCAAAGCCACCAGCAGAGCCAGTATTTTTTTCATAAAATCCCTCTTCTATCTATACTGCAGTTACTAAAATGTAATGCGAAAGAAAAGGGATTTATACCTGTTATTCTCTGTCGTCCAGATCCACGTAGGGCACATGGTGTCCCACATACTTGTAGGCGGGACGGATGATCTTGCCCGCGTTCACCAATTCCTCAATGCGGTGCGCGCACCAGCCGGAAATACGGGACATGGCAAAAATCGGAGTAAAGAGCTCATTGGGCAGATCCAGCATGCTGTACACAAAGCCGCTGTAGAAGTCCACGTTGGCGCAGACAGGCTTTAAGAGCCGCCGTCCCGACATCAGGCACTCGCCCGCGATGCGCTCCACCCGCTCGTAAAGGCCGAACTCCTCCTCCCTGCCCTTTTCCTCAGAAAGCCGCCTTGCGTACTCCTTTAAGACAATCGCGCGGGGATCGGATTCTGTGTAGACCGCATGGCCCATTCCATAGATCAGGCCTGCGTGGTCGAAGACCTCCCTGCGGAGTATCCGCTCCAGATAGGCCTCTATCTGCGTCTCGTCCCGCCAGTTAGTCACATGCTCCTTGATGTCCGCGAACATTTCCTGCACCTTCAGGTTCGCGCCGCCGTGCTTGGGACCTTTCAGGGATCCGAGGGAAGCCGCTATGGCTGAATAGGTGTCCGTTCCCGTGGAGGATACCACATGGGTCGTAAAGGTCGAGTTATTTCCGCCGCCGTGCTCCGCGTGAAGCACCAGGGCCACATCCAGCACCTTGGCCTCCAGCGCCGAGTACTGGCCGTCCTTTCGCAGAAGCCGCAGGATATTCTCCGCAGTGGACAGATCCGGCTTCGGATTGCGGATAATCAGGCTCTTGTCCAGATGGTAATGGCGGTACGCATGGTAGCCGTAGACCGAATACAGCGGGAACTGGGCGATGAGCTGCAGGGACTGGCGCAGCACGTTGCCCACGGAGATGTCCTCCGGCTTCGGGTCGTAGGAGTACATGGTCAGCACGCATTTCTGCAGGGTATTCATCATGTTGGAGCTGGGCGCCTTCATGATGACGTCCCGCACAAAGGTGTCCGGCAGCTCCCGGTACACGCCCAGAATGTCGATAAATTCCCGCAGCTGCTGCCGCGTGGGAAGCTTTCCAAACAAAAGCAGATAGGTCGTCTCCTCAAAAGCAAAACGGCGGTTCGCCTCGCCCCGCACCAGATCCTCCACATTGACGCCCTGGTAATAGAGCTCGCCGTCGATGGGAACCTTCTCCCCGTCGATATAGCCAAAGGAAACCACGTCTGATATCTCAGTCAGGCCCGTCAGGACGCCCTTTCCTGAGGAATCGCGAAGGCCCCTCTTCACGTCGTATTCCGCATAAAGATCCACGTCAATCTGTCCGGACTTCATGCTGTATTCCACAAGCTTCTGAACCTTCTCATCCACGTTTCTGTCGTCTTTTTTCATCTGCACTGCCTCCTCAT
>CALWQJ010000004.1 GCA_944383645.1 uncultured Merdimonas sp.
CGACGCTAGAAAAATGAAATGGAATTTAACGAATCAATGTGAGGGTATGGAGGAAAGAAGGATGATCAGGGAAGCGGCAGTGGGGAATCTGCGGGAGGCGCTTTTGGCCGAAGGCCGGGGAGCGGAGCGCGTCGAGCTCTGCGAAAATCTGGCTGAGGAGGGCACGACGCCCTCCTATGGGACGATTAAGATGTGCAGGGAGCTTCTGCGGATCCCGATCGTGGTGATGATACGGCCCCGGGGCGGGGACTTCGTGTATGACGACGCGGAATTCCGGGTGATGCTGGAGGATATCCGGATCTGCAGGGAGCTTCATGTGGATGGGATCTCTACAGGGATCCTGCGGTCGGATCATACGGTGGATTATGAGCGGATGAGACAGATCCGGGAAGCGTGCGGAAGCAGTTTGAAGGTGACCTTTCATAAGGCGATCGATGAGACGCCGGACTATGAGGAAGCAGTCAGAAAGCTGAGCGCGGAAGGACTGATTGATCGGGTGCTGACCTCCGGGCAGCAGGAGACGGCGGTGGAAGGGCTGGAACAGATCCGAAGGCTTCAGGATATCGAGGGCCTGGAGGTGGTGGCCGCCGGCAGGATTACGAAGGAGAATCTGCCGGAGCTTGCGGCGCGGCTTCGGGTGACGTCATTTCACGGGAAGAGGATTGTGTAGGAAGAAATCTCACGGAAAGAGAACTGTGTAAAAAGCGGATGCCGGCGCGTGGAAAAATAAAAGGTTCCATGCGTCGGCATTTTGCGCGATAAGGCCGGGCAAGCGGCCGTCGCGCCTGCCCGGTCCCGGTTTTCAGTCGGAAAGCGTGACGGAAAAGGTCTCCTCCAGACCGGGGCTGAAGTGCAGCTTGCCGTCCTCTGTGATGAAGGCGGCGTATACGCCCGGCAGGCTTTCGACGAGCTTCATACCTTTTTCCAGTCCCAGGGCGAAGCAGGAGGTGCTCAGGCCGTCTCCGTCCACGGAAAGATCTGAGAGAATGGTCACGGAGGTCAGGCCGTTTTCATAAGGGTACCCGGTCCGCGGGTTCAGCAGATGATGGTACAGCTTTCCTTCTTTTTCAAAAAATCGCTCGTAAATTCCAGAAGAAACGACGGATTTTCCGTCGATCTGGGCGATGGCGGCTGTCTCGCTGCGCTCGGCGAAGGGGCGCTGGATGCCGATACGGAAAGGCGCACCGTCCGGCCGGGTTCCCAGGCAGAGAATATTGCCGCCCAGGTCGATGATGGCGCTTCCTACGCCTTCTTCGATGAGATAGTCTTTCATACGATCCGCGATATAGCCCTTGGCGATGGCGCCCAGGTCAAGCTGCATCCCCTCCATGCCGAAGCGCAGAAGGTTCCCTTCCAGGGAAACCTGCCGGTAGTCCACGAGAGCCAGGGCCTGGGAGATCTCCTCCTCGTCCGGCAGCAGGGCCGTGCCCGAGGTGAAATCCCAGAGGGAGGACACGGGGCCGATGGTGATGTCGAAGGCGCCGTCGGAAAGCTCACTGTAGGAGAGTCCTTGTCCGACGAGATCAGCCAGCGGATCCGAGAGAATATATGCGCCGTCCTCCTGGGGAAGCGTCCCGGCGTTCAGCCGGTACAGCTCGCTTTCCGGGAGAGTGCGGCTGAAGATGCGTTCATATTCGTCGCAGAGCTCCATGGCTCCATCCAGGACCGCCTGGTCCCGGGAATCATAGAGGGTGATGGTGACGACGGTATTCAGTTTGAAGGCGGTGGCTGTCAGCGGTTCGGATGGCTCGGATGCGTGGGGCTGCCGGGAATAGAAAAAGGCAAAGACGGCGAGCACCAGGAGGGCCAGAGCCGCAGCAGCCAGGAGTGTTTTTCGGTTTTCTGTCATTTTCTATGCGTCCTGTTCTGTATAATAAAATTCTGTCCAGCTTCCCTTATAAACATTACAGGGCATGACGGGATGCCGTTCTCCCTGAAGCCTTCCTTCTTTCAGAGAAAGGGCGTCCTCCAGATTGTAACGGATATATTCAGGACCGATGGGATATTCGTGGTGGCAGGGAAGAATCGTCTTCACCTTATCGGCAAGGCTCCAGAGCTTCCGCTCACTTTCGATGTACAGATCGAGATTCCGCCAGCCGCCGAACAGATAGATCGGCCCGGGCTTCTGGACAGAGTCGCCGGAGAGAAGGAGTCCTTTTTCTTCGTCAAAGAAAGCCACGCTTCCATAGGTATGCCCGGGAATTTCGATGGTCTTCAAATGATAGCCGCCGCAGGAAAATGTGTCCCCCTCCGCCAGCGGTTCCAGATGGACAGCGGGATCCTTTACAAGCTTCCAGTCCGCTTTGTGGAGAAAACAGCCGCCGAAATCCGCGAGCCCTCCGGTATGATCGATATCCCCGTGGGTCAGAAGGACCCGGACCGGAAGAGCGGTGATTTTCCGTACTGCTTCATATACGTGGCTGTCGGGAAATCCGGTATCGATAAGAAGGGCCTGATCTTCACCGACTATCAGAAACTGCCTCACACGGCCGTCATCAAGAATATAAAAATGTTCCATAAACAAAGTAGAAGTTATCAAAGTCAGATTCGCCTCCTAAGCAGCCTGCGCTGTGTTTCTATTACTGATTATATCTGCGCCGGTTTTCATCTGCAATGAAAACTTTTTAGGATAATAAAACGCAGGAGTTATATAGTGACAAATTCCAGATTCACGTGATAGAATTATCTAAATTGAATGATCCATTTCCTGAGGAGGATCAGGAGCTTTACCACTGGGCAAAAATGATTGCCGCAGAGAACCTGGAGGTGATGCAGATGGAAAAGCAGAAGGAGAGCTTTACAGCCTGCTTTCCCTGATTCGGAAAAAAGTGCAGAAGGGAAAATCGCTGGCACAGACTGCGGAAGAGCTGGAGGATACGGAGGAGAATCTTCGTCTGTTTTATGAAACGGTGCGGAAGAATCCGGAGGATACGGTGGAACAGCTGGCGGAAAGGCTGATGAAGAAGGAGGAAATTATCTGATATGGACAAAAGATGGCTGCAGATATGCGGGGCGGCGGTTCTGAGCTTTGCGCTGGCAGGCTGCGGGGGCAGCGGAGGAGGGCAGCAGGCGGTATCTCCGGCTGGCCCGCAGGAGGCCGCTTGGGTTCAGGAGGCGCCGGCCTCAGAGGAGCAGGCGGGGCCTGCGGCGGAGACGCCGACTTCGGGCGCACAGACGGAAGCGGAAACAGGAGCAGCGTCTTCCGGTGAAATCGGAAGCGAGGCTGCGTTCGCCATCGCGCTGGAGAACGCGGGCGTCCCGGAGGGAGACGCTTACAATGTAAAGGTGGAGCCGGACAGGGAAAATGATATTTCCATCTGGCAGGTAGAGTTCGAGACGGATTACGGCGATTACGATTTTGAGATAGCTGTGGACGGTGGCAGAATCATCGGAGCCGATTACGAGGTCGATGAGGAATGGCTGGATTTCCTGGGCGGCTCCCCGGTGGATGAGGATGGCGCCAGAGCTGCCGTGGCCGGGAAAGTGGACGGCGCTTCTGCAGATGAGGTCCAAGTCTGGGAGGAAAGCGATGACGGGCGTGTCCGCTACGAGGGCGAGCTGTATCACGATGGCATCAAGTATGAGTTCGAGTTGGACGGGCAGACCGGAATCCTCTTTGACTGGAACGCAGATATGCGGGAATGAGGGAGCAGCCATCTACTCCCCGGTAAACACTTTTACGAACAAGACCGTCAGCACAAGCAGAATCACAGGGCGCACCACCCGCGTTCCATTCTTGACGACCATCCCTGCGCCCAGGTAGTGGCCTGCGATGCAGAAAAGGGCAGCGGGAAGTCCGATGGGAAAGCACACCTTTCCGTTTAGGATAAAGACCGCGAGGGCGCCGATATTGGAGGCCAGGTTGACAGCCTTGGTGTTGGCAGAGGCGGTCAGAAGGTCGAGGCTGGCCAGGCTGGTGTACAGGAGAATCAGGAAGGTTCCTGTGCCGGGGCCGTAGAAGCCGTCGTAGGTTCCCACCAGGAGAGATACAGGCATGCAGATCAGGAAGGTTTTCCTGCGGGACAGCTGCTTCTGTCCGGCGTGGTCCAGATCCTTTTTGCGCAGCACGTAATAAGCCACCACCGGGAGGACGGGCAGGAGCATGTACTGGATCAGTTTCTCGCTGGCCAGCAGGGCCAGGCTGGAGCCGCCCCAGGAGCCGATCAGGGAGCAGACGACGCAGGCGCCTGCCAGAGGCAGATCCATATACCGGAAAAGGCGCGCCGCGGAAATCGTGGTTCCCAGAGAAGAGGAGAGCTTATTGGTAGCGATGGCCATGTGAGGCGGGATTCCCGCGAACAGGTAAGCAGGCAGAGAGATCAGACCGCCGCCTCCTCCGATAGAATCCACAAGCCCCGCCAGGAAAACCAGGGGGCACACAATCAAAAGCATATGCAGAGAAACGTCCATGACAGAAGAAACCTCTTTTCCAAAAGTGTAAGGGGCAGACCGGGCAATCCTGAGCTTTCCAGGGTTCCATTTCCGGCCTGCCTTTGCTATTGTAGAAGAATGGGGCCCAGGTGTCAATGCGGAACAGAAAGAAAATACTTTAGGTAATACTTTATGAGAAATTGTTTTGTGAGAGTGAGAAAGTCATGCTATAATGGCAGGAGAAACAGGGCTTGAGCGGAGCAGCCGGGAAAGCTCTGATGTCATGGAGGAAAAAATGAAATTTAAAGAGAGATATCTGGCGGGAGAGATCCCTTTTGAAGAAATCGACCGGTATATTGAGGAGTGGGGAAACAGCGACGAGCTCTGTACGCTGCGGGAGTATCTGGGACTGAACGCGGAGGAAGAGGACGTCTGGATTTCCGACAGCGACGAGGCTCTTCAGGAGCTTCTGGACAGTCAGAAAAAAGCCAGGTAAAGGAGAGATTTCAGATATGGTGCGGGTCTATCTGGCAGAGATACCGGAAGAGGGGGCAAAGACTCCCGCAGAGGCACACGTGCGCCAGTCGGCGGCGGCCCGCCGCCTCCTTGCGCTTGCGCTGAGACGGGATTATCCGGAGGCTGCGAAGGCCCTTCCGATAGAAAAGGATGAGAAGGGCAGGCCGTACCTGGCCGGACATGAGGAAATACAGATCAGCCTTTCCCACAGCGGCAGCCTGGCGGCCTGCGCTGTGGGCAGCAGGCCGGTGGGCGTGGACGTGGAGCGGTGGCGGAAGCAGGTGAACCGGGAGCGGATAGCCCGCCGCCTGCATGAACGGGAGCGGTCATGGCTGGAGGCGCAGCTGGAGAAAGCGCAGACAGAGGAGGCGCGGGAAGGAGCGTTCTTTGATCTCTGGGTCCGCAAGGAGAGCTTTCTGAAGGCGACGGGCGAGGGCCTGCGCCTGCGGCTGGATTCCTTCTGCACTGTGGAGGAGGAAACGTGTCCGGATCCTTCCTGTGGGGAGAGGGACGGAGCGCCGGTAAGGGTGCGGCAGCATTACAGCCCGGCCGCCTTTTTTATCCGCCAGTATGATCTGGGGGAGAGGGGCTGCAGCCTGGCAGTCTGCACACAGGAAGAGGAGTCAGCCGCAGAGCCGGTCTGGATTTCGCTGGAAGAGGAATTTTGATCTGGCTTTTTCCGGGACAGTCTGCTAGAATTGAGGAAGAGATGAGGAGGAAGCAAAGCTATGGCTAAAGGACGAAAAAAGAAAAGAATGCCGGTGCCGCTGATTATCGTGCTGTGCGTCTGCGTGGCAGCCCTGGGCGTGAGCATCTGGCAGCTTTCCCATATATTTCTGGAGTACAAGGCCGGTACGGATGAGTACGATGAGCTGCAGCAGTATGTGATGGCCGAGATCCCGGAGGAGGACGGACAGGAGCAGTCTGCGGAAGAGGAAGGGGATGGCACAGAGGAAGGCGTGGAGGAGGAGCGCGTACAGCGTGTGGCCTTGAGCGAGCTGCAGGCGCAGAATCCGGATACCGTGGGCTGGATCGAGATTCCGGGCACAGGGATCAGCTATCCGCTGATGCATAGGGATGACAATGCCTATTATCTGAACCATACCTTCAGCGGCAAGATTAACAGCGCGGGAAGTATTTTCATGGAGACGCTGAACAGTCCGGATTTTACGGATCTGCACACGATCATTTACGGACATAATATGAAGAATGGCTCCATGTTCGCGGGGCTTAAGAATTATACTTCGCCGTCTTACCTGGTGGCGCACCCGAACGTGTATCTGGACCTGGCGGATGGAACGCACTGCTATCAGATCTTCTCTGTCTATGAGGTGGAGGCCGAGAGCGACAGCTATACCATCGGCTTCGCTCCGGATGAGCAGTACGAGACCTTCCTGCAGACGCTGAAAAGCCGTTCTGCCTACGATACGGGCGTGACTGTGACAAAGGACGATTCTATTATCACGCTGTCTACATGCACCAGGCAGGGAGAGCACAGATATTTGGTACACGCAAAGAAGATATATTGAGGATAAGCAGGCGCAGCGCCGGCATAAGGAAGAGAAAGAAGGGATGGCTGTGAACGGGGATAAGGTGAAGCTTTTGAAGGAGTATGTGGAGGAATGCAGCTCCATTGTGTTCTTCGGCGGGGCGGGCGTGTCCACGGAAAGCGGGATCCCTGATTTCCGAAGCACGGACGGCCTCTATCACCAGGAATGGAAGTATCCGCCCGAGACGATTTTAAGCCATACCTTTTTTGTGAGATATCCGGAGGAATTCTTCCGCTTTTACAGGAAGAAGATGCTTTGTCTGGACGCGAAGCCGAACGCGGCCCATGAGAAGCTTGCCGAGCTGGAGAAGCGAGGGAAGCTGACGGCTGTGGTGACGCAGAATATAGACGGCCTTCATCAGATGGCAGGCAGCAAATGCGTCTATGAGCTTCACGGCTCCGTACACCGGAACTACTGCCAGCGTTGCGGGGCGTTTTACGACGCCCGTTATATTCTGGAATCTGAGGGAATCCCCCGCTGCAGCTGCGGCGGCGTCATCAAGCCGGACGTGGTTCTCTATGAGGAAGGGCTGGACAGCCAGGTGCTGCGGGGAGCGGTGAGCGCTATTTCGAGGGCAGACATGCTGATCATCGGCGGCACATCCCTCGCGGTCTATCCGGCGGCCGGGCTGATTGACTATTTTTCCGGCAGGCATCTGGTGCTGATTAACCGCGACGCGACGCCCAGGGACGGCCAGGCGGATCTGCTGATTCAGGGAAATATAGGAGAGGTGTTCCGTGGAATATAAGGTAGGAGATATCGTCAAGCTGAAAAAGCCCCATCCATGCGGGAGCCAGGAGTGGGAGATCCTGCGGGTGGGCGCGGATTTCCGGCTGAAATGCCTGGGCTGCGGCCATCAGGTGATGCTGGCCAGGCGGCTGGTGGAGAAGAATACCCGGGGACTCAGAAGGCCCGGAGATGAGCAGGAATAAAAGGGACAATCAAAGTGAGTGAAACTGTAAGAACTCTGTAACGCAGAAGACAGCGCTGTGTTTCGGAGTTCTTTTTTTGTGCAATTAGCACAAAGAGCAGGCGGATAATCTATGGAAAACGCCAAAAGTGAAAAAGACAGGCAGAAAGCAGTTGACAAATCGCTGGTTGAATTGTACTATCAGCACATAGAACAATCAACATCCTACATTATACGAAGAATGATAAAAGAGAAGAGAAAAAAACGAAATCAAAGAATAAAAGGAGGAGCGTAATGGAGGGAAACAGTATCAGAGAACTGAAGAACACAGCAGTGGATCTGCGCAAACATGTGATCGACATGATTTACAAGGCGCAGTCAGGCCATCCGGGCGGCTCTCTGTCGGTGGCAGATTTTGTGACAGCCTGCTATTTCCAGGAGATGCGGGTGGATCCGAAGAACCCGAAATGGGAGGACAGAGACCGGTTCATCCTGTCGAAGGGTCATGTGTGCCCGGCCCAGTATGCGGCCCTGGCCATGAAAGGTTACTTTGGCATGGAGGTGCTGGATACGCTGCGCAAGGAGGGATCGATGCTGCAGGGGCATCCCGATATGAAGAAGTGCCCGGGCATCGACATTTCCACAGGCTCCCTGGGACAGGGCCTGGCCTGCGGCGTGGGTATGGCCATCGACGGAAAGCGCCGCGGCAGGGATTACCGCGTCTACGTGGCGGTGGGCGACGGAGAGTGCCAGGAGGGCGAGATCTGGGAGGCCTGCCAGACTGCGAACAAGTACCGGCTGGACAACCTGATTGTATTCGTGGATGACAATGGACTGCAGCTGGACGGAACCACCGACGAGGTCATGCCGAATATCAACCTGGGGCATAAATTCCAGGCCTTCGGCTTCGACGTCTACGAGATCGACGGCAACGACATGGAGCAGGTGGTGGCGGCCATCGAGCTTGCCAAAACCGTGAAGAACGGCCATCCCAAATGTCTTTTCGCCCACACGGTAAAAGGTAAAGGCGTCTCCTTTATGGAGAACGAGTGCGGCTGGCACGGCACGGCGCCCAACAAGGAACAGTACGAGCAGGCAATGAAGGAACTGGACAGCCAGTATACAGCGTCTTAGGAGGAAGGGTTATGGAAGAGAAGAAGATAGCGACCAGGGACGGCTTTGGAGAAGCCATCGTGGAGCTGGGAAAAGAAAATCCGGATATCTATGTGGTGGACATTGATATCGGAAAATCCTGCAAGACCGGGCAGTTCCGGAAAGAACTGCCGGAGCAGTACCTGAACGTGGGCATCGCGGAGCAGAACGCGGCGGGCGTGGCGGCCGGGCTTGCCACCTGCGGACGGATTCCCTTTGTGGTGACCTACGCGGCCTTCGGGAGCATGCGGATCTGCGAGATGATCCGCCAGGAAATCTGCTATCCGAAGCTGAATGTGAAAATCGCCTGCTCCCACGGCGGCGTGACGCCGGCCAACGACGGAGCCAGCCACCAGTGCATTGAGGACATGGGAATCATGAGGACCCTGCCGAATATGACCGTAGTGATGCCGGCGGATTACGTGTCCGCGAAAGCCCTGGTGAAGGCGGCTGCGGCCTGGGACGGCCCGGTGTATCTCCGGTTTACCAGGGACGCTGTCCCGGTGATTTACGAGGAGGGAGAAACGTTCGAGATCGGAAAGGCGAAGGAGCTGCGGGGAGGGAACGACGTGGCCCTCATCGCGAACGGCGATACTGTCCGCCTGGCTCTGAAGGCGGCGGAAGAACTGGAGCAGAAGGGAATTGCGGCCCGGGTACTGGATATGCACACCGTAAAGCCTCTGGATCGCGAGGCGGTGCTGGACTGCATCCATACCGCAAAGGCGATTGTGACCGTGGAGGATCACAACATCTACAATGGCCTTGGAAGCGCGGTGGCGGAGCTGGTATCGGAAAACAGCGGCGCGCGGATGCGCAGAATAGGCATCCAGGATCAGTTCGGACAGTCAGCGCCCTATGAGCGGCTTCTGGAGATGAACGGAATTACGGTGGAAAACATTGTGAAGCAGGCGGAGGAGCTGCTGGAGCAGAAAAACCGCGGCTGACGGAACAGAAAGATATGATATAATTTCAGAAAGGTGGAAGAAAACATGCTGGATTTTACAGGACAGGTAGTATTGATTACCGGGGCAGGCTCCCCGAAGGGAATTGGACGGACGATTGCGCATACCTTTGGACGCCAGGGCGCGCAGGTGGTGCTCTGCGATATCAACCAGGCGGGCCTGGACGCCAACGTAAAGGAAATGGAAGGACTGGGCTATAAGGCTTACGGTATCGCCGGAAATCTCTGTGAGAAGGAATCCGTGGACGCCCTGGTGGCGGAAGTAACCGCGAAGTTCGGGCGCATCGACGTGCTGGTGAACAACGCGGGCGTGTCCCAGAAGGTGACGGTCGCGGACATGAAGCTGGACGACATTAAGAGGATTTTCAATGTAAATATGTTCGGCCTCTTCCTGATTACCCAGGCGGTCTGCGAGGTCATGAAGAAGCAGGGCTACGGAAGAATCGTAAGCTTAAGCTCTGTCTCCGGCAAGCGCGGAGGCGGCGTGTTCGGAGGGGCGCACTACTCCGCCAGCAAGGCTGCGGTCCTGGGCTTTTCCAAGAACCTGGCCCGCGAGGTGGCGCGCGACGGCATCACGGTAAACTGCGTATGCCCCGGCCTCATCAATACAGAGATCTGGAAGAGCATGCCGGATGAGCAGGCAGCGGAGGTCATCGCGGGAATCCCCATGGGACGTCCGGGCGAGACCCAGGAGGTGGCGGACGCCATCGTGTTCCTGGCTTCCAAAGAGGCCTCCTATATCACCGGAGAAGAGATCGACATCAACGGCGGCTCACATATGGACTAACCGGCAGCAGCACAGGTCTTCCTGTGCCGTAACCCCCAACCAAAACACAGGAAAAAGGAGGTTCTCTTATGGACTCTTCCCTTGGTATCATTGCAGTGGTTCTGGGAGCTATCGCGTTACTGCTGTTTTTGATTCTGAAACTAAAAATACATGAGGTGCTGGCGCTTTTGATCGTGAGCGTCGTGGCGGGTCTGGCCTTTGGCATGTCTCCTGCCTTTGTGTTTGAAACCATCGAAAAGGGAATGGGAAGCACACTGGGATTTCTGGCCGTGGTTATCGCCATCGGCTCCATGTTCGGCGAGGTCATGAAGATTTCCGGCGGCGTCCAGAATCTGGCGGATACCCTGTACCGGAAAGCAGGGGAGCGGAATATTATCTGGGCCCTGGGCTTTATCGGAATTCTGGTCGCCATTCCCATCTATATTGAAGTGTGCTTTATTATGTTTGCGCCCATCATTTACCGCTTCGCCAAGACCGGAAAGCGCAGCCTTCTGTACTACGCGGTTCCCTTCCTGGCAGGCGTGGTGATTTCCTATTCCACCATCCCGCCGGCGGCGGGGGCTATGACCGGAGTGGTCGGCCTGAGCGCGGACGTGGGCATGGTAATTCTCTTCAGCCTGGCGGCGGCGGTCCCGGCCATGCTGATCGGCGGCGTGCTCTATGGAGGCTTCCTCGGGAAACGGATTTATATCGAGGTGCCAAAGCACATGGATCCGGAGCTGAAGGAAGAAATGAAAGAAGAGGCTGTGGTCAGAAAGCATGTGAAGAAGCCTGGCTTTGTCTCCGTGCTGCTGGTATTCGTGCTGCCGCTGCTTCTGATGATCGGCCGCGCGGGCTGCGATTTCCTTCTCCCGGAGGGGCACCCGGCGCGTCAGGTCATGACGCTGATCGGCCATCCCTTTGGGGCGCTGATGATAGTCTGCGTGCTGGCGATTTATTTCTTCGGCATCCGGGGCGGCTTCACGGCTGACGACCTGCGGAACGTGGCGGACAAGGCCCTCTACCCGGCGGGTATGATTGCCCTGGTGGCAGGCGCCGGCGGCGCCTTCGGTGAGATTCTGGTGGAGTCCGGCGTCG
This sequence comes from uncultured Merdimonas sp., assembly GCA_944383645.1. Classification (GTDB taxonomy): domain Bacteria; phylum Bacillota; class Clostridia; order Lachnospirales; family Lachnospiraceae; genus Laedolimicola. Next base: position 11,325 of record CALWQJ010000004.1, read on the forward strand.
GCGACGTCATTGCCCGTTATGCCCAGCACATCGGCCTGCCGGTGCTGGCCCTGGCCTATATCACGGCTGCCTTCATCCGTGTAGCCCAGGGATCCGGCACGGTGGCTATCGTCACCACCTCGGTCCTGATGGCTCCTGTGGTGGACGCCATGGGCGCGGCAGTCAGCCCCGCCATGCGTTCCCTGATGGTTACCGTCATCGGCTTTGGCGCTATTATGGCGTCCCACTTAAACGACTCGTCCTATTGGATTACCGGAAAGTATTTCAATATGGATGAGGTCACGAACCTGAAGGTCTGGACCGCCACGACAAGCATTATCTCTCTTACCGGCTTCGCGGTCTGCATGGTTCTCAGTCTGTTCGTATAAATCAGAGGGTATTTTTACTGCCAAATACACCTGAAAGAGGGCACTGGGGAAAGTAAGAGCTTCTCCTCTCCCGGTGTCAGACAGGGAGCGTTCTCAAAGCCGCAGCTGCTGGCGTGGACGCTCCCCTGTCATTTCAATTCAGATGCATTGTATAAAAGGTATCTTTATGGAAAACTTCCTTTTTAGGATGAGTTTAAAATAAAGATACCTTTTATATTTCGGGAAAAGAATATTCCTTGACAGAAAAAGAAAAAAAGCTTTATATTTATACTGGAAAAAGCTTCTAAGATACAACATAGGATGAAAAAAGATAGGAGAGGAGGCAGATCCTATGCAGCTGAAAAAAGTAAAAAATCCATCCGTCGTGCAGCAGGTGATCGATTCCCTGACGGACGCCATGATCCGCAAGGAGCTGCGTCCCGGAGATAAGATTCCCACAGAAAACGAGTTGTCGGAGAGCCTTGGCGTGGCCCGCAACTCTGTGCGGGAGGCCATCAAGATTCTGGTGTTCCTGGGGGTCCTGGAGATCCGCAGGCCGGAAGGCACCTTTGTGTGCGACGGATTTTCGGAATCCATGATCAACCCCATGATCTACGGGATCATCCTGAACCAAGGAGATTCTTGGGACAGCCTGATGGAGCTGCGGGAGATGACGGAGGCAGGCGTCATCCGCCTGGCCATCGAAAAGGAGACGCAGGAGGATTTGGACAGGCTTAAGAGCGCGCTTGCTGCCATGAAGGAAGCCTTTTTTAGGGTGCCGCAGGATCTGCAGGCTTCCTTTGAGGCGGACAACCATTTCCACGATACGATCATGGAGATGGGAAGGAACGTGATGGTGAGCAAGATTAACAATATCGTCCGCATTCTGACGGAAAGTGTGCGCTACGAGACGGTGTCCGGCATGATTACGTCGGGCCGGGCCAGGGAGTTGTATGAGGCCCATGAGCGTATCTACCGCAAGCTCTGCCAAAAGGACACCGGAAAGCTGAATGAGTGTATCCGCGGCACTTATTTCCTGTAAACGAAGGTTGCAAAATGCCGGATAACAGGGTATGATGAAGAAAACGCAGTCTGCAGGGGAAAGCAGCGGACGGACAGGGGAGGACTGGACATGGATACGCAGGAAAAGGCAAAGCAGGAGCCGGCTGGCTATACGCCGCTGGAGGTGCCGGAGATCGTGCCGGGAGCGCCGGCCGTGGATTTTCCGGAAATCAGTGATTTTCTGAAGAGCATGAAGCTGAAGGGCAGTCTGTTTGGCTTTCAGAAGGAAGATGTATATGAAAAGATGCAGAAGCTGAACAGCATGTATCAGACCAGAGCCCAGCAGATGCGCGAGCAGACCAGAGGTCAGCTGAAACAGATGAAAAAGCAGAACCAGGAGGAGGCAGAGGAGCTTCGGGGGCGGCTTGAGCAGGAAAAAGAAGAATTTAAAGCAGCTCTGGAGGCGGAATATGAGCAGCTGAAAAGGACGGCTGAGCAGGAACGCGCGGAGCTGCGTGAGCAGACAGACAGAGAACGGGAAAAGCTGCGGGAACAGCTTGAGAGGGAGCGCGCGGAGCTGCGTGAGCAGATGGAAAGACAGCTGGAGGAGGCCCGGCTTCAGATCCGCCGGGAGCTGGAAGAGAGACAGCAGGAAGAGACAGAGAAGCGGACAAGAGAGCTTTCGATGGTCCGGGAGGAGCTGGATCGTCTGATTGAGCGGCTCCATATGCTGAAGAATAAGGTGAAGACGGCTGCCGGAGAGGAACAGGCAGGATAGGACAGTACAGATGAAGAAAGAGGAAAGACAGTCAGTAGATGAGATTCTGGAAGAGAAGATAGAGAAAGTCCAGAGAAGGCAGGAGTGGAGCCGCTTTCTGGTGGAGTGTGTCGTCATTGTGGCGGCGGTCTATCTTGTCTTTCACTATTGTATTGGTCTGGCTTTTGTCAGCGGACATTCCATGGAGCCATCGCTGACGGATGGCGAGCTGGCGATTTTTTATCGGATGGATTCAGCCTATCAGCCGGGCGACATCGTAATTATACATAGGCAGGAGAATGTGGAATATATAAAAAGAATCGTGGCGGAATCTGGAGATGTTCTTGAGCTTACGGAGGATGGAGTTCTTCTGGTGAACGGTGAAGAGGAGAGCGGCTGTATGACTGTGGGAGAGACGCTGCCGGCTTCGGAGGGAGTGGAATTTCCTTATACGGTGCCGGAGAACTGCTACTTTGTGCTGGGAGACAATCGGGAAAACTCGCAGGATTCCAGGGTATTCGGAGCGGTGAGACAGGAAGAGATTACAGGACGAGTGTTTTTCCATCTGGGGATGGTCCACTCAATTGACAAGAGTATGTGTGTTCTTGTCGACTGAGGAGAAGCTGGAAAGTGGCATCCGATCGGTCCGGACGGGCTCCTGACGACAGGTGTTTTGTAAAAAACTCATAAATCACCATAAAATGAGGAGTGCCCCGACACATCATCTCTGATGTGCCGAGGCTATTATGAAAAAATTTATCTATATGTGTAGTGAAAGCATTTTTCTTTTGCAAATCTCTTTGAAAAGTTCTTTTCTTAAGATGTTTACAGTATAGCAATGAGTTATGAATAAAGTGTGAACAAACTATGAATTTATTGTGAAAACGCACAAAATATAGATGGAACAACGGAAAATTTAGGGCAAAATACATAAAACAGGAGGATGACAATGGAGAAGGATATGACAAGACCGGTGTATATCATCGGCCACAAGAATCCGGACACGGATTCCATCTGCTCGGCGCTTGCCTATGCGTATCTGAAAAACCATCTGGAGGGGGGCGGCTACATCGCGGCCAGAGCGGGCCAGCTGAACCAGGAGACGCAGTATGTGCTGAATTTCTTTCAGACGGAGCCGCCCGTCTATGTGGCGGATGTGATGACCCAGGTGAAGGATATCGAGATCCGCAAGACCGAGGGCGTGAAGGGAAATCTGTCCCTGAAGCAAGCCTGGAACCTGATGCGCCGACTGGGCGTGGTGACCCTGCCGATCACGAAGGAGCGGAAGCTGGAGGGCCTGATTACCATCGGCGACATCACCACCTCCTACATGGACGTGTATGACAGCAAGATTCTGGCCCAGGCCAACACCCAGTACAGCAATATCATCGACACTCTGGAGGGAAAGATTCTGGTGGGCTCTCCGGAGGATTACTATAATAAGGGAAAGGTGCTGATTGCGGCGGCCAATCCGGATCTGATGGAGGACTATATCGAGGAAGGCGACCTGGTGATTCTGGGCAACCGGTACGAATCCCAGCTCTGCGCCATCGAGATGAACGCCGGCTGTATCATTGTCTGCGAGGGCGCGAAGGTTTCCATGACCATCACCAAGCTGGCCCAGGAGCACGGCTGCGTGGTGATCAGCACGCCTCTTGATACGTTTACGGCGGCAAGGCTCATCAACCAGAGCATGCCCATCAAATATTTTATGAAGGCCGACAACCTGACGGTCTTCAATGTCAATGAGAAGACGGAGGATATCCGGGAAATCATGGGACAGAAGCGCTACCGGGATTTCCCGATCGTGGATAAGGACGACAATTATGTGGGCATGATTTCCAGACGGAACCTGCTGAATCTGAAGCGCAAGCAGGTGATTATGGTGGACCACAACGAGGAGTCCCAGGCCGTGGACGGCATCGAGTACGCGGAGATTCTGGAGATCATCGACCACCACCGCCTGGGCTCCCTGGAGACCATGGCTCCCGTATTTTTCCGCAACCAGCCCCTGGGCTGTACGGCTACGATCATGTACCAGATGTACCAGGAGAGGGGCGTGGAGATTCCGAAGAAGATCGCGGGCCTGCTCTGCTCGGCCATCATCTCGGATACGCTGATGTTCCGCTCCCCCACCTGCACGGCGGTGGACAAGGCTGCGGCGGAAGAGCTGGCCAGGATTGCCGAGGTGGACATTGAGGATCTGGCGATCGACATGTTCTCGGCGGGCAGCAACTTAAGTTCCAAAACCGCGGATGAGATCTTCTTCCAGGATTTCAAGCGGTTCAATGTGGGAAATATCGAGTTCGGCGTGGGCCAGATCAATTCCATGAACGCCATCGAGCTGGAGGAGATCCGGGAAAAGATCGTGCCGTATATCTCCACGGCTCTGAAGGAAAGCGGACTCAACATGATTTTCTTCATGCTCACCAATATCATCCGGGAATCCACGGAGCTGCTCTGCTGCGGCCAGAACGCGGATACCCTGGTGAAATCCGCCTTCCGCCTGCCGGACGACAGCGACACCTATGAGCTGAAGGGGCTGGTGTCCAGAAAGAAACAGCTGATCCCGGCCCTGGCGGGCATGATTCAGCAGATGGAAGAGATGAGATGAATTCTGCCGAAGGCAGAAGAGAAGCCCCCCTGGGGGAGGTGAATTCCACCTTGGAGGATGCGATGAGAGAGAAGATGCCAGAGAAAACAGCAGAGAAAATACCAGAGAAAATACCAGAGAAGACGCCAAAGAAGGCGCCAGGAAAGCGGCAGCACTGGCGGGCGGGCAATATGCTCTATCCCCTGCCGGCAGTCATGATAAGCTGCGCCAGGGCAGGTGAGAAACCGAATATTATCACAGCGGCATGGGTCGGGACAATCTGTTCCGACCCTGCTATGGTATCCGTCTCCATCCGGCCGGAGCGGTATTCCTACGATATTATCCGGGAGACGGGCGAATTCGTCATCAACCTGACGACGGAGGAGCTGGCGTACGCCACAGATTACTGCGGCGTGCGCTCCGGCCGGGACGTGGACAAGTTCCGGGAAATGGGGCTTACGCCAGGCAAAGCGCAGCATTTAAGCCTGGCTCCGGTTATCCTGGAAAGCCCGGTGAATATCGAGTGCCGGGTGACAGAGGTGAAGGAGCTGGGGAGCCACCACATGTTCCTGGCCAGGGTGCTGGGCGTGAGCGTGGACGAGGCTTATCTGAATGAGAAAGGACGCTTCGAGCTGAACGAGACGGGGCTTATCGCCTATTCCCACGGGACCTACCTGACCCTGGGAAAGCCCTGCGGGAGCTTCGGCTTCAGCGTGAGAAAGAAAAATGAAGACAGAAAAGAAAAAGAACGTCGTGCTGATCGGGATGCCGGGCGCGGGAAAGAGCACCATCGGCGTGATTCTGGCAAAGGTGCTGGGAAAGGACTTCATCGACGCAGACCTGGTGATCCAAAAAAAGGAGGGACGTCTGCTCAGAGAAATCATTGAGCAGGAGGGACCGGACGGCTTTCTGGCTGTGGAAGAGCGGGTGAACGCAGGGATCTGCCCGGACGCGGCTGTGATCGCCACTGGCGGCAGCGTGGTCTACGGACAGCGGGCCATGGAGCATCTGGGCCGGATCGGCGCCATCGTCTATCTGAAGCTTTCTTATCCGGCGGTGGAATCCCGTCTGCGGGATATCCGGGGACGGGGCGTGGTACTGCGGGACGGGCAGACGCTCCTGGATCTCTATCAGGAAAGAGCCGTGCTCTACGAGCGCTATGCGGATGTGACCGTGGAGGAAGACGGACTCGGGGTGGAAGAAACCTTAGAAAAAACTTTACAAGCCCTGGAAATGCTGATAGAATAAGAAATGTTACAAAAGTATTACACAGCCTGAAATCTTCCGTGGCTGCAAAAACCGCGGAACTGAGAAACGAATGAGCAGAAAGAAATTATTTTTTAATAAAAGATCAAAACTGACCTTTGTGGAAGCCATGGTGCTCACCTGCGGCTGCATGCTGGTGGGCGTGCCCCTTCTGGGAAGCGGCTTCGGGGATGGGAACAGCTATTATGAGGTGACGCTGGAGGGAAAGGTCGTCGGCTCCGTGCGCAACCCTGGCGTGGTGGAAAACGCCTTCCTGGAAGCGAGGGCCCGGATTTCCCGGGAGACGGAAGGGCTGGTGCTGGCGGATGTGGAATACGAGCTTGACAAGGTGCCGAAGATATTCGGAAGCACCATGGACCCGGAGACGCTGACGGAGGCCATTTACCAGGAGCTTCAGAACGTGGTGGCGACCGCGAAGAAAAAGGCTTATCAGCTGAAGATCAACGAATTTACAGTGACTCTGGGCGGCTACCAGGACGTGATGGACGTGCTGTACGCGGCCAAGAACCGGTACGATACAGAAAATGAGTTCCAGATCAGCATCGTGTCCGACGCGGAGCGGGAGCTGAACGTCTACACCGTGGACGTCTCCCGGCAGCAGACGGAAGAGACCATGGAGCAGGCGAAGCCCACAGGCATCGCGGCGGTCCCGGGGACCAGCGCGGGCATCGGCGATTTCGATGTGAGCCATGCGGTGGAGGACGTCATCACGGAGACGGTGACCCAGGAGGATGTGGAGAACGCCGGAAAGGAAGAGGACGATCTGACAGCGGTGACGGAGGACGGCCTGCGGGATGTGGATTTCACCGAGAAGGTGGAGATCGCGGAGGCCTATGTCTCTGCGGATCAGATCACGCCCACCGACGAGGCTATCGAGATGGTGACCAAGGAGACGGCCAAGAATACCGTCTACGAGGTGCAGCCGGGAGATACCCTGTCTGTCATCGCGAACAGCAACGGGCTCTACGTGGCGGACGTGCTGGCTCTGAACGAGGGACTTTCCGAGAGCACGGTCCTTCATCCGGGCGACCAGATTATCATCACAGTGCCGGAACCGGAGCTTACGGTGACGACGGTGGAGGAAGCCACCTATGAAGAAGATTATTTCGCGGAAGTGCAGTATATAGACAACGACGAGTGGTACACGACGGATACCGTCGTGCGCCAGGAGCCGGTGGCGGGCCACCATGAGGTGACGGCTCTTATCACCAGCGAGAACGGCAAGGAGACGGGCCGGGAGATCATCGCGGAGACGGTCATGACAGAGCCGGTGCCCGAGATCATCGAGCGCGGCACCCAGACGCCGCCCACCTACATCAAGCCGCTGTCCGGCGGACGCTTCAGCTCCGGCTTCAAGTGGAGATGGGGCCGCCAGCACAAGGGCATAGACTGGGCGACTCCTGTGGGAACCTCGATCTTCGCCTCCTGCGGCGGCACCGTGACCCAGGCAGGCTGGTTCAGCAGCTACGGCAACTGCGTCACCATCCGCCATCCGGACGGCAATCAGACCCGCTACGCCCATTTAAGCCGCGTGCTGGTATCTGTGGGCGAAAGTGTGGAGCAGGGCGAGCGCATCGCCTTAAGCGGCAATACCGGGCGGAGCACCGGGCCCCATCTGCATTTCGAGATTATCGTGAACGGAAGCCAGGTGGATCCGCTGACGATACTGGAGTAGAATAGAAATGGACAGGGGAACATCTCTTGAAACAAAATCAAGAAGATGTTCTCTTGCTTTATCTGACTTTACAGAGACTTTACAGAAACCTGCCCGAAAATTTGCACAGACAGGATAGAAAAATTAACATACTGCCGCCTATAATGATCTCGAACACAGAAATTCAACATGGTCTGAAAGAAGGGATAGCATGCAGGCGGGAAACGGTGTGGATCTGATGCTCTTTGTGCAGGTGTTTTGGGTAGCGGCATGTATGGTGGGAATGGCTGTCTGCCTGATTCGAAGCAGAAGAAAAGAAAACTGAGCAAGTACTAGAAAACATGAATTCCATTTCTTTTACATCTTTTACATCTTGTTATGCGGCCTAATCAGCTGGCAGGAGCCAGAAATGATTAGGCTTTTATAATGTAGAAAAATTAGGCATTCTTTGCCATACTTCTTTTAAGTAATTTCAAAACGATTTTCGTAATTTTTAAAATGAAGTAACTGTTCTTTTGAAAGAGCTTTTTCCGTAATAATATGATCAATTTTTTCTAAAGGACTTACCTGAATCAAATTTCGAATTCCCAGTTTACTGGAATCAATCAATGCAAAGGTTTCATTTGCGATGGACAGCATCGCTCTTTTGACCATAACAGCTCGTTCATTCAATTCACTTAATCCCCATTCCGCTGTTAACCCCATGGATGAAATAAAAGCTTTTTGGACAGCATAATTCTGTAACTGAGCCTCTGTCATTCTGCCCACAAAACACATAGAAGAAGAAAGGAGTATTCCGCCGGCACAAATAACAGTAATTTTATCTTTCGTAGAAAGAAGCGTTGTTATATAAACAGAATTGGTTATTACTGTCAAAGGCATGTTAGGAAGCAATTCGGCAAGAGCAAATACAGAGGAACTGGAATCAAGAATAATTTGATCGCCAGACTCAATATAAGTTAATGCTTTTTGCGCAATTTGTTTTTTGGCTTCTGCGTTTTCAATAGAACGCATAAAATGAGGAATTTCAGGCTGACTGTTAAGTATTGTGGCCCCGCCCCTTGTCCGTGAGATTGGGTAGGATAAGGCTAAGTCTGCAAGATCTCTGCGAATTGTCTGGCTGGAAACATTATACAGACTGCATAGTTCTTCTACATAAACAGAACCATTGGAATTTAATCGTTGAAGAATGTCTTGCTGTCTTTCACTGACTAACATTAAAAATCACCTCGTACTTAATCCATTTAATCCATTAAATGCCATTAAAATTAAATCTTTAAAATATAGTAACTTAAAAGTATAGGAAATTGCAAGTGTTAATTTAAAGATATGTCGATATTTCAACATATATAATCATTCCAATGAACAAAATGTAAAATGAAACAACATAAATGAAAATTAATGCTTGATAAACAACATTAAACGTGATAATATAAACATGAAAACAACATGAATTACATAAAGGCTAAAGAAAGGAAAGGGGTGGGCATGTGCAGGGAATGGCAGCATTGGTGACAGGAGGTTCTAGGGGAATCGGGAAAGCAACGGTATTAGCGTTAGAAAAACGAGGATGTTCGGTAACGTTTGTTTACCATTCTAATGCACAGGCGGCTTATGAACTGTGCGGGCAAATTACAGACTCTGGGGGAAAAGTGCAGGCACTGCAGGCTGATATATCAAAGGAGGAAGAAATTCAGAGAATTGTTCAAACTGCAAAAGAAAAATGGGGAAAACTGGATTATGTAATTCATTGTGCTGGAGTTATGAAAGATAGAGCTTTTGTGGATTTGTCCTCAGATGAATGGGATGAAATTTTGGACACAAACTTAAAGAGCGCGTATTTAATCACAAGATACAGTATTCCCTATTTAATGGAAAGCAAATGTGGAAGAATCATTTTATTAAGTTCACAGGCAGCGGAAACGGGTTCCTGCAATCATGCGCATTATGCAGCAGCAAAAGCAGGTATCCGTGGACTTGCATATACTTTGGCCAAAGAACTTGGAAAATATAACATTACTGTAAATATTGTTTCGCCGGGACGCATTCGAACGGATATGATAGAGGAACGAAAAAAAGGGCGCATAGAAGAATGGATGAGAATTACGCCTTTGGGGAGATTAGGAGAGCCAGAAGAGGTGGCAGAACCTATCGCATTTCTATGTTCGGAAGGCGCAGGATATATAACTGGAGCCAATATTAATATTTCAGGCGGTTTGCTAATGGGGTAGCAAGGAGGAAATGAAATGATGAAGGAATATGATTCTATTGCCATAACAGAAAGAGTAAAAAAACTAAAAACAACAGTTGTAGAAGCTGTTCCTGAAATTTGTATTGAAAGAGCAAAAATTGTAACAGAAGCGTATCAGAAATACGAAGCATATCCGGTAATTGTAAAAAGAGCCTTATCTCTTAAAATGGTTCTGGAAAAAATGAACATTTATGTGGAAAAAGGAGAGCTGATCGTTGGAAATCAGGCATATCGTACGCGCTGCGCGCCTATTTTTCCCGAGTACTCCTGGGATTGGATTCTTGATGAAATAGATGAATTTGAAAAAAGAAGGACGGACAGATTTGTTATAACAGAAAAAAGCAAACAGGAACTTCGAGAGATTCTTCCATATTGGCGGGGAAAAACACTTCGTGATACGGCGGAAACGTGTCAGACTCAAGAAGTTTTTGATGCTACAAAAGTCGGGATTATAGAATGGGTTGGCAATGTGACGTCGGGAGAAGGACATATTGCGGTCGATTATAAAATGTGCATGGATATGGGATTTGGCGGTATAAAAGCTTGGGCGGAAAAACGCCTTGAATCCTTGAACTTAAGCGAGCCAGAAAGTGTTTTGCAGCAAGATTTTCTGAAGGCCGTTGTTATCGTTATGCAGGCAGGAATTGATTTTGGAAAAAGATTTTTTTCCCTTGTACAAAAGGAATTGACAGAATTGCCGGAAGATCAGAAAAAAATTTTATCTGTACTGCAGAATGTTCCGGAAAATCCTCCCAAGACATTGCATGAAGCACTTCAAATGCTTTGGTTTGCTCATTTGATTCTGCAAATTGAAGCAAGCGGACATTCCATGTCTATGGGAAGGGTGGATCAATATCTTTATCCTTATTACCTTCATGACATTGAAAATGGAATTTTAAGCAACGCGGATGTAGTAGAATTACTGGATTGTTTTTATATTAAATTATTTTCTATTAATAAATTGCGCACCTATGGGCACTCCAGGGTTTTGGCAGGATACCCCACCTATCAAAATATTTCAGTAGGAGGACAGAAAGCAGATGGGTCCGATGCTGTCAATAATTTGTCATATTGTATGTTGAAGGCATTGTCACATGTGCAGTTGTCTGAACCAAATTTTTATATCCGATATCATAAAAATATCAATCAGGATTTTATGCATAAGGCGCTTGAAGTAGTATCTCAGGGAAATGGAATGCCGGCTTTTTTAAACGACAAAGTTTGTATAGCGTCATTGATGGACAGAGGCATTAGCTACGAGGATGCGGTTGAATATTCCTCTATGGGATGTTTGGAAATAGAAGTGCCAGGCAAATGGGGATACCGTGCAAATGGAAAGAGTAAATTCAATATGGCCAAGGTGTTGGAATTGGCCATATATGGAGGGGAGGATCCGCGTACAGGGATTAGGCTGTGTGACACCGGAAAAAGTTTAAAAGATTGTAAGAGCTATGAAGAGTTTTTTGAACTATATAAAATGCAGATGAACTTTTTTATACGTCTTCAAGTGGAAGCGGATAATATCAACGATAATTGTATGCGGTACAAGGTTCCAGACGCATTTTGTTCTGCGCTTGTAAATGATTGTATAAAACGCGGTAAGTCAATTAAAGAAGGAGGACCAGTCTATGACTGGGTCAGTGGAGCGCAATTGGGAGTGCCAAATGTAGGAAATTCTTTAGCGGCATTAAAAAAAGTCGTATTTGAAGATAAGACGTATACAGCGGAAGAAGTAGAAGAGGCCTTGCGCAATAATTTTTCTACAGAAAAGGGACGCTTAATTCGTAAAGCACTCATGGACAGTCCAAAGTATGGAAACGACGATAATAGTGTGGATTATATTACAAAACAGGCCTTTGATGTATATTGTGAAAAGATTTTAACGTATAAAAATATGCGTGAAGGTATGGGGCCGAAAGGCTGCGGATGGTATGCATCCACAGTTACGCTGACATCCAATATTCCTGGAGGTGAAATTGTCGGAGCATTGCCAGATGGCCGTTTGGCTAAGACTCCATTGGCGGATGGCATATCTCCGGAGCACGGTACAGAACATGAGGGGCCGACTGCTGTGGCCAATTCCGCAGCAAAACTGTCTACACGACTGGTAACCGGAGGCCAGCTTTTGAATATGCGGTTCGTACCAGAGCTTTTAAAAAATAAAAAGGGTTGTGAAAGCGTACGGCAGTTAATTCATTCTTTCTTTGAACAGGATGGGTGGCATATTCAGTTTAATGTTGTATCGACAGAAATGCTGCTTGATGCGAAAAAACATCCTTCCAAATATAAGGATTTGGTGATTCGGGTTGCGGGATACAGCGCATTGTTTATAGCTTTGGATCCTGCCATTCAGGATGACATCATTTCACGTTCACAATATACCCTCTGAAAGAAAGAAGAGATTTCATGGATAGAATATATATAACGTTTGACATAGGGACAACCAATAATAAAGTATCTTTTTTTAATGAAAAAGGAAAACTTATTGAACAGGAAAGTACGGAAATTCCTTTGAAAGTCAATGTACGCGGAGAGGGATGGATGGAAAAAGATCCGAATATGATTTGGGAATCCCTATGCAAAATGTGTAAAGAGATGATAGGAAAAGCGGACTGGAAAGAAGAACAAATAGCGGGAATTGGAGTGACTGCGGCAAGACAGTGTATAGTTCCAGTTGATAAAAACGGAAATGCATTAAGAGATCTCATTATGTGGGGAACCAAAGCCACGGTACGGCAGATTCAATATATGGAAGAGAAGGTAGGTTCCAATCGATTCAGAGAAATTACAACGCGAGTGATTAATCCAGTATGGGCAGCTTCTTCTATCTTATATATTCTGCAGGAAGAGCCGGAAATAGCATCGAAAACTTATAAGATTTTAGAAATTGAAGATTTTATACTTTATAAATTGGGAGCAGATGATTTTTATGGAGATCATTCCCAGTCTGGCGCAATACAGTTATATGATATATTCAAACGTGACTGGAGTGAAGAGCTTTGCAGCAAATTACAAATTCCTATGAACCTGCTTCCTAATTTAGTGGAAGCAGGAGAAATCATTGGAACAGTTGGACAACGCGTTTCAGCGCTTACAGGGATACCAGAAGGAACTCCTATTGTTACGGGTGGAGGAGACTGCCAGACTTCGGCGGTTGGATGTGGAGTGGTACGTTCCGGGACAGCAAATGTAGCAATCGGAACTGCGGGAGTAGGTTCCATGTATATGGAAAGGCCTGTGGCGGATGAACAGTCCCGCTATGTATGTACGCCGCATTCTATCAAAAATAAGTATGTAATTGATAATAATACTCTGAGCGGAGGTATTTCATACAAATGGTTTGCGGAACAGTTTGCCCTGACGGGTCCTCAGCAAAAAAAATATGAGAATTTAAATCAGAAAATTTTGAAGGTTCCTGCAGGGTCAAAGAACGTTTTATTTTTACCGCATCTGCTTGGCACAGCCTGCCCATACTGGGATGCGCAGGCAAAAGGGGTTTTTGTTGGTATGACGCTGGATACAGGCGCTGCAGAGATGGCGAGAGCAGTAATTGAAGGCTCCTGCATGGAAATTAATAAAGGTTTTTCCCTTATTCAGAAACAAGGATATCCATTGGATGAAATTATAGCTTGCGGAGGTGCCTGTAATGAACACAGTCCTTGGAATCAGATTCAGGCGGATGTATATGGTATACCGGTTAAAACAGCTGAGAATCCGGAAACCACCAGTTTGGGATGTGCTATGTTGATTGCCGTAGCGGCAGGGGACTATAAAACGCTTGAAGAGGCGGCGGACGAAATGGTATCTTACGGGAAAATTTTTTATCCAGATGAAACCAATCATAGAAAGTATCAGGAGTTAACGCATATTCAGGAGGATATTTATTATGCGTTAAAGGAACGGAATGTTTATGGACAACTGTTTCTACGGAGGTAGCGCATGGCTGATTATTTGGAGATGAAAGGAATCTGCAAAAGTTTTGTAGGGATTCCTGTATTAAAAGATGTAGATTTATCAGTGCGAAAAGGAGAAATTCACGCGCTGGTTGGAGAAAATGGAACTGGAAAATCTACATTGATGAAAATTCTTTTTGGCATATACAAAGCGGATGCCGGTGAAATAAAAATAGATGGGAAAACCATACAAATTAGCAGTCCCAAACAGGCATATGGAGCTGGAATTCGTATGATACACCAGGAATTGCAGCTGATTCCGGAATTTACGATTGCTCAAAATATTATGCTGGGCAATGAAATCATGAGTACAGCGATTTCCATTGATCGAAAGAAAATTTCTTCTTATGTACAAAAAGCAATTGAGCAGTATGGACTTGCTCTTGATGCAGACGCAAAAGTGAAAAATCTTACGCTTGCAGAAAAACAGATGGTTGAAATTTTAAAGGCTCTTTATTTTAAAAGTGCCATCGTGGTTATGGATGAACCAACAGCGCCTTTGACTGATAAAGAAACGGAAATTCTGTTTTCAGCCACAAAAAAAATGAGCAAAGCCGGGACATCTATTATTTATATTTCTCATCGATTGGAAGAACTGCCAGATCTGGCAGAACGTATCACAATTATGCGGGATGGAATGGTGATAAGCACTAATAATATGAAGGATGTGACCAAGGATGAAATTGTCAAGCAGATGGTAGGAAGAACGGTAGAGCAGTTTTTTGTGAAAACGACGAAGCCTTTAAAAGAAATCATGCTGGAGGTGGATAACCTATGTGTAGGGAACCAAGTAAAAAATGTAAGCTTTGATATTTATAAGGGCGAAGTGCTGGGACTGGCGGGTTTGATGGGCTCCAACAGAAGTGTAATTGCAAAGGCAATCTATGGAGATGTGAAAAAAACAGAAGGCACGATTCGCTTGAAAGGAAAAAAATTAGAAGTTAAGAATTGTAAGGAAGCCATTAAAAATGGCATTGGTTATTTGCCGGAGGACAGAAAGACAGAGGGTCTGGTACTTATGGAACCAGTGTATAAGAACGTTACATACCCCCGTATGGAATCTTTTTGTAAAATGGGTATTATCAATGAATTTGAAAGAAAAAAAAGTGTACAGCTGATATTAAAGAGGATAGGATTTAAAGATATTTATTTTTCGCGGATATTAAAAAACTTGTCTGGTGGAAATCAGCAAAAAGTAATTATGGGACGCTGGTACTTTGCGAATTGTGAATTGCTGATTTTAAATGAACCTACCCGTGGAATTGATGTAGGTGCGAAAAAGGAAATATATGAAATGATCAATGAGATGGTCAGCAACGGGAAAAGTGTTCTTCTTATCTCATCTGACATGCCAGAATTGTTAAATATGAGCGATCGAATTATAACTATTAAAAATGGAAGAATATCCGGATGCTTTGAAGCAGGAAAAAATATGTATAAACAGACGAGTATTCTGCAGGCTATGCTGGGAGGTGTAAATTGTGGAGAAAATTAAAAGGCAACTGTCGCAATCTGGAATTATAGTAGTTGCGTTAGCAATGGTAATTTTATTTTCACTTTTATCACAATATTTTTTGACTATAAATAATATTCTTTCTATTGTGCAGCAGTCTGCAATCAATCTTGTGATCGCACTGGGCATGAGCTTTGTAATTTCAACGGGAGGAATTGACCTTTCCGTGGGAGCGATCGTTGCTTTGACTTCTGTGATTATGGCAAATCTTATCAATAATTATGGAATTCCCATTTTGGCAGGAATCCTGATAGCGTTTTTAGTAGGACTTATTGCAGGGGCAGTAAATGGTTTTTTTGTAGGAGTGGTGGGACTGCAGCCCTTTATTGTAACGTTGGCAAGCGTAACCTATCTTAGGGGTCTGGCATTGGTTTACACATCAGGACGTCCGATTTACGGGCTTTCTGATAATTTTACAAAATTATTTGCTGGTTATATAGGAATCGTTCCTGTGATGGTGATATGGGCATTGGCAGCCACTGTAGTCTGCATCTTTTTAATGCGCAAAACCAGATTTGGAGAATATACATTAGCCATTGGCGGAAACGAGGAGGCTTCCCGATTATGCGGAATCAACGTTATTAAAATAAAAATTTATATATATATGTTATCCGGCTTTATGAGTGCTTTAGGCGGTATGATGCTTGCGGCGAGATTAGATGCCGCAGAGCCTGCCAGTGGTTCCAGCTATGAACTGGATGCTATTGCAGCCGTTGTACTGGGGGGAACCAGTATGAGCGGTGGAAAAGTTAATATGATTGGCTGTGTGGTTGGGGCGCTTATTTTGAGCATGCTGGCAAATGGGCTTACTCTTTTAAATATTCAGACATATTATCAGCAGGTAGCGACGGGTTTAGTAATTTTGCTTGCAGTAATTCTTGATAAAAGACGTACTCAATAAAACCTATTTTAAGAAAGGGGAAGATTATATGAAAAAGAAAATTATGGGAATGATGCTTGCGGTGAGTTTGGCGGCAGTTTGTATGGCAGGATGCAGTTCCACCTCTGCCAATGTTCAGACAGCATCCTCTGATTCTGAAGATGCAGAAGCTGTGGAAGAAGATGCGCAGGAAGACGCGGATGCAGATGAAAATTATCGTTCCGCCGCATTTGAACTTGTTGTAAACGCTAAAAATGAAGAAAAGACAGTGGAAACATTAGATGAGGAACTGGGGGATGTTGTAGCTGTATCCAGAGATTACAAAATAGGCTGTGTGGTGAAATCTTTGGAGGGTTCACATTGGCAGGAGGTAGCCCGCGGCTATGAAGAAATGGCGGAAGAACTTGGAATAGAAGTGGATATTCAGGGAGGAGTCACAGAAGATGATATGACAGGGCAGCTTGCTATTGCGGAAGCCATGATAGAGAAAGAATATGATGCCTTGATTCTTTCTCCGATTACAGAATCCAATTTGGATCCTGCGATTGAAAAAGCAATAACGAAAGAAATTCCTATTATCAATGTGGATTTTGAGATTATTAATACGGAATATCCTTATATTCATGTCGTTGGAATGGAAGATTTTACACCGGAAGGTCAATGGGTTGCAGAGTATTTTGCCGAGCATTTGCCGGAAGGAAGCCAGGTAGCCCATATTGAAGGACTTGGCGGAGCTGTAGCAGCAAATCAGAGACGGGATGGTTTTGTAGGAACTGTAGAAGAAATGGGAGTACTGGAAATGGTGTCTTCTCAGCCGGGGAATTGGGACCGTGAGACGGCGTATAATTTGACTGCAAATCTTATTACCCAGTATCCGGAACTCAAAGGAATTTATTGCGCGAACGATGGCATGGCTCTTGGATGTGTGGAAGCTGTAGAAAATTCGGGAAAAGATATTATGGTATTTGGAACAGATGGGATTCCAGAGGCGGTATCTTCCATAAAAGAAGGAAAAATGACAGGAACGGTGTCGGCGTTTGGCTATTACATGGGAAGGGAAGGCATAAAAGCAGCGGTTCGTTTACTAGAGGGACAAGAACTGCCTCAGAAAGCAATTACAGAAGTGTCGATTTTAACGGAAGATAATGTATATGATTACTATCCGGAATGACAGATAGAATCGATATGTAAATAGAGACATACGAGAAATGAAGAGATATGGCCGTTATATTTGATATAAAACGATTTTCTATTCATGATGGACCCGGAATACGAACTACCATTTTTTTTAAAGGCTGTCCCTTGGAATGTGTGTGGTGCGCGAATCCGGAAGGGCAAAGCCCATATTGCCAAATGGCACATTTTCAAAGAAAATGCGTTGGATGCGGGAGCTGTGTTTCCGTGTGTAAAGAAGGATGCATTAGTTTTAATGCGGATAAACCCGTATTTGACTTTGCTTCATGTACGGTATGTGGAAAATGTGCGGATGTCTGCATGGAATATGCGGTTCAGGTAATTGGGAAGGAATGGACAGAGTCTCAAATCATGGAAATCATTGAGAAGGACAGGCTGTATTATAAAAATTCTGGCGGCGGCGTTACTGTATCAGGGGGAGATCCCCTGATGCAGGCACCTGCAGTGAAGGAATTGCTGCAAACATGTAAGAAAAAAGGAATCAACACAGCATTAGAAACTTCAGGATTTGGAAATGCAGATAACTTTTCTGAGATAATTGGTTATGTAGACTATCTTCTGCTGGATATTAAATCGTTGGATGAAAAGAAACTGAAGGACGCTACAAAAGCGGATTTAAATGTCATATTGGGGAATTTGGAAGCTGCTTTAAATTCTTCCACGAATGTTATTTTTCGTTATCCATATATACCAGGATTTAATGACAAGGAAGCGTACAGGATTATTGACTTTGCAAGAGAAAAAAATGTAAAAGAAGTGGATCTGCTTCCTTATCATGAATTGGGCGTAAACAAATATGCCGCTATCGGTAGAACTTACCGAGGTATGCATTATAAAAAACCGGATAACTATCTATTGAAGCAAATTGTAGATTATGGTGCAGTTCAAGGTATTCAAGTTGTTTTAGAAGGGTAGGCTGAAGAAATGCGATATACTTGCACAGTTGTAGGAGATGTTTATATCCCAGACAATATCATGGCGGACGCGGTTAAGAAAGATAAGCGGTTTGAGATGCTCCATAGAATTTTTTGGGGAGAACGTGATAAAGAAGCGATGCGCAGGCAGGTGCGGGAAATAGAAACAAAAGGTTTCTGCGCGTTTCCGCCCCCGGAAGAATTAAAGATATGCATTCGAGATACGGAGGTACTGATGGTTCATCTGTGTCCGATTTCTTCAGAAGTACTGAATGAAGCAAAAAGATTAAAAATCATTGTTTCAACAAGAGGGGGACTCGAGAACATAGATGTAAAGGAAGCAAAAAAAAGAGGCATTGCTGTGATCAGCAATCCTGCGCATAATGCAAACGCGGTTGCGGAATATTGTGTGGGACTTATGCTTGCGGAAACAAGAAATATTTGCCGGTCAGATTTTGCTTTAAAAACCTGCGGACTTTGGAGAGGAGACTATCCAAATACCGGGGACATTCGGGAACTTATAGGATTGCAGATAGGACTGGCAGGGTATGGAACGATAGGAAAGCTGGTAAGGAAAAAACTCCGGGGATTTGACTGCAAAGTAGCGGTATACGATCCGTTTGTGAAAACAGAGACGATAAAACAAGATGGGTGTTTTCCGATGTCCTATGAGGAACTGCTTGCAACGTCTGACATTATAAGCCTGCATATGCGGGTATCTCCGCAAACTATGAAAATGATAGGGAAAAAAGAAATTTCTATGATGAAACCTTCTGCATATCTGATTAATACCGCAAGAGCAGCCCTGGTGGATACAGATGCCTTGCTTGAGGCTCTTAAACAGGGAAGAATTCGAGGAGCAGCGACAGATGTATATGATACTGAGCCGATTGACCGCAGGAATTCCTTAATCCATTTGGATAATATTACATGTACAAATCACAGAGGCGGCGATACGGTAGAATCCTATTTGGATAGTCCGGCAATGGTATTGGAACAGGCAGCAATCTACCTGGATGGGGGAAAGCCTAGATTTTTGGCATCAATGGAGGAAGAAAAATGAAGGAACGAGAACAGGTTTCCATCGTGAAGAATGTTGAAAATGTTGAAGAATCCTTACGCTTATGTCTGGCACGGATAGGCGGAATGGAAAGCGTGGTAAAAAAGGGGGATAAGGTTTTAATTAAACCTAATTGCCTGGCTGCCTGCGCGGAAAATACAGGAGCCACCACATCTCCAGAATTGGTAGGTTTAGTAGCAAAAATGTGTTTTGAGAGCGGCGCAGATTCGGTCACGGTAGCAGAAAGCTCCAATTGGGGTGTGGATACCATGACAGCATTTCGAGTCTGCGGATATGAAGAAGCGGCGAAAGAGTACGGATTTGAGCTGAAAGATTTAAAGCAAGGGACATTTCGGGAAGTGGAGATAGACGGCGCGGTATTAAAAAAAGTACGGATTCCTTCTGTCATTCTGGATGCGGATGTTTTCATTAACATGCCCGTGTTAAAAACACATGATATGACTACGATTACAATAGGAATTAAAAATTCTTCTGTAGGGATCTCAGCGGATGATGACAAGCAAACGTGTCTGCATCACATAGGAACGTTTCAACCGCTGCCTGCAGAGTTAGCCTGCAGAGGTTCTTTCCTGGACTATTCCATGGTAGATATTAACAGTGCCTATTTATGCAATCTTACAATTGTTGATGCGCTTGTAGGCCAACAGGGATTGGGAGCTCCGCTTTCCGGAAAACCGGTAAATGCCAGGATGATTTTGGCTGGAAAAAGCCGTGCAGCGGTAGATGCGGCAGGCTGCAAGCTTATTGGGTATGAACCAGAAGATATTCCGCATTTGGTATTTGCGCACGAACGTGGAATGGGACCGATTGATATCAAAGAAATCGACACATTCGGATTTGATTTGGAAGAAAACTGCCTTCATTTTGAACCTTCCTTTGTTCCGGAAATAGAAGAAATAGATGATAAACTTACTGTTGTATATGGAAAAGGATGCAAAGCATGTTTGGCTACGATAAACTATGCAATTATGCGCCATCGGGAGCAGCTGAAGGAATTGGAAATTCCAGTCACTGTGTTTATTGGACGGGTGCCTCATTATAAACCAGACAATTCCAAAAGGCTATATCTACACTATGGAAACTGTGCAGGACAGTCTTTATATGGAGGCTGCTTTGTGCCGGGATGTCCGCCGCGCTCCAGAAGGCAGTTCCTTCAGGCAATAGGAGGAATGGAGTTTTATGATCCGGACGAAAATTTTGTATTGACCAGATAAGATAATTTTATGTTGAAAAAGGACCAGAGATATCCTGGTTCTTTTTTCGGCCAATTTTCACCTCAAAAATAGAAAAAACTGTATGATATTACAAAAAGGAGTAAAAATGAAACTAGATGAATTGATAAAAATGTCAAATGATTATGGCGCTAATTCAAATTATGTTTTGGCAGGTGGAGGAAATACCTCAGTAAAAAGTGAAAGTAAGCTTTATGTAAAATGCTCGGGCGCTCAGTTGGCTACTATGACGAGCGATGAGATTGTGGAAATGGATCGTCAGAAATTAAACCAAATTCTGCAAAAGCAATATTCTACAGACGATATTGTTCGGGAAAGAGAATATCTTGTGGATATAATGAGTGCTATCACAGATTCAAATAAAAAGAAACGTCCTAGTGTGGAGGCCTTGCTGCATAATCTTTTTTCGTATCGCTATGTACTTCATATTCATCCAACTCTGATTAATGGCCTTACCTGTTCGAAGGATGGAAAAGAGGCGGCAAAAAGACTTTTCGGAAAAGATGTTCTTTGGATTCCAAGCTGTAAACCTGGATACATTCTTGCCCAATATTGCTATGAACAAATGTCGGAGTTTAAGAAAAAATATGGTTATACCGTTAAAATTATGCTGCTGCAAAACCATGGAATTTTTATCAGTGCGGATACGGTAGAAGAAATAAATGATTTATTCAAAAATATAGAAGCAGCCTTAAAAAAGGAGGTTAAAAAAGAACCAAGAGAAGAAGAGATAAAAGATGAAAAAAAAGAAAAAACAGCGGAATTTTTAACAGGAATAATGGAGCGAAAAGTAATCCCGGTATATATGAAAGAGGCAGGAGAATATATGAAAAATACGGAAACGGTTCAACCGTTATTATCTCCGTATACCCCCGACTATATTGTATATTGCGGGCCATATCCACTGTATTTAGAGGACATGAATGATGTGAAAGAAACTATGCGTAATTTTGAAAGAGAAAATGGTATGTTACCTAAGATTATACTTGTAGAAGGAGATGGGGTATATATTATGGAGAACAATTTAGATAAAGCGGTTCGAGCAAAAATGTTGTTTGAAGATGCGGTAAAAATTGTCGTGTACGCGGAAAGCTTTGGTGGAGCAAAGCCCATGTCTGAAGAGTTGATCCAATTTATTGTGCATTGGGAAGCGGAGTCCTATCGTTCCAGTAAGATATAGCAACAACAGTTTCTAAAATAATTATGAATGGGGCTGTCGCACTAAATTGATGCGACAGCCCCATAAATTATACCACCGAAAATCCCTTATTCTTAATGCAGATCTCCACCTCCGGGGCGTCCTCGCAGTGGAAAATCAGCACCGGCTTGCCGGAGTCGCGGTTAAAGGAAAGATAGGTGTAGTCGATGTTGATATTGCTCTCGGTCAGCGCCTTCAGGAGCCGGTTCAGGTTGCCCACCTCGTCCTCCACCTCTACGCCGATGACGCTGGTCATGCGGCAGATATGGCCGGTGTCCTTCAGGAGGTCCATGGCGCCCTCCGGATCAGAGACAATCATGCGGTGAATTCCGAACTCAGCGCCGTCGTTGGTGCAGGATCCCCAGATATTGATGCCCTTGTCGGCCAGCATCTGCGTGATGCCCTGGAGGGTTCCCTTTGTATTCTGTGTGCATATGGATACTTGTCTCAGCATGGCGATTCTCCTTTGTCTTAAACTGTAAGCGGCTATTCGCAGCCGTCCCACCCACATGCAACCATGATACCACAGCCCTTTGTATTTTACAATGGCATTCAGAAGTGCTTTGTGCTATACTGCTGAATGACGAAGACCAAAAAGCATCTGGAGATTTATCATGGATGAATTAAAAAAACTGCTTGAAACATATATGGATGAAAACCTGGAACAGCTTATTTTGAGCAGCCCGCGGAAAGGGCTGGAGGAGAAGAAGGTCCGGATCCGCCCGGTGCTCCTGAAGGGACAGCTGAAATTTCAGGCGGAGATTTTCCGGGGAACCCAGGCCTTTCATGAAAACCTGGGGAAGGAGGAGGCGATCGCCCGGATCCTGGGCTGGATGGAGAATACCTTCTGCCAGCTGCAGCTTACGGCCCCGGAGGGAGCCGTGAACGCCCTGGTAAGCAAAAAGGGACATATGACGGTGAAGGAGAAAAGAAAAGCCAAAGCCTCCTCGACCGGAAAGGCGCAGGCCGGGGCCTGCGAAACCGGCGCCTGCAGTGTAAAGAAGACAAATCTGGAGCATAATAGAAAGAAGGCGTATCTTCTGGAAGAGGGGCGGCCGGTTCCCTTTCTGGTGGATCTGGGCGTCATGACGCCGGAGGGGCGCGTGGTGCACGCCCGCTACGACAAGTTCCGCCAGATTAACCGGTTCCTGGAATTTATCGAGGATATCATTCCCGCGCTGCCAAAGGATCGGGAGCTTACGATCCTGGACTTTGGCTGCGGCAAGTCCTATCTGACCTTTGCCATGTATTATTATCTGCGGGAGCGCTGTGGGCTCGACGTGCGGATTATCGGCCTGGATCTGAAAAAGGACGTGATCCGCCGCTGCGGGGAACTGGCGCGCAGATACGGCTATGACAAGCTGACTTTCCTGGAAGGCGATATCGCCGGCTATGAGGGCTGCAGCCAGGTGGACGTGGTGGTGACCCTCCACGCCTGCGATACGGCTACCGATTACGCCCTTTATAAGGCGGTGAAGTGGAACGCCAGGGTGATCCTGTCTGTGCCGTGCTGCCAGCATGAGCTGAACGGGCAGCTTCGAAACGAGACGCTGGCCCCCGTGCTGAAATACGGCCTTCTGAAGGAGCGGATAGCGGCCCTTCTGACGGACGGCCTGCGGGCGGAGCTTCTGGAGCAGCAGGGCTACGACACGCAGATCCTGGAATTTATCGATATGGAGCACACGCCGAAGAATATCCTGATCCGGGCGGTGAAGCGGCCGGAAAGAGAAAAGAAAGGCGCTGGAAGCGCAGAAAACCGAAAGAGCGCAGAGAGGGCGGAGGGCTATGACCGCTGCGCGCAGGCCCTGCACGCTGACCTGACGCTTGCGAGGCTTCTGGCGGCCGGAGAGTTTGCGACTCCGGCAGAGACCCGGCGCAGAAGAAGGGAAGAGAAGGCAGGAAAAGAGGCGGCGGAAAAGGAATTCACAGGGGAAAAAGGAGGAGAGAGCCGTTGAAAAAACTGGTTTTGAGAATTGTATCGATAGCGGCTGCCTTCCTTCTGGGCGTCCTGGGAATGGGCTATTACCTGATGGCAGGAAACACGGACTCCACAGCCCATATGGCTTCCGCCACGCTTCCGCTGATTTATCTGGAGCAGGGCGGGCGTTCGTTTAACCTCATGCACGGATATACGAAGAGTATGGACGCCTCCAGCATCCGGGACGCAGTCCTGCCGCTTCCGGAGGACCGGGAAATATCCCTTCGGATCGAAAGCCCGGATACGGCTGTCCAGGACATTCACTATGAGGTCAGAAGCCTTGACATGGACCGCCTGATTGAAGACGGAGAACTGGAATTTACCCGGGAAGGAGACACGATCCGGGCGGATTTCCAGCTGATGGATCTTCTGGAGGACGGAGGAGAATACCTGCTGGCGCTGCGCCTTTCCCTGGAGCAGGGCCGGGAGGCGTACTACTATACGCATATCGCCAATGTGGGCGAGACGCATCTTGTGGAGTGCCTGGAGCTGGTGGACACGATACACGGCGCGCTTTTCGATAAGGACAATACGGTCAGCATCGCCCAGTACATGGAGACGGATTCTTCGGCGGACAACGATACCCTGGACTATGTGTCCATCCATTCCCGTTATAACCAGATGATCTGGGCCAATATGGAGGTGGAGCCGCCGGAGGGAGAGGTCCGGACCTACATTACGGAGATTGAGAACGCCGTCGCCTCGATCCGCCTGGAGTATGAGCTGGATTATACAAACGAGGAGGAAGAGACGGAGCGCTATGAGGTGACGGAGTCCTTCCGGGTCCGGTATACGGAGCAGCGGATGTATCTGCTGAATTATGAGCGGAGGGTGGATCGGATTTTTGAACCGGATCCGTCCGTGTTCTCGGAGAAATCCGTCGATCTGGGAATTCTGAATACCGAGATGGAGTACCGGAAAAACGAGGAAGAGAACATCGTCGGCTTCGTGCAGAACGGGCAGCTCTGGAGCTACGACGCGGCGCAGAATAAGCTGTCGCTGGTGTTCGGCTTCCGGGAGGGAGACGATCTGCGGGGAAGCTTCGATGAGCACGCGATCCGGATCCTGAATGTGGACGAGTCGGGCAGCATGAATTTTCTGGTGTACGGCTATATGAACCGGGGCAGCCATGAGGGCGAGACGGGAATCGCGCTCTACACCTACGACGCCCTGTCCAATTCGGTGGAGGAGCGGCTTTTTATAGAAAGCGATCGTTCCTTTGCGGCTCTGGAGGCGGAGCTGGGAGAGGCGGCCTATGTGAACAACAACCAGCAGTTCTACCTGTACCTGGACGGCTCTGTCATCTGTGTGGATCTGAATACTCTGGAGTATGAGACGATTGACTCCGGCGTCAGCGCGGAGAGCTGTCTGGTCTCTGCGGACGGACGCTTCGCCGCCTGGCAGCAGGAGGCTTCCCTGCACGAATCCGACACGGTTTCCGTAATGGATCTGGAGACGGGAGCGCGCAAGACGGTCTCCGCCCGGGAGGGCTTCTATATCCGGGCCCTGGGCTTCATGGGGACAGATTTCATATACGGGGAAGCGGCGCAGGGCGACGTCCGGGAGGATATCGCGGGAAATTGGATTTTCCCTATGGGCCGCGTGGTGATTCAGGATCAGTACGGAAAGGAGCTCCGCGCCTCGGACTATGAAGCCCTGGGCAAATACGTGGTTTCGATTTCCATAGAAGACAACCGGATTTCTCTGGAGTGCGTGCGCCGCTCGGCGGACGGCGGCTATGAGGAAGCCGGGCCGGAGACGATCACCAGCCGGGAGCTGGAAACGGAGGAAAAAATATCCCTGGAGACAAGGAATTCCGGTGACAAGAAACGGGAATATTATTTTGCGCTGGCAGAGGGGCACGGCTCCGGAAAGCTCCGGCAGCTTTCGCCGGAGCAGGTACTCTTCGAGGGCAGCAGGAGGCTGGCCCTGGAGGCGGGGACAACGGACGGAAGGTACTACGCCTACAGCTTCGACGGCTCCTTCCTGGGCGCCCACGCGAAGGCGAACGAGGCGATTCTGGAGGCCTATGACGCCATGGGCTGCGTGGTGGACAGCCGTCAGGACTATATCTGGAAACGGGGCGGGCGTAAGACCCGGACAGAGCTCTCCGGCATGGAAAATCCCCAGCAGAGCGCAGGAGAGTCGAGTCTTCAGGCGGCTCTGGAGATTCTTCTGGGCGCGCAGAAAATCTACGGCGACGTGGAGGCTTATCTGGCCCAGGGCTATACGCCCTATGAGATTCTCGAGGAACAGTCGGCGGGCCGCGTGCTGGATCTGTCGGGCTGCTCTGTGAGCATGGTACAGTATTATGTCAGCCAGGGCTATCCTGTGCTGGCGCTGCAGGGCGGCGGCGCCGCGGAGCTGATCACAGGCTACGATCAGCAGAATATCATTGTGACCGATCCGCTGACCGGAGAGAGCAGCCGGCGCGGGCTGAACGACAGCACGCAGATGTACGAGGAGCTGGGCAATCTGTTCCTGGTCTGCCTTCCGGCAAAGGAAGCATAAAAAATAGGAGGAGCGAAAACGACATGGACGAGAGAGTAAAGACACTGGCGAAAAATCTGGTGAACTATTCCTGCAGGGTAAAGGCGGGCGACAAGGTATACATCAACTATACGGGCCCTTCCACGGAGGATCTGGCCCGGCAGCTGGTGAAAGAAGTGTACGCAGCAGGCGGACTTCCCTTTGCGCATTATATCAATCCAAAGGTGCAGAGAGAAATTCTCATGAACTGCACAGAGGAGCAGGTAAAGCTGATGGAAGATCTGGCGGCGCAGGAGATGTCTCAGATGGACTGCTATATCGGCGTGCGCGGAAGCGACAACGTATCGGAGCTTTCCGATGTCCCGGCCGATAAAATGAATCTGTACGAGACGCTGTATTCCACGCCGGTGCACCACGGCATCCGCGTGCCGAAGACCCGCTGGGTGGTCTTACGTTATCCGAACGCCTCCATGGCCCAGCTTTCCGGCACCAGCTCGGAGGCCTTCGAGGACTTCTATTTCCAGGTGTGTAATCTGGATTATTCCAAGATGAGCCGCGCCATGAAGGCTCTCGTGGAGCTGATGAACCGCACGGATAAGGTGCGGCTGACCGGAAGGGACACGGATCTTACCTTTTCCATTAAAGACATTCCGGCCATCGCCTGCGACGGCCAGCTGAACATTCCGGATGGAGAAGTCTATACGGCTCCGGTCCGGGATTCCATCAACGGCGTCATCACCTACAATACGCCCTCTCTTTATCAGGGCTTTACCTTCGAGAATGTGCGCCTGGAATTTGAAAACGGGAAAATCGTGAAGGCCACGGCGAACAATACGGAGCGTCTGAACCAGATTCTCGACACGGACGAGGGCGCCCGCTATGTGGGCGAGTTCGCCATCGGCGTGAATCCCTATATCCTGAAGCCCATGAAGGATATCCTGTTTGACGAGAAAATCATGGGTTCCATCCACTTTACGCCGGGCAACTGCTATGACGACGCTTATAATGGCAACGCAAGCGCCATCCACTGGGATCTGGTCATGATCCAGAGAGAGGAGTACGGCGGAGGAGAGATTTATTTCGACGACCGTCTGATTCGCAGGAACGGCCGCTTCGTGCTGCCGGAGCTGGACTGCCTGAACCCGGAGAACCTGGTGTAGGACAATATTCACGGCAGCAGGTCCGGACGCATATACTACTGCAAAAAGGATATTTTTATGAATCCTTATGACGGGAACCAACCCTTTTTCCGAACTTATCAGCCATATCCGTTTTACCCTTTTCTGCCTTGGACGGACGAAAAAACGAGAGATAAAAGACGGTTTCAGGAGCTGTATCCTTCCCTGGCTCGACAGATTCAGCCGCTGGTAGAGGAAGCCTGCGACCGGATGGAATATGAGGGAAGCCTGATGTTTGACGAGTATCCGGACCGGCTGCTGCTCCGCCGGTTGAGCCGCCGCATCTGCGGTAAGCTGGATAAGGAGGCCTATCGGGATGAACTGACGATGCAAGAGGCTGCGGGACCGGAATGGCTGGAGGATCTGGTGACGGTGCTGCTCCTGAACGAAATGTATCAGCGCCGCTGCCGGAGGCGGGAACGGCGGTTTGGCGGAGCTTTCTGAGCAGGCTGGCGCGCGGCGGAAAATGAAAGGACGGGTGGGACCGGCGAAAGCAGGCGTCTGAGGGCGGAAACGCCGGCCCCGCTGTCAGAAAGGAAATACGGATGAGAGAAAGGTATGTGGATACTCCGGAGAAGGAAGCGGACCGCTATCTGGCGCTTTGTGATATGTGGAGAAAAAAATATCTGGGGCTGGACCGAAGGGAGCTGCAGGCGCGATTCCGGCTGGAGGGCGATGAGGAGGCGCAGTATATCGTTTATTTCCATCAGCGGTATCGGATCGACCAGCGGACAGGCATGCTGACGCTGGAGGAGGAGCCGGAGCGGGAGCTTCCGTTCAATGCGGTGATGACGATCTATCATCTTTTTTATTACGCAAAGCCCGAAGCGAAGGTGTCCGGGCGTTTCATTCCCTTCCGGGAGGTGAAGCGGGCGGCGCCCTTTGACGCGGCCTTTAAAAGGAACGTGCTGGACGCGGCGGCCCGGACCTTCGACGGGCATCTGGCAGAGCTTCACCGCGCCTGCCAGGCGCTGGGCGGAAGGCCGCTGAAGCAGGGAGACGCCGGCTACGAGATCCTGGCGTTCGACTGTATGCCCCTGCAGTTTGTTTTCTGGGACGGGGACGATGAATTTCCGGCGCAGGCCAATATCCTGTTTGACGCGGATATTACGGATTTTCTGCACGAGGAAACGGTGGTGTGCGTAGGAGATGAGCTGTTTAGGCGGCTCGTGGAGGAGTCGGGGCTTACGAATGTAAAGAGGCCCTTCGGGGACAGATAGATAAGAAAAGAGAAGCGGGCAGGGGGAGCTGGGTATCCGGCTTCCCCTGCCCGCTTCCGGCGGCGCTTCTTCCGCCTGTTATGCGCGGGACGCCGCCCACTGCCTGGCGCGGGACAGGGCGTCTGCCAGTCCGCCCTCGTCGATATCCTTCGCCGTGTAATCGGCCGCGGCCTGTACCTCCGGCATGGCGTTGCCCATGGCAATGCCGAAGGCGGCGGCCCGGATCAGTTCCATATCGTTCATGCTGTCGCCGATGGCGATCACGTCGTCCCAGGAGGCGTGGAAATATTCCAGAATCCGGGAGGCGCCCATGACCTTGCCGTTTTCCTTCGGAATAATATCAGCTCCGCCCAGCTCGTCCCCCATATAAAGCAGCTTTGTTTCAGGAAAATGTGCCTGGACATCCTCGATTGCTTCCTTTGTGTCAGCCAGAAAAAAGGCGGGACGGCGGCTTGTATACAGTGCCTGAAAGGCGTTTCCCTCCTCCGGGATCACCTTGCGGTTCCGATTGGTGGGCAGCGACCGGAAGCGTTCCAGATTGGAGGTGGCCCAGGTTCCCTCGAAGCCGGAAATCAGGCAGTAGCCCTTTTCCACTACGTAATCCAGGATCCGGCGTTGCAGATCCGGGTCAAAATATTTTTCCCATAGAAGCTTCCCTTCCGCTTCTATGATAGCCCCGTTGGAGCTGACCAGTCCGTCCGGCGTGAAGCGGTTCCGGAAATCCTCCGGCAGATCGCTGCTGCGGAAGGCTCTTCCGCTGGCCAGAAATATGCGGAAGCCGTCGTTTTTCAGAGCTTCGAGAGCCTGGAGAGCATCTTCAGGGACAGTCCAGGTACGGTGGCTGAAGATGGTATTGTCATAATCGATAAAAAATAAAGGCTTCATAATCACAGATCTCCTCTTTTGTTTCTGCTTCTTATTATATCCTTTTTTAACCGGGAAAGGAACCGTAGAATGTGGGCAAAATGTAAAAGATAGGACACAGAAATGTAAAATGACAGGACAGCGCAGATGTGCTATAATATGGAAGAAGAAAAAAAAGTCTGATTCTGCCCGGTTTTTCGGCGTTTTGCTCTGTGATTCAGTATTTACAAATCGAAAGATTATGGTATACTGGTTAGGACCGAAAAGGAATAAATTCGGGCTGAAACAGAAAAGATAGAGATGAACTAATAGAGATTAGATAATTAGAGATTAGATAATTAGATAATAGAGATAACCGGAAACAGTATCAGAAAGAGCTGGGAGAAGTTATGGAACAGTATGTGATTAAAGGCGGCAGCCCTCTTGTGGGAGAGGTGGAGATTGGCGGAGCGAAGAACGCTGCGCTGGCGATTCTTGCGGCTGCGATTATGACGGATGAGACAGTAGTGGTGGAAAATCTTCCGGATGTGCGGGACATCAACGTCCTTCTGGAAGCGATGCAGAAGATTGGCGCGTATGTAGATCGGGTTGACCGGCATACGGTGAAGATAAATGGTTCCCAGATAGGGGATTTCAGCGTAGATTACGAGTATATCAAGCGGATCCGCGCTTCCTACTATCTGCTGGGGGCTCTGCTTGGAAAGTATAAGCGGGCGAAGGTTCCCCTTCCGGGCGGCTGCAATATCGGAAGCCGACCCATTGATCAGCACCTGAAGGGTTTCCGCGCTCTGGGCGCTGACGTAAAGATTGAGTATGGATTTATTGTGGCGGAGGCGGAGAGACTGCGCGGAAGCCATATTTATCTGGATGTGGTTTCCGTGGGAGCCACCATCAATATTATGATGGCGGCCGCTATGGCGGAAGGAAATACCGTCATTGAGAACGCGGCCAAGGAGCCCCATGTGGTAGACATGGCGAACTTCCTGAACAGCATGGGCGCGAATATCAAGGGAGCAGGTA
The DNA here is from genome assembly GCA_944383645.1 of uncultured Merdimonas sp. Classification (GTDB taxonomy): domain Bacteria; phylum Bacillota; class Clostridia; order Lachnospirales; family Lachnospiraceae; genus Laedolimicola. Next base: position 41,910 of record CALWQJ010000004.1, read on the forward strand.
CGGACATCATCCGTATCCGCGGCGTAGAGAGGCTCCATGGCACAGAGTATCCGATTATTCCGGATCAGATCGAGGCGGGCACCTTTATGTTCGCCGCCGCGGTCACAAGAGGCGATGTGACGGTGAAGAATGTGATCCCCAAGCACCTGGAGGCGGCGACCTCAAAGCTTCTGGAGGTTGGCTGCGAGATCGAAGAACTGGACGACGCGGTGCGCGTGGTCTGCTCTAAGGGGCTGAAGTGCACAAATGTGAAGACCCTTCCTTACCCGGGCTTTCCTACAGACATGCAGCCGCAGATTACGGTGGCTCTGGCGCTGGCGAGAGGCAGCAGCATTGTCACAGAAAGTATTTTCGAGAATCGGTTCAAGTATGTGGATGAGCTGGCGCGCATGGGTGCGAATATTAAAGTAGAGGGCAATACGGCCATTATCGACGGGGTGGAGCGCTTTACGGGCGCGCAGGTATCCAGCCCGGATCTGCGGGCCGGCGCCGCGCTGGTGCTTGCCGGCCTGGCTGCGGATGGGATCACGATCGTGGAGGATATCCATTATATCGAGCGCGGCTACGAGCGTTTTGACGAGAAGCTGCGCAGCCTGGGAGCTGAGATCGAGAAGGTGTCAGACGAGCGGGCGATCCAGAAATTCCGCCTGCGGGTAGGCTGAATCGGTTTCAGATTGACAAACCCCGAAAAGTAGTGTATTGTAGAACACGTGATAGGCAAATTGAATATTGTAAGAATTTTCTCTTATTCAGAGTGATGGAGATACAAAGGATCTGTGAAGTCACGGCAACCCCGCGCAGCGGAAGGTGCCAACCTGAGCGAGTTTAATCGAACAATAAGAGGATTTGGTTATCAGAATATAACGGGTCCGCTTTTAAGCGGACCTTTTTTTCACGAAAGCAATGAGCAGTGCGGAAGGTGACATGGAGGACGTTTTCATGCTTGCATGAATGACGGCATCTATGTCACCTTCCATAGGGCGAAGCCCGTGAGCCCAGGAAGCATAGCTTCCTGGGCGTGCACTGCGGAGTAACGCAGAAAAGGTGCAATGAGCAGTGCGGAAGGTGACATTCTGCTCAGCAAAAGAAAGGAAGAGAAGATGGAAAGACTTTTATTTACCTCCGAATCCGTAACCGAAGGACACCCGGACAAGATCTGCGACCAGATTTCCGACGCGATTCTGGACGCCCTGCTTGAGCAGGATCCCATGAGCAGGGTGGCCTGCGAGACGGCTACCACTACGGGCATGGTGCTGGTCATGGGTGAGATCACCACCAAAGGCTATGTAGACATCCAGAAGATTGTACGGGACACGGTCCGGGAGATTGGCTATGACCGCGGGAAATACGGCTTTGACGCGGAAAACTGCGCGGTGATCACGGCTATCGACGAGCAGTCCGCGGATATCGCTATGGGCGTGGACAAGGCGCTGGAGGCGAAGGAGCATCAGATGTCTGAGGACGAGATCGAAGCCATCGGCGCGGGCGACCAGGGCATGATGTTTGGCTACGCCACAAATGAGACGCCGGAACTGATGCCCTATCCCATCGCCCTGGCCCACAAGCTGGTGCGGCAGCTCACGAAGGTCCGCAAAGACGGCACGCTTCCCTACCTCCGCCCGGACGGAAAGTCCCAGGTGACGGTGGAATATGATGAGAATGGCCGGCCCTGCAGGCTGGACGCGGTGGTGCTTTCCACCCAGCACAGCGAGGAGGTATCCCAGGAGCAGATTCACGAGGATATTCGGAAATATGTGTTTGACCAGGTGATTCCGGCGGATATGGTGGACGGGAATACGAAGTTCTATATCAATCCCACGGGTCGCTTTGTGATCGGCGGTCCCCACGGAGACAGCGGACTGACAGGACGCAAGATTATCGTGGACACCTACGGCGGCATGGCCCGCCACGGCGGCGGCGCTTTCTCTGGAAAGGACTGCACGAAGGTGGACCGCTCCGCAGCCTACGCGGCCCGCTATGTGGCGAAGAATATTGTGGCGGCCGGACTGGCGGACAAATGTGAGATTCAGCTCTCTTACGCTATCGGCGTAGCGCGGCCGACCTCGATCAATGTGGATACCTTCGGCACAGGAAAGCTTCCGGACAGCCGTCTGGTGGAGATCATCCGGGAGAATTTCGATCTGCGTCCGGCGGGAATTATCCGCATGCTGGATTTGAGAAGGCCCATCTATAAGCAGACCGCGGCCTACGGCCACTTTGGGCGTACGGATCTGGATCTGTCCTGGGAGAAGACGGATAAGGCAGAAGCGCTGAAGAAATATTTATAACGCTTATTCTCAGCTGCCAGGAGGATAATAAGGGCATCATTAATTTTAAGAAAAAACGCGTATCAGAAAGGAGAGGGATGCAGGATGCTGCTGGAAAAATTGAAAAGCCAGGGAATCGCAGAGGCCCTGGAGGCCATTGGCTATGACTGTGAGAAAATTTTCGGAGGACTTTCGCCGGCCACGGAGGAGCTGTACGCTTCTTATTCCTGGAGGAAGCTTGCCTGCTCGGTAGAGGGGATCCGCAGCGCTTATGTAGTCCACGCGGTTCCGTCCGAAGAACAGCTTGCGGCGGGACGGCCCTGGGAGGAGTGGTTCTTCCAGTTCGATAAGCCGGAGCATCATGTGCTCTTTCTGGAGAAGAGAGAGTTCTGTGATCAGGAGATCTTCATTCCGGAAGACGATCAGGACCATCCGCAGGAGGCCTGCGGGAGAAACTGGTATTATTTCTGCGATACGGAAAGCTATCCCTATTTCGCGGAACAGAAATAGAAAATAAACCGCGGCGGGATGCCGCGGGGATGGATAAAACAGGAAGCCGAGGGAAATTGTGTTAAACCTTTGGCTTCCTGTTTTGTTTTTAACATTTTATAACAAAACAAAACTATACAATATGCACAAAAATAAACCTCTATTTTTGACACCTGAATCTAATTTCACGAATTTAGCGGCGCAGGATGAAATTAATTTCATATTATCATGAAATAATTGACGATATTTCATTTATCCCCTATGATACAGGTAACACGTGTGATAGAAAATGTAACAAACGCCGCAGCGGGGAACAGACCGGG
>CALWQJ010000005.1 GCA_944383645.1 uncultured Merdimonas sp.
GTCACAGACGCCAGAAGCGGCGCGGCCAGCGTCTCAGAGAGGGTATACAGTTCCTTTACTTCCAGTTCTTTCATTTCTTTTTCTGCTCCTTTTCTTCATTTTTCTCGGTTTTGCCCTGCTTCTTTTCGGAAGCCGCGCCCCCGGCCTTCCTGCGGGCGCCGCGGGAGCTCTCTCCCGTCTTATAAAATTTCGCCGACGCGTCGAAGCAGGGGCGCAGGGCCCTTCGATAGTCCGCGTTCAGGACATTCGTCGTCTTGTCGGTGATGAATTTCTCCAGCTTCTGCATGTAAAGCTCTTCGGTGATGGTGCCCTCCGCCATCTGGGTCAGGCCCTTCTCCCAGCTGGCTGTCAGCTCCGGGTTGAGGAGGCTGTAGATAGAGGCCCGCACCACGTCGTAAATCATCTCGCCCAGAAGGGTGGGCGTAATGATCTGGGTCTTTTTATTCAGGGCAAGGTATTTGATGTTCACCAGCTTTTTCAGGATCTCCGCCCTGGTGGCGCTGGTGCCGATGCCGCTGCCCTTGATCTGCGCCCGCAGCTCCTCGTCCTCGATGAGCTGTCCAGCGTTCTCCATCGCCAGAATGATGGAGCCGGAATTGTAACGCTTGGGAGGGGATGTCTCTCCCTCCCGGATGCGAAAGCCCGAGGTCTCGATGGACGCTCCCTTCCGAAGCCCTTTGAGAAGCTCCAGAAATTCCGCGTCTACGCCCACGTCCTCCGTCTCGTCCTCTTCCTTCTTCTTTTGGGCGCTGTCGGGCGCCTGGGGCTGCACCCGCAGATAGCCTTCCGCGAGAAGCACCCGAAAGCCTGAGAAGAAGCGCTCTCCTCTCACCTCCGTCACCAGCTGTACCTTCTGGTATTCCGCAGGCGGATAGAAAATTCCCAGGAAGCGGCGGGCGATGAGCTCATAGACCTGCTCCGACAGGGGCGGCAGGCTCTTTAAGGCGCCCAGGCCCTGCCCCGTGGGAATGATGGCGTAGTGGTCGGTGATCTGCTTATCGTTCACGTAGCGGGTCTTCCCGATTCCCTTCCAGGCCGTCCCCGCAAGGACCTCCGCCGCAAAGGCGGAAAGCCTTCCGTAGGCTTTCAGTCCCCCGAGATTTCTCCCGATCTCCTTTGCCACCGCCGTGGAAAGCACTCTGGCGTCCGTCCTGGGATAGGTGACCAGCTTTTTCTCATACAGCTCCTGCACCACCCGCAGGGTCTCGTCGGGGCTGATCTTAAAGCGGCGGGAGCATTCGTTCTGGAGCTCCGCCAGATTGAAGAGAAGAGGCGGATTTTTCTTTTCCTTCTTCCGCTCGATGGAGAACAGCTCCGCCTTCACCGGCTTTTCCTCCTCCAGGAACCGGATCAGGCTCTGGGCGTCCTCCTTTTTCTTAAAACCGTTTTCCTTATACAGCCTGTGGGGCTCGCAAAAAGGCGAACCGGAGACTGCCCGCCACTCGCCCTCGAATTTCCTCCCATGCAGGCCGAAATCTCCCAGCACCCGGTAAAAGGGCGTCTTGACGAAATCCCGGATCTCCCGCTCCCGGCGGACCACCATCCCCAACACACAGGTCATGACCCGCCCTACGGAAATCACCGTATAGGGAGTGTTCAGGTATCCGGAAATTGTATTTCCGTATTTCAGCGTCAGAAGCCGGGAAAAATTAATCCCCATCAGGTAATCTTCCTTGGCCCGCAGATAGGCGGCGCTGGCCAGGTTGTCATACTCCGACAGGTCCTTCGCCTCCCGGATGCCCCGCAGGATTTCCTCCTCCGTCTGGGAATCGATCCAGACGCGCCTGCGCTTTTTCCCGTGTACCCCGGCCATCTGCTCCACCAGGCGGTAGATGTATTCTCCCTCCCGCCCGGAGTCGGTGCAGACGTATATCGTCTCCACGTCCGGCCGGTTCAGCAGCCCCTTTACGATGTCAAACTGCTTTTTCACCGAAGGAATCACCTCGTACAGAAACCTCTCCGGCAGAAAAGGCAGGGTCTGGAGGCTCCATTTTTTGTATTTCTCATCGTAGACCTCCGGATAGCTCATGGTCACCAGATGGCCCACGCACCAGGTCACGATACTGTCCTCCCCCTCCAGGTAGCCGTCCCTCCGGGAGGCCTGAAACTTCAGCGCCCTGGCAAATTCCTGGGCCACGCTGGGCTTCTCGGCAATATATAATGATTTTCCCATAATACCTCATTTCATAGCTGTCTGTGTCTCGCGCCGGCCCTCCGCAGCATCATATTTGATATTTTCTGCGGCTTTCGCCGACCGGGTCTATTCTACCACAAAAGAAAGGAGTCTGGCAATGTCTTTCGGAAAGGGCGCCCTGATCCGAAGCTCCTCCCCGGTAAAGGGCTGGCAGAGCACAAGCTCTGCCGCGTGGAGGGCCGTGCGGCCTATCGCCGGGGCCGGCTGGCCGTCCCCTTTCGTCCCGGCGTCTCCATACAGCGGGTCACCAAGAAGCGGACAGCCGATGGAAGCCATATGCACCCGGATCTGGTGCATACGGCCCGTGTCCAGCTGGAGGCGGACAAGGGCGCAGGGCTTCGCGCCGCTCTCCATGCTCTCTCCTTCGAGCCGCAGGGTGCTCAGCACCTGATACCAGGTCCTGGCAGGCCTTCCCGCCGGGCAGACCCACATCCTCGTCCTGTCCTTTGGATCCGGCCCCAGGGGAAGGCTTATCTCCCCTTCCCGCTCTTTCGGGATCCCCTCGCAGACCGCCAGATAGGTCTTTCGCAAGGTTCCGGCTTCCCGCTGCCTGGCAAGCCGGGCGGCAGCCGCCTGGTTTTTCGCCGCCAGGACCACGCCGGAGGTATCCTGGTCCAGCCGCCCGAAGATCCGGATCACGCAGTCCTCTCCCTTTTCCCGCAGATAAAAGGCCAGGCGGTTCGCCAGCGTATCCCCGTGAAGGCCCTCCCGCCCGGCGGGATGGACCGAAAGCCCCGCCGGCTTATCCACCGCGATCACATCCTGATCCTCATAGAGGACTTGCAGCTCCCTGTCTGAGGGTTTCAGCTGCGGCGAGGTCCTCTCCCCCTCGTCCAGCAGCGCCTCCACCCGCTGGCCTGCGCGCAGGACGGCTGTCACCTTCTGTCTCCTTCCGTCCACGCAGATTCCATTCTCCCGGAATTTCGCCTGGCTGATCTCTTTCTTGGAAAGCCCCATGCGACTGCGTAAGAAGCTTCCCAGCGCAAGGCCCTCGTCTTCCGCCCGTACGATTTCGGAAAGCCTACGCTCCATAGCCAGCCTCTCCGGAATGAGCGTCCGTTCCGGAAATTCCGTCCAGGAACTCCTCCACCGCAGCGTTGAAAGCTTCATAAGCCTTCGCCGCGATAAAATGATCCCCTTCTATCAGCCTCAGCTTCGCCCCCGGAATATACTCCGCGATCCGCCGCGTCTCCTCCTCCAGAATCAGATCCTTCGTGCCGGCAAGCACCAGTGTGGGCACATGGATGACCGAGAGCTCATAGGGGCTGATATGGGGATCGTTTACCATCAGGCCCAGAAGCTCGCTTCTTTTCTCCGCCTTCGCAGACAGGCCGGAAAAAAGCTTCGCCATCCGGTACCCGAGGGTGATCGGAAGCTGAACGGACTTCTTCACGCCTCTGGCGTCCAGGTTGCCGCCGTCCAGGATCAGCGCCAGAAGCTTCTCCTGATGCTTCATGGCAAAGCGCATGGCGATATTGGCCCCGTCCGAGAAGCCCAGAAGAACCGCCCTTTCTATCTTCCGCTCCTCCAGAAACGCGTTCAGATCCTCCGCAAACTGGCTGATGGTAAAGGGCGCCGTCCCCCTGGGGGATTTCCCATGTCCCCGCGTATCCACCGCGATCACCCGGTAATTCCGGGAAAAATAAGCGATCTGGTGCTCAAAATAATTGCCGTTTTCTCCGTTCCCATGAAGCAGGATCAGCGGAAGGCCGCTGCCCTTTTCCCGGTAGTGAAGCTGAATGTCTGTCATATTCTGTCCCCTCCCCTATTTATAAAATCATCTTCCTTTTTGCGCATCCTCTCTGCGGACTTGACTCTGACTGTATCCTATCATAAAATCATAGATACGTACAGCGCAAACAATGATGAAAGGAATTTCCATGAAGACAGTCGGTATCATCGCAGAATACAATCCCTTCCACAGGGGCCACGCTTACCACCTCCAGAAGGCAAAGGAGCTGGCGGGCGCGGACTACGCCGTCGTCGTCCTGAGCGGCGATTTCGTCCAGCGGGGAGGCCCCGCCATCGTGGACAAATACCTCCGGGCCGAGATGGCCCTTCGCTCCGGCGCGGACCTGGTGCTGGAGCTTCCGGTCTCCTATGCCACGGGAAGCGCGGAGGCCTTCGCCCAGGGGGCCGTCTCTGTGCTGGAGGCTGTGGGCTGCGTGGACGCCCTCTGCTTTGGAAGCGAAGCGGGCGGGCTTTCCGCTCTTCTGTCCTACGCCCGCCTCTTTGAGGAGGAGCCTCCCGCCTACCGGGAGCTTCTGAGAGAAGCGCTGCGCCAGGGCTTCAGCTTTCCTGCCGCCAGGAGCCGCGCGGCAGAGGAATACCGGAACCTCACAGAGCGGATTCTGCCCTGCTGCGCCACCGACGCCGACTGCCGCCGGAGCGCTTCCCTTCTGGAGGAGCCCAATAATATCCTGGGCGTCGAATACTGCCGGGCTCTGATCCGCCGAAGCAGTTCCATCCGCCCTCTGACCCTGCCGCGCCGCTCCAGCGGCTACCACGACCTGTCCCTGGACACGGAGATGGCTTCCGCCTCCGCCATCCGCCAGGCCGTGTTCCAGGTATATGAGGCGTATAAAACAGGCAGATCCGGGGAAGCAAAAGCCGCAAAAGGGGCTGGCTCTCTTCTGCCCGCATCCCTGGAAAATCAGCTCCCGCCTGCCTCCCGGCGGCTCCTGGCGGCGGCGCTTGCGTCTTACGGCCCGGTCCGCCTGAATGATTTTTCCTCTATCCTCTCCTACCGGCTTTTGACCCTGTCCCGAAAAGAGCTCTCCAGCTTCCAGGACGTGGGGGAGGATCTGGCAGCGCGCATGGAAAACTGCCGCTTCCAGTTCACCACAGCGGAAGCTTTCGCGGATCTTTTAAAGACCCGACAGTTGACCCATACCCGGATCACCCGGGCCCTCTGCCATATCCTCCTTGGCCTTACTCAGGCAGATCTGGACACACGGAAGGCCGCCGGCTGGCCCGTATACCTGAGGGCCCTGGGCTTTCGGGAAAGCGCCCGCCCTCTCCTTGCGGAGATCAAAAAAAGAAGCGCATGCCCGCTTCTTGTGAAAGCGGCAGACGCTTCTTCGGTTCTTCCCCCGGAACAGCTCGCCCTTTTTGAGCAGGACGTGTCCGCGGCCCATGTGTATGAGGCCGTAAAGGAGAACCGCCGGGGCGGGGCGCCGATCCATGAGTACACCCGCTCCCCCATCGTGGTCCCCTGAAAATCCTCCGGCAAAGCTGGCTGCCGCCAAGCGCTTTTTAAGCAAATTCCAGGATCTCCTCCGCCTTCTCCAGCCGGTACGTGGCCTCAATCCCCTCCGGCGAGAGGCAGCCCCAGAGCACCAGGGCGTGATCGACGCCTGCGGACCGGGCGCAGTCCATATCATAGGCGGTATCGCCAAAGTACAGCACTTCCTCCGGGGCCGCCCCGGTGCGGCGCAGATACTCCAGCATCGGATCCGGGTAGGGCTTGCCTTTTGGCGTATCGCTGGCCGTCACCACACAGGGGAACAGCTCCAGAAGCCCCTGTTTTTCAAAATGTTCGTCATATTCCTCCCGAAGCTTCGAGGTGATAATCCCCAGGGAAGCTCCCCTTTCCCGAAGGCGTTCCAGAATCTCCCGCATTCCGGGGAACAGGGGCATGCCTAGGCGCTCCGCACAGGCTGAATAGTTCCGGATCCAGACCTGCACCGCCTTTTCCGGCTCCGGAAAGCCCAGGATTTCCATGGCGCGCACGCCTGGAATTCCAAAGGAAAAATACAGATCCTCAAGGGGCATCACGTCGCCGCGCAGCTCCTTTACCGTTTCCTGCAGGGAAAGCATGTTAATCTTCGCCGAATCGATAATCGTCCCGTCTATGTCAAAGACAAGGTGCCTGTAGGTCTTCATCTTATCCTCCGTATCTGAATGCCGGTATCCGGGGAACCGTCGTCCGTCCCCGGTATACCGGCACTGCGTTTTTCTTTCTTAATTCTTACTTAATTCTTAAAGGAATGGATCGGCGCGGGGATCCGCCCCGTCCGGCTCACAAAGGCCTCGCAGGAGAACTGGTTCACCGGCATGATCGGCGCGTAGCCCAGAAGGCCGCCGAACTCCACCATCTCGCCCACGCCCTTGCCGATGACCGGAATCAGGCGCACCGCCGTGGTCTTCTGGTTGATCATGCCGATAGCCATCTCGTCCGCGATGATGCCCGCGATGGTGGAAGGCTTCGTATCGCCCGGAACGGCGATCATGTCGAGACCCACAGAGCAGACGCAGGTCATGGCTTCCAGCTTTTCCAGGGTCAGGGCCCCCGCCTTCACGGCGTCAATCATACCCTGATCCTCGCTGACCGGGATAAAGGCGCCGCTTAAGCCGCCCACATAGGAGGACGCCATGACGCCTCCCTTCTTCACCTGATCATTGAGAAGCGCCAGGGCTGCCGTGGTCCCGGGCGCGCCGCAGCGCTCCAGGCCGATCTCCTCCAGAATCTCCGCCACGCTGTCGCCGATGGCCGGAGTGGGGGCCAGAGAGAGATCCACGATTCCAAAAGGCACCCCAAGGCGTTTTGACGCCTCCTGGGCCACCAGCTGGCCCACACGGGTCACCTTGAAGGCCGTCTTCTTAATCGTCTCACAGAGCACCTCGAAGCTTTCGCCCCGCACCTTGGTCAGGGCATGCTTGACCACGCCCGGCCCGCTGACGCCCACGTTAATGATGGCGTCGGCCTCCGTAACGCCGTGGAAGGCCCCCGCCATAAAGGGGTTGTCGTCCGGCGCGTTGCAGAAGACCACCAGCTTCGCGCAGCCCAGGGAATCCCGCTCCTTCGTATACTCGGCGGTCTTCACCACCATCTCGCCCATGAGGCGGACGGCGTCCATGTTGATGCCGGTCTTGGTGGAGCCCACGTTTACGGAGCTGCACACCCGGTCTGTCTTCGCCAGGGCCTCCGGGATGGAGCGGATCAGGTTCTCCTCTCCCTTCGTCATCCCCTTCGATACCAGCGCCGAGTAGCCTCCGATGAAGTTCACGCCCACCTCCTTGGCCGCCTGGTCCAGCGTCTCGGCCAGAGTCACATAATCCTCCGGGGACTTGCAGGCCGCCTCGCCGATGATGGCGATGGGCGTCACGGAAATCCGCTTGTTGACAATGGGAATTCCATAGTCGCGCTCGATGGATTTTCCGGTCTGGACCAGATCCTTCGCCACCGTCGTGATTTTATCGTAAATCTTCTGATTCAGCCTTTCCAGATCCGCGTCGATGCAGTCCATCAGGCTGATGCCCAGCGTGATAGTGCGCACATCCAGATTGTCCTGCTCAATCATCTGATTGGTCTCTTTTACCTCGTATAAATTAATCATGCTTTCTCCCTTTCTGGACGCGTACGCTTAAATCCGGTGCATCCGGTCAAAGATCTCCTCATGCTGGCACTTGATGGTCACGCCGATCTCGTCGCCAATCTGCTCCAGCTCATGGGACAGGCTTTCAAAGGACTTTACATTTCCGGTATCCACAATCATCATCATGTTGAAAAAGCCCTGTACGATGGTCTGGGAAATATCCAGGATGTTGACGCCGTTCTGGGCCAGATAGGTGCACACCTTCGCGATAATTCCCACCGTGTCCTTTCCTACTACAGTAATAATGGTTCTTTTCATAATGCTCCTCCTTCTTTATACGGCGATGCAGGCGGATGCTTCCTCCCTGCCCGCCACGCTTAAGGGAAAATCGCCCGGCTTGTAGGGCGTGTCGCCCAGGGCAATCTCCAGCTTTACGGTTTCGTATGCCAGCTCTGCGTAATTATTTTCCTTGCTCAGATGGCCCAGCATGACGGCCTTCAGATCATCGTGAAGCACCTGGCACAGAAGCTTCCCGGCCGTCTCGTTGGACAGGTGGCCCAGCTCCCCGGAAATCCGCTGCTTCAGCGGATAGGGATAGGCGCCCACCTGCAGCATGTGGATATCGTGGTTCGCCTCCAGAAGCAGCACGTCCAGCCCTTTTAAATGCTCGATGGTATAATCCGTATAGACGCCCAGATCCGTGGCCACCGCCATCTTTTTCTTTCCGCAGGCGATTCGGAAGGCCACCGGATCCGCCGCGTCATGGGAAATGTGAAAGGGTGAGATTTCCAGATCCCCGATCCGGAAATCCTGATCCGCGTGTATCTCCACGAACAGGCTGCTGTCGATTTTCCCAAGGCTTCCCATGCCCTTCACCGCCTCCGCCGTCCCCGGCGTGGCGTAAATGGGGAGACCGTATTTGCGGGCCAGCACGCCCAGTCCCTTGATATGGTCGGAATGCTCATGGGTCAGAAGGATCCCGTCGATATCCTTCCCGGAAAGCTCCAGACCCTTCAGGCCCGCCTCCACCCGCTTGCCGCTGATCCCGGCGTCTATCAGAAGATGGTGGTTGTCAGACCCCACGTAGATACAGTTGCCGCTGCTCCCGCTGGCGATACTGCACATTCTCATTGTCTATGTATCTCCTTTTCCTTCGTATCGTTCACTCCATAAACCCTTTTTCACCAGCAGGGCCCTTACCCGGGCGAGGGTCTCCCCGGGAGAGCCGCTGTTGTCTATCACCTCCCGGCAGTGGGCCCGGAAGCCTTCGTCCGTCTGCTGGTTTCGGAAAATGGCTTCGATCTTCTCGTCCGTATAGCCCCGGGAAGCCCGGAGCCGCTCCTTTCGGATCTCCGGCTCCGTATGGATATACCAAAATTCCTCACAGAGCTCCTCGTAATGATCCTCGATGAGAAGAGCCGCCTCGATGACGAAAAGCCGCAAGGCTCCCTTTTCTTTCTCCCTGCGGATCTCCTGGCGGAACCAGTCCTTCACAGCCGGATGGATCACGCCGTTCAGCCAGGAAAGCTCCTCTTTGTCCGCGAACACAAGCCGGGACAGGACCGGACGGGCAATCCTTCCCTCCGCGTCCAGGATCTCCTCCCCGAAATGCTCCCGGATCTCCCGGAAGGCCTTCGTCCCGGGCTCCATCACCAGATGGCCGATCCGGTCGGCCTCCTCCACACGCACGTCCGGAAGGCTGGCCAGATAATCCAGCACCGTGCTCTTTCCTGCGCCCACGCCGCCCGTGATCCCGATCACGCGCAGCCTGCCGGACGCCCCGGCGGGCTGCCTGTCCGCCGTCCCGGCAGACGGCTTCCCGGTTGTCTCAATGGGCTTCATACCAGTTCATCCCCTGCTTCATATCGATTTCCAGCGGAACCGAAAGCTCTGCGGCTCCCTGCATTTCCTCCGCCAGGATCTGCCTTACCTTGGAAAGCTCGTCCTTCGCCGCCTCCACCAGCAGCTCATCGTGCACCTGGAGCAGGAGCCGGGACTGAAGCCCCTCCTCCCGCAGGCGCCGGTCCACACGGTTCATGGCGATTTTGATGATGTCCGCGGCCGTCCCCTGGATCGGGGCGTTCATGGCGACCCGCTCCCCAAAGGATCGCTGCATGAAATTCGAGGATTTCAGCTCCGGCACCGGCCTTCTGCGCCCAAACATGGTCTCGGCGAAGCCGTCCTTTTTCGCCTTCTCCACGCAGCCGTCCAGAAATTCCTTGATTTTCGGATAGGTCACAAAATATTTCTCGATATACTCCTGGGCTTCCTTTCTCGTAATGCTCAAATCCTGGGAAAGACCAAAGGAGCTGATCCCATACACGATTCCGAAGTTCACGGCCTTCGCGTTCCTTCTCTGAAGTGGCGTCACCTCATCGAAGGGCACGTGAAACACCTGGGAGGCCGTAAGCCTGTGGATATCCTGCGCCTCCCGGTAGGCCCGGATCAGGTTCTCGTCTCCCGACATATGGGCCAGCACCCGCAGCTCGATCTGGGAGTAATCCGCGTCCACCAGGACGCAGCCCTCCTTTGGGATAAAGACCTTCCGGATCCTTCGTCCCAGCTCCATGCGGATGGGAATATTCTGGAGGTTCGGCTCCACGCTGCTTAAGCGGCCCGTGGCCGTGATCGTCTGCTGGAAGGTAGTGTGGATGCGCCCGTCCTCCCCGATATAGACGGCCAGGCCGTCCGCGTAGGTGGATTTGAGCTTCGCCAGCTGCCGGTATTCCAGGATATCCGCCACAATCGGATGCTCTGGGGCCAGCTTCTCCAGCACCTCCGCCGAGGTGGAGTAGCCGGTCTTCGTCTTCTTTCCGCCCTTCATCCCCAGCTTGTCAAAGAGGATCCCGCCCAGCTGCTTGGGGGAATTGATATTGAAGGTCTCTCCGGCCTCCTCATAGATCTTCGTCTCCAGCTCCCGGATCCGCACGCCCAGCTCGTCCCCGTATGCCTTCAAGGCCCCTGCGTCCACCCGGACGCCGGCCCGCTCCATGCGGTAAAGGGTGAAGACCAGGGGCATCTCAAGCTCCCGGTAGAGCTTCTCCATCCCGGCCTTTTCCAGGCGCTCAAGAAGCGCCGGCAGGGCCCGGTACAGGATATAGGCTGCGTAGCAGCCATAGCTTAAGAACTCCTTTGGCCTTTCCTCCATGGTCCTTAACAGGCTGTCCTTTCCAAATAGCTCCGCGCGGGAGGGTACGGATAAGCCCAGGCAGTCCTTCGCCAGCTCCTCCACGGAATAGCTGTCCTTTAAGGGATTCAGAAGATAGGCCGCGATCTCCGCGTCCAGAAGCTTCCGCTCCGTCTCCGGCCCAAAGGGCAGGCCTTCCACACCCGCCGCTCTCTCAAAAAAGGAAAGCTCCTCCTTTAAGCCAAGGCAGCCTGTCTCCTCCGCTTCGGAAATGGCCCGCGCAAGGCGGGTCAGAAGCCATTCCTCCGTCACCAGTCCCTGGACCGGAATCAGGCAGCTCTCCTCCTCCGAAAGCGCCAGAGAGAGCGCCAGCGTCTGCCCGTTCTCCGTAATCAGGGCGAAGGCCAGCCGTCCGGCTCCTTCCGCCTGGGAAAGAAGGTTCTCCGCCTCCCCCAGATCCTCCACAAGCCGGAAGCTCTTTTCTATCTTCTCATTGGCAGGGGCCTCCACGGAGAAACGGGAAAGCATGTTTTTAAATTCCAGCCGCTTCAGAAGCTGGTACGCTTCCTCCGTATAGATGTCTCCGAGGCGGGCCGCCTCCCAGTCATACGCGTAATCGCAGTCGATGTCGATGGTGGCCAGGGTCTTGCTCATCTGCGCCATATCGTAATGAGCCTTCAGGGCCTCCTTCGCCCGGTTCGGCTTAATCTCCTCCACATGGGCGTAGGCGTTCTCAATGCTTCCGTACTGCACAATCAGGTTCGTGGCCGTCTTTTCCCCGATGCCGGGCACGCCGGGAATATTGTCCGCCGAGTCTCCCATCAGGGCCTTCAGCTCGATGATCTGCAGAGGCGTCACCTGATAGCGGTCGATCACGTCCTGGGTATTGTAGTTTTCCGTCTCCGTGACCCCGCCCTTGGTCTTGGGCAGGCGGATCCGGATATGCTCCGTGGCCAGCTGCAGAAGATCCCGGTCCCCGGAAAGCACCGTGACCTCCATGCCCTTCTTCTCGCTTCGCTTCGCCACGGTTCCCAAAAGGTCGTCCGCCTCCAGCCCGGCCTTTTCCATGGTCAGAATCCCCATGGCGTGGAGCACCTCCTTGAGGACCGGCACCTGCTCGTGCAGCTCCTCGGGCATGGGCTTTCTGGTGCCCTTATAAGCATCATACATTTTATGCCGGAAGGTCGGCGCCTTGACGTCGAAGGCCACCGTCAGATAATCCGGCTTTTCCTCATCCAGAACCTTGAAAAGCGTATTCAGAAAACCAAAAATGGCGTTCGTGTGAAGGCCCTCGGAATTCGTCAGATTCGTCACGCCGTAGAACGCCCGGTTGATAATGCTGTGTCCGTCCACCAGCAGAATTTTCTCGCTCATAATTTCAGTATCTCCGTCACAATAATCGCGGCCAGCGCCGCCATGGCCAGCGCCTGGGAAAGCGCGTAATAAATATTGAAAAGCTTCCTTCCCCGAACCCGCTGGTCGGAAGCGTACAGGGCCTCCTCCAGGAGGTTGTGCATGTCCTGGTTCCCGTCCTCGTCGCTGTCCAGCTGGGCAAGGCCCGCGTACAGGGTGTAGTAAATCTCCAGCTCCTCGTAGCAGGACCGGCAGCTGTACACATGGTCGAGAAAAGCCTCAAGCTCCCGGTCCGTCAGCTCGTCGTTGATATACGGCATCACCATCTGCTCTGCTTCCTTACAGGTCATGAGACTCCCCCCTTCCTTCGCTTTCCTGATTATAACACAAGTCTGCAAAAAAGCACAACCCCGCTTTCGCTTCCGGCCCGCGCCTGCGAAAGATAAGGCTGTGCTCCTTTTTTGCTTCTCTAAGAAGCCATCTGCTCTGACTCTGGCTTTGTCTTCTGGAGGCTGTCCAGGATTTCCTGGGCGGAGAGGCCCGTCTCCTGCATATAACGGTACAGCTCCTCCATCTCCTCGTCCCGTTTCGCCGCCTGGAGCTCCTTGCGCTCCCGTTCCAGCCCCTGGAGAGCCTCCGTATGCTTCCGGATTTTTTCCGCGTTCTCCTCAAGGAGCTCGTCGTAGGATTTCCTTGCCTTCGTTCTGGGTCGTGCCATGATCTTGTCCTCCTGTATTTTATACTATTCCCATTATATACAGGAAATGGAAGACTTATGCCTGAAATCACAGAGAGACAAAAGAATTCCCGCTATTCCTCTTTCATCAGCAGAGGAACCCGTATCTGCCGGTCCACATCCACCAGGCCCAGGGTCGTCAGCTTCAGATGCGGAATCACCGGGAGGCTGATAAAGGACATGGTCATGAACAGCTCCCGGCCTGCGGGAACTCCCAGCGCATGCACGCTGTCCCGGACCAGGGCGTTCTCTGCCGCTGCCTGCTCTGCCGGCTCCCCGGTCATCAGTCCGGCGTAGGGGAGAGGCATCTGTGCGATGACTTCTCCATCTTTTACCACAACCATGCCGCCTCCCAGAGCGCGGATCCGGTTCGCCGCCAGAGCCATATCCTCTTCCGACGCTCCAATCACGATGAGATTGTGGGAATCGTGGGACACAGAAGAAGCCAGGGCTCCGGCTCTGACGCCCGTTCCCTCGATAAAGGCAAGGCCTATATGGCCGGTGCCGCGGTGGCGTTCTGCCACCGCGATCTTCACGATATCCCGCTCCAGATCTTTCCCGTCCTCCCGGTCAAAATCCAGCTCCCGGATCCTCTCTTCCGTCAGAAGCTGCCCTTCCTCCAGTCCAATGACGCGGCAGCTGTGTCTCCCTGAAAATCCCGTCCGAAAATCCTCTCCGGCCAGCTCCTTCATATGGAAGGAGCCACATACGATCCTTTGAAGCTCCGGATCTGTCGCCGGCTGGGCAAAGGGCAGGACCCTGCCTTCGGACACCACCTTTTTTCCCGCATGGTACACGTCCCGGACCGCCACGCTTTCCAGATCATCCAGCACCAGCAGATCCGCCCGGTAACCGGGAGCCACCGCGCCCACGCGCCGGAGGCCGAAATACTCCGCCGCCTGGATCGTAGCCATGCGGATGCCCGTCACCGGATCCTTTCCCGCCGCCGCGGCTTTGCGGATAATGTCGTCGATATGCCCCTGTTCCACAAGGTCCGCCGGATGGCGGTCGTCCGTCACCAGCAGGCAGCGGCCCGCGAAGGGCTCGTCGAACAGCGGCAGCAGACTTTCCAGGTTCCGGGCCGCCGTCCCCTCCCGAATCAGGATATGCTGGCCCTTCCGGAGGCGCTCCATGGCTTCCTCCGCCGACGAGCACTCATGATCGTCTCCGACTCCGGCCGCGATGTAGCGGTCCAGCTCTTTCCCGGACAGAAGCGGCGCGTGGCCGTTCACCACCAGCCCTCTCGAAAGAGCGTCGTCTATCTTCCTTAAAAGGCCGGCGTCCCCGGCCGCCACAGCGTGATAGCTCATGACCTCGCCCAGTCCCAGCACTCTGGGGCAGCCATAAAAGGGCCGGATATTCTCCGCCTCCAGGCGGGCGCCCGCTTCGTCGAACCTGGTAGCCGGAACGCAGGAGGGAATCATGACATACACCGTCAGAGGCAGGCCTTCGCTGGCCTCCAGCATAAAACGGATCCCTTCCGCCCCGCAGACATTGGCAATCTCATGGGGATCTGCCACCACCGCCGTCGTCCCGTGCGGGAGAGCGGCCCTGGCAAACTCTGCCGGAAGCAGCATGCTGCTCTCGATATGGATATGTCCGTCGATGAAACCCGGGCAGATATATGTTCCGTCCAGATCCTCCACCCTGTCCGCGTCCCCGTCGCTGTAGCTGCCCACGCCGGCGATTCTGCCGTCCTCCAGAAGCACCTGCGTCTTTTCCTTTTCCCCCGTAAACACATGGATCACGGTTCCGTTCTTCAGAAGTGTCCTCATGCTCCTATCTGCCTCCTTATTTTTCTGTCATCCCGCCGCTCTCTCCGACTTTAGACCTTCTTAGCGTCGGTGTACAGGGGGCAATACGCCCCTTGTACGCCGACGCTATTTGAGATGGATCCATTTTTTCGTAATCGGAAGCCAGAACTGTACCAGCGGTCCTGTGAGGAACACCGCCACAATCGTTCCCGTTCCTACCGTTCCGCCCAGGACGAAGCCCAGAACCACGAAAAACAGGTCGCAGGCCACCCGGATCCAGCGGAATTCTATCTTTTCTATTTTATCCGACAGAATCACCGCCACCAGATCATTGGGGCCTGTTCCAGCGTTGCTGTTGATCACGATGGACATTCCCAGCGCCAGAATCACGCAGCCGGCCAGCATGCTCACAATCCGCACTGCCATGCCGGAGCCTCCGTTGATGTACCCGCCCAGAAGCCAGGTAAAAAGATCTATGATCGGCCCGCCGCAGAAAGCGCAGACCACCGTTCCCGGCTTCACATAGCCCTTCGTGGTCAGCAGCATCACCACCATCAGGATGCAGAGCACGATCACATGCACCGTACCCACGGTCAGGCCGAATACCACGGAAAGTCCCTGGATGAACACGGTGAAGGTGTCCGTACCCAGCTCCGTCAGAAGAAAAAGCGTCACGCCCAGATGGGCGATCGTCAGGCCTATCAGCAGGACAATCAGCGCCTTCGCCCAGTCTCCCACGCTCCTGTCCGACGTATCCGCCGCGAATTTCGTCTTTTCTCCCTTTGCGTTTTCCACTCCCATACTCTTCTCCTCCCTTCCGGCATACAAAAAGCAGCGCCGGAAAATAACCTTCTTACCAGTTATTTTACAACACTGCCCTGCTTTTTGTCTATTTGAAGTTTTTCTTGTCTGCCGGCGGCGGGACTTGAACCCGCACGCGGTTGCCCGCAACAGATTTTGAGTCTGCCTCGTCTGCCATTCCGACACGCCGGCCTTCCGCAGTTTCCTGCGACGCTTATATATTTTAGCACAGAGAGCGGCAAATGGCAAGCAGTTTTTACCGCCCCTTTCCCGCCGCCTCCTTGCGCAGCCGATCCAGAAGCTTTTCAAAATACGCCGGGAGCGGCGCCTCAAATTCCAGATACGCTCCCGTGGACGGATGGAGAAATCCGAGTACCATGGCGTGAAGGGTCTGCCCCTCCAGATGAAACGGATTCTTCCCTCGGCCGTAGACCTCGTCTCCCAGAAGCGGATGGCCGATACTGGCCATGTGGACGCGGATCTGATGCGTCCGTCCTGTCTCCAGCCGGCATTCGATATAAGTATAGGACCCGAAGCGCTCCAGCACCCGGTAATGGGTCACCGCCCGCTTCCCACCTGTCCGGACCACCGCCATCTTTTTGCGCTCGATGGGATGGCGGCCGATGGGCGCGTCCACCGTGCCCTCGTCCTCCTTCAGGTTCCCGCAGACGACCGCCCGGTAGCGGCGGGTAATCGTATGGTCCTTAAGCTGCTCAGCCAAGGCGTTATGCGCCCGGTCATTTTTGCAGGCGATGAGCACCCCTGTGGTGTCCTTATCGATGCGGTGTACGATGCCGGGGCGTAAGACCCCGTTGATTCCCGACAGCTCTCCCTGACAGTGAAACAGGAGTGCGTTCACCAGCGTTCCTGTGTAATGCCCCGCGGAAGGATGGACCACCATCCCCTTGGGCTTATTGATCAGAATGACGTCCGAATCCTCGTACAGAATATCCAGCGGCAGCTCCTCGGGCAGGATCTCCGGCTCCTTCGCCTCCGGGAGCGAAAGGGTAATCTGCGTTCCCGGACTGAGCTTCATGCCTGCCTTCACCGGCTTCCCGTCCGCCAGCACACAACCCTCCCGGATCAGCTTCTGCAGATAGGAACGGGAAATCTCCGGCTCCTGCTCTGCCAGATACCGGTCCAGACGCTGGCCGGTCTCCTGGGGGCCTGCTTCATAACATTTATGCATCCTTTTTCTTTCCTTCCTGTCTTTTCAGACTCAGGAATCCCAGCTCCTCTTCTTTATAGACGAACAGGATCAGGACGGCCAGCAGTACAGCGCCCACCGTCACGTAGCAGTCCGCCACATTGAAGACCGGAAAATCAATCAGCTTGAAATACAGGAAATCCACCACATAGGAGTACCGCATCCGATCGATGAGATTTCCCACGGCTCCGGCCGCCAGAAGGACGGCAACCGTCCGCATCAGGAAGAACCTCTTTCCCTCCGGCATCCGGATATAAAAGAATGCGATCAGAAAGAGAATCAGCACGGTGCAGACCAGAAAGACGCCTTTCTGCCCCTGCAGGATCCCAAAGGCCGCCCCCCGGTTTTCCAGGTAATGGAGCTCAAAGACTCCCTCCCAGAGCACAATCGCGCTCTGTCCCTTCAGGTGAAGCACCGCCAGATATTTCGTCCACTGGTCCAGAAGGACCAGCACGACCGCAGTCACGATTCCGATCAGGTTATATCTATCCCTCTGTCTTGTCATCATTTCCATCCTCTGTCATCCATCTCGCCGCGTCCAGGAGCTCTTCCTCCGACACGCTCCGGTCCACGAAGGCCTCTCCCACCTGCCTCAGCAGAATGAACCGGATGCTTCCCGCATCCATCTTCTTATCGGATTTGGTCGTAAGAAGCAGCCGCTCCGGATCCAGTCCCGCGACTCTCACAGGCAGAGAAAAACTCCGAAAGACTTCGCAGATTTCCTCCACAGCCTCTTTGGAGATAAGCCCCCGCCGCCAGGAAAGATACGCCGCTGCCGCGCAGCCCGCGGCCACGCACTCACCGTGGAGCAGCTGGAAATTTTTCAGCTTCTCGGCGGCGTGTCCCAGCGTATGTCCGAAATTCAGAAGGGCCCTCTCGCCCTGCTCGGTGGGATCCCGCTCCACTACATCCCGCTTGATGCGGCAGCTTTCCTCAATCATCGCCATCAACGCTTCCGGCTCTCTCTCCAGAATCTCCTGGCGGCGCCCGGAAAGCCAGCGGAAATAATCCGCGTTCTTAATCAGCCCGTGCTTTAGAATCTCGGCCATTCCAGAGGCAAACTGCCTGTCCGGAAGCGTCGAGAGCACAGACAGGTTCATATAAACCAGCCGGGGCATATGGAAGGCTCCGACCATGTTTTTATAGCTGTCAAAATCCACTCCCGTCTTGCCGCCGATGCTGCTGTCCACCTGGGACAAAAGCGTCGTCGGGAGCTGGATGAATCCGATGCCCCGCAGATAGGTGGCCGCCGCGAAGCCTGTCAGATCGCCGATGACGCCCCCTCCCAGGGCCGCCAGCATATCTTTACGGTCAAAATGCTCCAAAATCAGGTGCTCATACAGAGCCCGCACGGTATCCAGCGTCTTGTTCTCCTCGCCCGCTTCCACCGTCCAGACCGTCACTTTCCCAAAGACCTTCGCAAGCTTTTCCCGGACTGCCTCCGCATAAAGCGGGCCCGCGTGGCTGTCCGTGACGATACAGAGCCTTCTCCCCCGCACGCCCAGCGCCTCCACACATTCCGGCAGCCTTTCAAAATCCTGCTCCAGCCGTATCTCATAACAGAACTTCCCGTCCCGGTGGACCGGAAGGCTCCGTCCTTCCTTTCCCATATGAATCTTTCCTTTCCATCGGCGTCTTCTTTCCTTCCGCTCCCTCAGATATACCGCAGAAGCGTCACGTACTCACGCCCTTTTTTTGACTGCCCGCCGCCTCCCTGATAGCGGAACCGGCCCATGCCCCGCACTGAGATCAGATCCCCCTCCCGGGGCTGGTACCCATTGGACGTCACCAGCTTCCCATTCACAAAGACCTTTCCGCCCTCGATAAGGCCGGTGAGACTGCTGCGGGACGCGCCAAAGGCCAGGGAAAGCAGCCGGTCCAGGCGCACGGAAGCCACCGTGCCCGTGATTTCCCTATACCTGGGTTCATAATGAAAATCCGCAGCTTCCACCATGCTGACAGACACCGTCGTGTGCCGCACGCGGGTCAGGCTGTCACAGATAAACGGGGCGATCCGCGTGAGGCAGAAGAGGTAAGCCTGTCTGTCCTCCACCAGAATATCGCCCAGGCAGCTCCTCTGGAGTCCCAGATTCAGCACAGCTCCCAGATAGTCCCTGTGAGTCAGAGCTTCCGCGAACTTCTCCTGGAGGGGCGTAATCCGCAGACACGCAATGGGAGGCTCCGTACAAAACAGGGGAGCCTCAGGCCGGAATACCGCGATCTGACGCTCCGCTAATTCATAGCCGCCGAAGCTCTCTGTCTCAAGATGGGGAAGCTTCGGACGGACCTCCTGAAAAATATTCAGTTCATTCAGATTCAGAAAATCTGAATACACAGCGGTTCCTCTCTGCCAGGCCTGCTCACCCAGCTCCAGAAACCGCTTCTCCAGCTGCTGTTCTTCCTTCGTCATCATTCTCAAAGCTTGCTGCTGTACACCGAAGGAATATCGATGGCACCGCTTAAGATATCCTGCAGATCCCCGGAAATGTCCACATTTTTCGGTGTAACGATAAAGATGGACGCGGAAACCTTCTTGAGATTTCCTCCAATGGCGAAGCAGGTGCCCGAGGTCACATCAATGATTCTCTGCGCCACGTCTACGTCAAGCCCCTCGAAATTCAGCACCACCGTACGATTGCTGAGCAGAGTCTCCGTCACCTCTCTGGCGTCGTCAAAGCTGCTTGGTTTAATCACGCATACTTCCATTCCATTCCCCTGCTTTCTGGACGCCTGCCGAATCGGAGTGACCTTCTGGGGCTTCGCCTTTGCCGGGGCTTCCTCCTCGTCATTGTCGTCGTCCCCCCTGCGCCCAAAAAGCTTCTTCCGGGGCTTCTCGTCCTCATAGTCGTCATCGAAATCATCGTAGTCATCGTACTCGTCCTCATAACCATCTCCGCCGAGCTTCATGACATCCAGAAACTTATCGATTACACTCATGATACAGATCTCCAATCTATCCTTTAAATATTGTAATTTCTTTCACCGAAGATTCCTGTCCCGACGCGGACCATGGTGGCCCCTTCCTCAATCGCCACCTCATAGTCTCCCGTCATTCCCATGGACAGAATATCCATAGATACATTATCAATGTTTTTGTTTTTTATGTCAACACATAATTTCTTTAAACTGGCAAAATGTACGCGGTTATCCTCCGGATTTTCCACATAGGGGGCAATCGTCATCAGTCCCCGGACAGAAATCGACGGAAGCTTCGCGATTTCCCGGATCAGCCCTTCCGCCTCCTCCGGCTTCACGCCGAACTTGGTCTCCTCTCCGGCCACATTCACCTCGATCAGGACCGGAACCGTGATTCCCTTTTTCTGTCCCTCCGCGCTGATGGCTTCCGCCAGACGCAGACTGTCTACCGAGTGGATGAGGCAGGCCTTGTCCACCACATATTTCACCTTGTTGCGCTGCAGATGACCGATAAGGTGCCAGCGGATATCCTTCGGCAGCTGCTCATATTTATCGCAAAGCTCCTGCACCTTATTTTCTCCGAAGTCCCGGGTTCCTCCCGGGAGCAGCTCTTCAATCATGGACACCGGCTTGGTCTTGCTGACCGCGATCAGCGTCACCTCCTCCCGCTTCCGGCCCGCCCGTTCGCAGGCCGCGCAGATCTTTTTCTCCACCTTTGCCAGATTCTCGACTACCATTTTCTCATACTCCTCCTAATAAATCACCTGGGCCTCCTCGACCGTATCCGCGTTCAGCACGATATGGTCGTAGACGGAGAGTCCATAGCTGGTTCCTTCCTCCACGATGCAGTATTCCTCATTTTCATACAGAATCTGAATGATGCGGAAGATGGTATAGCCTTTATTGATATTGTAGACGCCCTTGAGCTGCTCCGTCTGCCCTACCTGGTAATATTCGGCGGAATCCGCCTTCACCAGCAGGTCGCCGCTCTCCAAAAGCTTCTTCGAGGTGCTGAAATCCTCCTCTTCCGGATCCACATAGGCGTACTGCTCATCCTGATAATAAATCGTGGAATTTACGAATTCCACAGCCTCTGTTCCATCCTCAGAAACCGTCTTTTTCATAAATCCCGTCCTGTCCTCCGACTGGGTCACGTAGGAAGCGTCTATGACAAAGAAATCCTTTTCCGTCACCGCCGACTGGGGAATCTTCAGCCCCGTCTCTTCATCCCGCAGAATCTCAAAATCCAGATACCGCTCTCCGGCATACCGGACCATGGAATTCACAAAGGAAAGGACTCCATAGGCCTGGCCATCCACGTACTGGACTGTGACAGAGGGCCATACAATCTCGTCATCCTTATCGAAGCGGATCTCGATGTATGTGGTATTCTGGGTCACTGTGCCGTCCTCCGACGTGGTCTGGTTCTCCTCCAGCTCGCCCAGAAGATAGTCCTCCATCTCCTCATCCAGAGGGAACACCAGCTGCCAGTCCTCCTCCGTCACCAGCTTGTACACCGGGTCGCCCTCGCTTACCAGCTCTGCGGAGCGCAGATCCGTGCGCTCATAGCCGTCCCCGTCAAACCAGGCCGGATCAATGGCGTCCGAAGAAGCCTCCTCCAGGCCGTCTATATAATATTCCACGATTCCCGCAGTCTCGGCGTTATATCGGGTAAACAGCTCCCCGCCGCTCTCCGACGCGCTGTCCAGCTGGGCGATCAGATTCTGGTTCACCAGATCCAGAATCGCGGAATCCACATTCGTCTTAAAGCTGTATACATCCTCAAAACGCATATCTGAATAATTACTCAGATAGGAGCTGATGCTGGAGCGGATCTCCGTATAATCCTCTTCGTCCAGGCTCAGCTCTCCGGCGCTCTCCTCCAGCAGCTCGGACATCCTGCCGCTCTCATCCACCGTATAGACCGTGGACAGCACGGAGACCTTTTCCCCCTCCGCCGCGTAATAGCTGATATATCCGGCCTTACTGGCGCTGTATACCCTTTCCGTGCGGAGCGCGACTCCCGTATAGTGATAGTCCGCCGCCAGATTGCCCTTGATGACCTCGTAGCCTGAAATATGCTCAGAAGTAAAATACATATATACACAGACCATCAGATATACCGCGATAAAGCCAAAAAATATAACGCCAATATTAATCGGGCGTCTGTATCTGACAATTTTTCTGTTTTCTTTTCTGCCGTTCGCCACCAGTTTTACTCCTTCACATCAATCTTCCGCCCCGCAGGCGCATCGGTTACCATTCACATTTCTGAATCGGCTGTGAATGGTAACTCGTACCGCGCAAAAAACAGGAGGCTGCCGCAAAGCCTTGTCTTTTGCGGCAGCCCTGATATGTACAATCTAGCAGGAAATGATCACCTGCTCCTTCGCAAAGTCAGGCAGGTCCTTCTCCTCCACGGAAATGCTGAGACAGAAATTAACTTTAAACTGCTCGCTGATCTGATTCAGCTGGGTCAGAGTGTCTGTCAGATCCTCGCCTTCCAGGTTCGCAACCTTCAGAAAGCTGTCTATATACATCTGCTCCAGGTCGTAATCCTGGGAAATGATTCCGCATATAAAGCCGATAAACTCGTCGCTGTTCTTTAAGGGGTAATCCTTTACATTGATGAGCCGCACCTTGTTGTCCAGCTCGTGCATGTGCTTCGTGCTCTTGTCCAGGTATACGATATTTCCCGACGCCGTCTTAATCTGGCTGTTCACTCTGTCCAGCAGATGCTTTGTCTTTCCGTCTCCCTTGCTTCCTACAATCAATTGTACCATAGCCTTGTCCTCCTTGGGTCCCCTATATTTTTGAGACAGCGGCCCTGAAAGTCCGCAGGCCTTCTCCAGGACGCTGCCGCTTTATCAGATAACCCTATTATAGTCTATATGCCCAAAAAACTCAACTGTTATTTCCCGGTTATAGACTAATTATACAATTCTCTCCATTCCATATCGCCCCGGTCCAGAGCCTTGACCAGGAGCTCCGCCGTGGCCAGGTTCGTGGCCAGAGGGATATTGTAGGTATCGCAGAGCCGGACCACGTTGTTTACATCCGGTTCGTGGCTCTTCGGGTTCTGCGGATCCCGTAAGAATATCACCAGGTCCATCTGGTTATGCTCGATCTGCGCCGCCAGCTGCTGCTCGCCGCCCAGATGCCCCGCCAGGTACTTGTGTACGTTCAGGTTCGTCACCTCGGCGATCAGCCGTCCGGTTGTGCCGGTGGCGTACAGATTGTGTTTACAGAGAATCCCCCTGTAGGCAATGCAGAAATTCTGCATCAGTTTCTTTTTTGCGTCATGTGCAATTAGTCCAATGTTCACTTTGACACCCCCGTTAATATTTTTTCGGCTGAAGACCGACATTCAACACAAAACCGATTGACATGTACAGCGTCACCAGGGAGGTCAGCCCGTAGCTGACGAAGGGAAGCGGAATTCCCGTATTGGGCATCAGCCCCGTGGCCACGCAGATATTGACAAAGCTCTGGAACCCGATATAACCTGCAACCCCACAACAGATCAGGGTCCCTGAAAATTCCCTTGAACGTCTGCCGATCTGTATACATTCTAACACAATCAGCGCCAATAGTAAAATAATTGTTGCGCAGCCGATAAAACCAAGCTCCTCTCCGGCCACCGCGAAGATAAAATCCGTCTGAGGCTCCGCGATAAAGCTGCCGTTCTTCACAGAAGACACCAGATTGTTGTTCAGCCCCTTCCCCACCAGCTGGCCCGATCCGATGGCCATGATGGAATTCTGCTGCTGATAGGCGTCGTTGGCGTACTGGGCCGGATTCAGCCAGGCCAGGATACGGGTCCGCTGATACCCGTCGATAAGCGTCTGATCCGGCTGCATAATCAGGCTGATGAAGATCACCGCCGCCGGGATCCCCACCGCCAGCGCCCCGCCGATAATCTTCCAGCTTAAGCCCGCGATAAAAATCAGGATCAGGAAGATCACGCACAGGGAGATCGTCGTGGACAGATCCGGCTGCTGCTCCACCAGCGCGGCGGGAAGGCCAAAAAGCAGCACAGAAAGAATCAGGATTTTCCAGGTATTCAGCATCTCCTTGTATCTGTCCAGAAATTTCGCGAAAAACAGAATCAGGCAGAGCTTGCACAGCTCCGAGGGCTGAAACTGGAAGCCGCCGAGCCGCAGCCAGCGGGTCGCCCCGTTGTTTTCATACCCCAGAGGCGTCGCTATGACCAGCACAAGCAGCAGCAGGTTGAAGCCGTAAATGAGCCAGCGGAACTTAAGAACCCAGTTGTAATCGATCAGCGAAATTACGATCATCGCCGCAGTTCCCAGAAAAAGCCCCAGGATCTGCTGATCCTGGACGGATTTCTCCGCGCTTCCTATGACCAGTATTCCTATAATCGTAATCGCAAACACATAACACACAAGCCGGAACCTGTAATCCCTCAGCCGGTACTGTTTTAACATAATCTCCTCTGTCCTTCTTTTCTTTCGGTTATCTCCTCTCTGACGTATGCTTCAGATCCTTGATCGGAATATTCGCGCAGAGCGCAGGCACACGGCCGTTGGAGCCGTCGGACTCCGTCTGCGTGATCTGAATGTCCAGGTGATCGCAGTCGATCTCCATGTATTTCGAGATAACCTTGATAATGTCGTTTTTGATCAGCTCCATGACCTCGGGGGAGCAGTTCGCCCGATCCGAAATCAGAAGAAGCTTCAGGCGGTCCTTCGCCACGTCACCGGAGCTCTTTCTCCGGAAAAAATCCATCAGAGCCATAGTCCTTTCCCCCTTCGCTTATTTGAACAGCTTCGCAATCTTCGCAAAGAAACCGCTATTGGTCTCCAGATTCATCAGGGGTACTTCCTCTCCCAGGATCCGCTTGCAGATATTCATGTAAGCCGTTCCCGCCAGGGAGGAATCGCCGGCCAGGGGCTCGCCCTGGTTCGTGGCGATGACGATATGCTCGTCGTCCGGCACGGCTCCGATAAGATCGATGGCCAGGATATCGATGACGTCCTCGATGGACATCATATCGCCGCGCTTCACCATATCCATGCGCAGGCGGTTCACAATCAGATTGATTTTGTGAATATCGTTGGCCTCCAGAAGGCCGATGATGCGGTCCGCGTCGCGGATGGCGGAGACCTCCGGCGTGGTCACAATCAGCGCCCGGTCCGCCGCGGCGATGGCGTTTTTAAAGCCCTGCTCGATGCCCGCCGGGCAGTCCAGCAGTATGTAATCAAATTCCGGGCGGAGTTCGTCGATGAGCTTCTTCATCTGCTCCGGGTTCACCGCCGTCTTGTCTCTGGTCTGCGCGGAGGGCAGCAGATAGAGATTGGAATAGCGCTTGTCCTTGATCAGCGCCTGCTTCATGCGGCAGTTTCCTTCCACCACGTCTACCAGATTATAGACAATCCGGTTCTCCAGGCCCATCACCACGTCCAGGTTCCGAAGACCGATATCCGTATCGATCATCACGACGCTTTTGCCGAGCTTTGCCAGGCCCGTGCCGATATTCGCCGTGGAGGTCGTCTTTCCCACGCCGCCTTTTCCGGATGTAATCACAATCACTTCACTCATAGCTTTTTCCTCCAAACCCTTTTCTATAAATTGATATCATTCAAAACTTCTTTTGTAATAGGCTCTATATAAATATTTCCATCCTCCACAAAAGCAATCTTCGGCGTGTCCTCCGGCTTTTTCTTCCGAAGGCTCCTGGCCGGCTGGCTGTCGGAGCTCCTGGCGATGACATCGCCGATGCGGATCTGCATGGGATCCATGGACAGGGCCGCCACAAAGGCGGATTCATTGCCCGATGCTCCCACATAGACGTTGCCCTTTAAGGTTCCCAGCACAATCACATTTCCCTTGGACACCACCCGGGCCCCCGGATTCACGTCGCCGAGAATCACGATGCTGGTCTCGGATTCCAGCACCTGGCCGGAACGCAAGGTTCCCTTGTAAAAACGGCCGTCCTGGAGATTCATCAGATCCTCTTCCTCTCCCTGCCGCTGCCGCTCCAGGGCCTGGCGCATGGCGTTTTCCGTGGCCTCGTTTTCATCTACAATGCAGACCACCTGGATCTGGCAGTTTGCCGAGATGGTTTCCACAAGCTCCTGCTCCTCCTCAAAGGTGAGCCTCCGGCCCTGAAAGCACAGGGCCACCTGGGGATTCCCGAAAAATTTCGCGGAGGTGCGGAATTTCTCCGCCACATCCCGCTTTAAGGTTCCCCAGTCTGTCTTTTCATCCAGAACCACAATCAGTCCCTGTTTATTACTCTTTATCACCACCGACTGGTTTGACATCCCTCTTCACTCCTAATCCGCAATCGTCTGTCCCGAGGAGCCGCTGGCGGTTCCGGTCAGGACCTCCTCTTCATCCACAAGGTTATAGTAATACTTAAACAGATCCGCGGCAACCTCCGCCGTGTTCGCTGAGGTATAGCCGTTGGCGATACGCACGGCCACCGCGATCTCCGGATCCTCATAGGGCGCGAAGCCGATGAACAGCGCGTGGTTCGGGTGGCTCCGGCTCTGCTGGGCCGTACCGGTCTTTCCCGCTACGTTAAGGCCCAGCCCGCTTAAGGCATTCAGGGAGGTGGTATCCTCCGCCACCAGGCGCATCCCCTGCTGCACCGCGTTCCAGCTGGAATCCGCGATCTCCACCTGATTGTAAAGCTCCGGCTCATAGTCCTCGATGAGCTCTCCGTCCGCCGATTCCAGGCGGTCCAGGAGCGTCAGGTTAAAGACGCTTCCCCGGTTCGCGACCGCCGCCACGTACCGGCCGATATGGGACAGGGAAAACGCGTTCGTGCCCTGTCCGATGGCGGAACGGACCGCGTCCTCGTCGGAAATCTGCGGCTCATACTCGGAGAGCTCCAGTCCGGATTTGTCACCCAGACCGAACATTCTGGCATATTTCTCCAGGGCCGCAAGTCCCTTATCTACATTGTAGCCTCCCAGCGTCCTGCCTCCCGCCAGGCGGTAGCCCACCTCGTAGAAGAAATAGTTGCAGGAATCCCGGATGGCTGTCACCACCGTCTCGTTTCCATGATGGCCGCCGTACTGGTTGAAAATCCAGCAGGTGGGCGACGGCGTGATCTCCGTAAACTGCCCGGCGCCGTAGATGACGGAAGACGGGGTAATCACGCCCTCCTCCATTCCAGCGATGGCCACCACAGGTTTGAAGGTAGATCCGGGCGCCAGGTTTTCCTGGGTCACACGGTTGATAAAGGGCGACGACAGATCCCGGCGCAGGCTGTTGTAATACTCAGAGTCCATGACGTTCGTCAGGCGGTTATTGTCATAGCTTGGGTATGTCACGCAGGCCAGCGTATCGCCGGTCTTCACATCCACCACGATGATGCCGCCGCTGCAGGGCTCCAGCGCCAGCTGGGCCGGCGTGATCTCCAGGTTCGAGATTTTGTCCA
The DNA here is from genome assembly GCA_944383645.1 of uncultured Merdimonas sp. Classification (GTDB taxonomy): domain Bacteria; phylum Bacillota; class Clostridia; order Lachnospirales; family Lachnospiraceae; genus Laedolimicola. The sequence continues at coordinate 26,818 of CALWQJ010000005.1, forward strand.
GCATAAAATGATAGGCGCTTACCGTACCGGAGGTAAGGCCGGCCACCGCCGCCTCGTCATACTCCAGCACACCCTGATCGTAGAGCAGAAGGCAGACCTCCCGTCCCGTCATCTGATCGTCCAGCAGCATGTATTTGTACAGCATCTTGCCGAACTCCATATCCTCCATCAGCGCCGACTGGATGTACTCCAGCACAGACTGATAGATCTCCTGGGAGTCCAGATAGGGATCCTCCCCGCTGATCTTCGTCACGTCGATCCAGTTCATGGAAATGGCGTACTGCAGGTATTCCCGGAGGCTGATGACCTCGTCCGTGGTCCAGGCGATATAGGTCGCGTCCGAGGTGTCCACCGCGTCGCTCATCAGCACCTGGTTGTCTCCCATCAGAACGTCCGCCACGATGTAGCTCATGTAATTCTTCATTTCCTGGGACAGATTCTGGTAGGCGGCCGCGTTCTCATTGTTCAGCTCCGCCATAATCTGGGCCACCGCCTGCTCCCGCTTGGAGAGGAACCTCTGGTAGACGCTCTTTTCCAGCTCTGTGGCGTCTTCCTCGGAAAAATGTGTAATGTCGATAATATAATTGTCAATCAGGGCATAGTATACATCATAGATCGGAATCATGATGTGGGCCGCGCTGGCGTCGCCCTGAATATATTCCTTCGTATTCTGGATCTTGGACACCAGAATGCCGGCCAGCTTCTGCTCCAGAATCTGGTAGGCGGCCATCTGAAGCTCCTTATCGATGGTCAGGTAGACGTCGTTGCCCGGCTCGGGATCCTGCTGCTCCGCCACCTCCAGCACCCGGCCCACGCTGTCCACATACATCTTCTCGTAGCCCTTGGTGCCCTGAAGCTCCGTCTCCATATACTGCTCGATACCAGCCTTTCCGACGATATCGTTGAGCTCGTAATCCTCGTTTTCCTCCTGCAGGCTCTCCAGCTCCTCTGCGGAGGCCTTTCCGATATAGCCGATGATGGAGGAAAAATACTCGCTGTCCGGATAGACTCTCCGGCTGCTCTGCTCGATGTCCGCGCCCTGGAGCTCGTTCTGGTTCTCCAGTACGGCGGCCACCGTCTCCTCCGAGACGTCCACCGCCACGGTGGTCGTCACATACCGCTTGTAGCTGTTGGCTGAAATCCCAAAGCGGATGGTCGCTATTTGAAGCTGCTCCTCCGGGGTATAGCCGTCCACGGAAATCCCGTATTCTTCCTTTTCTTCCTCTGTATAGGAGGAACGGATATCGTATTTATCATCGCTGCACAGATACTCCATCAGCGTGTCCGCGGAAGCCAGTTCTTCGCTGGGCTCCAGGCTGCTGATCTGAGTCTTTCCATATACGTCAGCCTTTAAACGCAGGAGGGACGTCCCCGTCAGGGAATACTCGTATTTTCCATTCTGATATACGATTCCCAGGTCGCTGACCACGCTGTCCCCGTTTTTCTCGATGAGCTTGATCAGCTTATAGATCGTCTCATTCAGCTGGGCGTTCTTCGTCCTGTTATTCGGGTAGCTTCCGTTGTCCAGGATCGTCACCGAATAGGACAGCTCGCTGTAGGCCAGGACCTCCCCGTCCCGGTCGTAGATATTGCCTCTGGTGCTGGCCAGAGACACCTCCCGCTCTGTGCGCAGGGAAAAGGACTCCAGATAATCCGCGCCCTTCACAATCTGCAGATAAAACACTCTCTGCAGCAGAATTCCGAAAAATACGACGAATACGGCGCTCAGGATAAACGTCCTCGATTTTATGATATTCCAAAGGAAATCTCTGATTTCTCTGAACAGTCTCACTCAAAGTCCTCCGTCTGCTTGTCCATGCCGCCCGGCCTTCCCGAAAGAGCGGAATACTCCGAGGGCGGCTCCTCCCATCGCTCCAGCATCCGGTTCAGAGACCGGATGAGCCGGTACATCACCAGGGTCACCACCACCGTGTAGACCAGCTCCGGGAGAATAATATTCGTCAGATAAAATCCAAAGTCAAATCTGCTCCGCAAAAGGAACATGAAAAAATATACGCTCAGGCCGTATACCAGCTCCGAGAGCGCCATCCAGATCATCGGCATCTTGATGTCCTCATCGTAGAACATCATGTGGAACAGGCCGCTCCCGTATCCCAGGAAGGTATACAGGAGGGCGTAAAAGCCAAACAGACTCCCGAAAAAGACGTCGCACAGCAGTCCGCAGAAAAATCCGGCCGCCATGCCTTCCTTCTCTCCCCGCAGAAAGCCGAGGGAGGTGGTGACAATCAGAAGAAGATTCGGAGAAATCCCCGCCAGAGACAGCGCCTGAAACACTGTGCTCTGCAGGATAAAGCATACGATGATCAAAAGCGCCATGACCGCTCCCCGTCTCATTTCTCTCACTCCTGTCTATTCTTCCTCTATCGTCTGCTTCAGATCCGTGATCACCAGCACGGAATGCAGATGTTCAAAGTCCACCGCCGGCGTCAGCGTCCCCGAGCGGGTCAGGTTGTTGGAGTCCAGCGTCAGCTCATTGATATAGCCGATGAGGATTCCCGCATGGTACTTGTCGCTCACATAGGAGGTCACGATGGTGTCTCCGATGGAAGCCTCCCCTTCCGGGTCCCGGAGCTGGGACAGCTGAATCAGTCCCGTCTCCATCAGCTGCAGATCGCCTTTTACAAAGCAGAGATCCGAAGTCGAGAGCACCTGCGCGCTCACATTGCTCATATCGTCGATAATCGACCGCACCTGCGCCCAGTTGTCCCCCACCTTCGTGACGATTCCCACCAGGCCGCTTCCCGCGATCACGTTCATATCCTCCGCGATGCCGTCCGACGCCCCTTTATCAATGACAAAGGTGTTGAACCAGTTGCCCGCGTCGCTGGCAATGATATTGGCCGCCACCTTGTTGTACTCGCTGTAGGTCTCATCGAGCTCATAGAGCTCTTCCAGTTCTTCCAGCCGGTACTGATTCTGCGTAAGACGGCTGTTCTCCAGGGTCAGCTCGTCCACCTGGGCCTGAAGCTCCTCACTCCTGGCCTGAGCGTCCGCCAGATCCTCCAGGCTGTCCGCCTTTTCTCTGGCCCAGCCGCCCACCGCGTTGATCCCCTGTTCAAAGGGTACGAAAATATAGCCGGAAATCCTCCCCAGCGTCTCTCCCGCGAAGCCGGTCGTGTAGGAAATGAACATCATGGCGACGCAGAGAAGAGCCAGGGCCGCAAATATGTACCTTGACGGCACAGAAAAACGATTCCTTTTCTTCATATTCCACCTAAATTATTTATAATCCTGCTCTTTTGTGACAAAGGTCAGGCTGCGGAACTGCTTTTCCTTGATGACCCGTTCCAGACCGCGGGCCACGCACTCCTCCGGCTTGTCCACCAGATTCACCTTGATATTCGTAGCGTCGGCGATCAGGCCGTCCAGTCCCTTTAAGTTCGCCACCCCTCCTGTCAGGAAGATGCCGTTGCGGATGATATCCACTCCCAGCTCGGGCGGCGTGCGCTCCAGAATCATCTTGATGGCGTCTACAATGGCTTTCAGCTGCTCCGCGATGGCGTTTGCCACGAAATCCGCCGTAATCTCCAGAAGAGCCGGCAGGCCAAGGGCCATGTTCCGGCCGCAGATCTCCCGCTTCGTCGTGGTATCTCCCGGCTGGTAGCCCAGCTCGTTTTTCAGGATCTCGGCGGTCTTGTTGCCGATAAAATAGCCGTATTCCCGGCGGATGGCGCTGGAAATCGCCTCATCAATCTTATTTCCGCCGTTTTTGATCAGCTTGCTGGTGACGGTGCCGCCCAGAGAGAGAATGGAGATCTCCGTGGTGTCCGCTCCCACGTCCACCAGCATCACGCCCTGCGCCTGCGTCACATCGAGCCCAAGGCCGAGGCCGGCGGCCACCGGCTTGTCTATCAGCTCCACATTCTTCGTCTTGATCCCGGTTCCGTGGATCAGCGTGGTAAACACGCGGTCCTGCACGTCCGTGGGAAGAGCCACGATAAACTCCGCTCCCTTCAGACTTCCCTTTGTGCGCTCCTCCAGGAAGGAACGCAGGAACTGCTGCATATAGGTAATGCTTGCCACCGTACCGAAGGACATGGGGTAAAGCACCTCGATATTGGAGGGGGCCTTCTCATGCATATCAAAGGCCTCGTTTCCGTAGGCAATCATTCCCTTCTTTTCTTCTATGGCCACCATATTCTTCTCGCAGTATATGGTATCGCTCTCTCTGCTGTAAATCTTAATGCTGCTTGTGCCAAAATCGCAGCCAAAGCTCTGTGCGGACATATCGTCTCCCTCTCTTTCTTCTGTTTCCTCATATTGCAGGGGCCGCCGCCCGTAAAGAGCGGAAGTCATCCCTTATCTGACAGTATTCCCCGTTCTCTCAAAGAGCTATAACACCGATCGCCGATAATCACATGATCCAGAAGATGGATCCCCAGAAGCTCCCCGGCTTTGCTGATCCGCCGCGTGACCCGGATATCCTCCAGGCTGGGCGAAGGATCGCCGCTTGGATGATTGTGCACCAGAACCAGCTGTACGGCATGCGCTTCCAGCGCCTCCAGGAAAATCTCCCTGGGCGATATGATGGAAGCGTTCACCGTTCCCTTAAACATCAGCTTTTCCCGCAGAAGCTTGTTCTTCGTGTTCAGAAACAGCGCGATCAGATGCTCCTGCTCCTTATGCCGGAGCTCTTCCATAAAATAGTCGGCAACGGTCGCCGGCGTGCCAAAGCAGAGCCGTTCGCCCGCCGAGGCCTTCGCCATACGCGCCGCCAGCTCTGCCAGACATTTCAGCTGCACCGCCTTAACCTTCCCCACGCCCTTGAATTCCATCAGGCGTTCCATGGGAATCCGGCAGAGTCCCTGAAGTCCCTCAAAATCCGGAAGGCTTAAAATGCGGCCTGCCAGCTGGCAGACAGTCTCGCCCGCGCTCCCGGTCCGCAGAATCACGGCCAGAAGCTCCGGATCCGAAAGCGCTCCCGGCCCGCAGGCCAGGCATTTCTCATAAGGACGCTCTTCTTTGTATAAATCCTTCATCGTTGTCTTCATGGTTCCTCCTTCACGCTCTCCAGGCGGTGGATTTCCCTCTCTGACAACCGGAGCTATAGTTTTCTGTAAATGATAATCGCAAGCACCACCCCGATAATGCTGGCAATCGATATGTGGATCGTCAGGCCAAAGGTCAGCACCAGAAGTCCCAGGTCCAGAACCACAGGCGTCTCCAGACCGAACCCCTGTCCATAATTCAGCCAGCTAAGTCCCGGCACTCTCTCTGTCAGCATGCCGAGAAACCCTCCCAGCACAATGCCGGACAGAAGCATAATCAGCAGTACCCAGCCGTTCTTTGATCTCATGTCAACCTCCGTCTTTCGTACAATCTCTGGAAATCATATCAAATTATATCATAGCACAAAGCCATCTGCTTGTATAGATAAGAATTCCTTAAGTTCCCTTAAGATTCCTCACGGTTCGACAGCCTCCGCAGACGCCCCGGGCCGTATTCCTGCCCGCCCTGCGGCGCCGCAGGCCGCGCCGCCGCTCACCCCGCAGGCCTTGCGTACCGCGCGGCCACCGCCTCCGCCGTCTTCACGCCGTCCATGGCCGCCGAGGTGATTCCTCCCGCGTACCCGGCTCCCTCGCCGCAGGGATAGAGTCCCCGCAGGGCGCTCTCCATCCCTTCTCCGCGCAGGATCCGCACCGGAGAGGAGGTCCGGCTCTCCACGCCGGAAAGCACCGCGTCCCCCCTGGAAAAACCGGACAGAAGCTGCTCGCAGCCCTGTATGCCTTCCACCAGCGCCGCGGAAAGCTCCTCCGGAAAAATGCCCCGCACATCGCCGAATTCCCAGGCTCCCATAATGCAGGGTTCGATCTCCCCAAGCGTCCTGCTCGGCTGGTTTCTGCAAAAATCTGCCAGAAGCTGCACCGGCACGCGTCCCTGCCCCGCCCCATAGGCCGCCCGCTCCAGCCTTCTCTGAAATTCCACGCCGGAAAGCACGCCCGCGCCGCCGAAATCCTCCGGGCGCACGGTCACAATCATGGCGCTGTTGGCGTTGCGGCCGGCCCTGGCCTGATAGCTCATGCCGTTCACCGCCAGCATTTCCGGCTCTGAGGAAGCATTTACCACATAGCCGCCCGGACACATGCAGAAGGAATAGACGCCACGGTCCCCTCCCACCTTTCTTGTCAGCTTGTAGGAGGCTGCCGGAAGCTGCTCCGGGTAACCCTGTCCGTACTGGCTCTCATTGATAAGCTTTTGGGGATGCTCGATGCGCACGCCCACCGCAAAGGCCTTCCGCTCCATGGGGATCCCTTTATCCGCCAGCATGGAAAAGGTGTCCCGGGCGCTGTGCCCGATGGCCAGGACGAGAATCCCGCAGGGAAGAACTTCCTCCCTTTCCTCCGACCCGGACCGCGCGCGGACCCGGACGCCGCGGACCGCTCCGTCCCGGATATCGATATCCGTAAGCTTTGTCCCGAAGCGCACCTCTCCTCCGAGCGAAATGATTTCCTCCCGGATCCGTTCCACGACTCCGATCAGCAGGTCTGTGCCAAGATGGGGCTTGCTCCACCAGAGAATCTCCTCCGGGGCTCCGGCCTCCACAAAGGTCTCCAGCACCAGGCGGCCGCGCCCTGCCGGATCCTTCACCAGCGTATTCAGCTTGCCGTCCGAGAAGGTCCCGGCTCCCCCCTCGCCGAACTGTACGTTGGAATCCGCAGCCAGCTCTCCGGACGCCCAGAACCGGTCTACGGTCTTCTTCCGGGCCCGGGCCGTCTCTCCCCGCTCCAGAAGCAGCGGCCGGTATCCGGCCCTGGCCAGCATCAGTCCGCAAAAAAGGCCGGCCGGGCCGGTACCCACGATCACAGGCCTGTGCTCCAGCGGCTCTGTTCCCGGCTCCGGAAAGCGGTAGCGCTTTGGCTGGATCAGAGACGCGTTTCTGTTATGAAGCCTTCTCATCAGCTTTTTTTCTTCCGAAAGCTCCACATCCACCGTATAGACGTAAACCACCGGCTTCTTTCTGGCGTCCACGGACCTGCGGCTGACGCTCAGGCTCTGAATCCGCTCCTCCGGCACCTTCAGCTCCCGGGCCGCCGCCCTTTTCAGCTCCTCCATGGTGTGCTCCACCGGGAGCTTTATCTGGCTGATCCGAATCATAGCCCTCCTCCTTCCTGGCTCTCCAGCCGGCCGCGTGATTTTTCAAATTCGCAGCCCGCCTGCCGCTTCCCCGCCGCATAGCTTCCTGCAATGCAGCCGCTGCTCCAGGCCCACTGGAGATTGTAGCCGCCGCAGGCTCCATCGATGTCTACCGCCTCTCCCGCAAAATACAGCTCCGGCACGAGCAGGGATTCCATAGTCTGGGGACAGATCTGAGCAGTGTCCACGCCGCCTGAGCAGACCTGAGCCTGCTCAAAGCTTCCGCCTGCGGCAATCTCCGTCCGGAAGTCCCGAATGACCGCAAGCAGCCGTGAAAGCTCCTCTCTGCTCCACTCTTCTGCCCTCCTGCCCCTGGGAATCCCGGCCCGCTCCAGCAGGCAGAGGGACATCTTTCCAGGAAAGAGGCCGGTCAGGAGCTGCTCTCCGTTCTTCCAGCCGCCATCCCGGAGGCGCTCCAAAAAGAAAGCCTCCAGTCTGGCAGAGCCTTCCTTTCCCTCCTCCTTCCCAGCCGCGAAGCCGGGCAGAAGATCCAGCCTTCCTTCCACTTTCTTTCCCTCATCCAGGGCGCGCACCGCGAAACGGCTCACCTGGAAGACAGGAATGCCGGAGATCCCGTTCTTTGTAAACTGCACCTCGCCTCTGTCCGAGGCCAGTTCTTTTCCGTCTGCCAGAATCCGCACGACAGCCTCCATGCGAAGGCCCGCAAGCCGTCCATAAAAAGCTTCCCGGCAGCGAAGCGCCGTCAGGGCAGGCAGCGGCTTGATGATCCGGTGGCCCAGGCTCTGCGCCAGGGCATAGCCGCTGCCGTCCGAGCCTGTGGCCGGGGCGGCGGCGGAGCCCGCCGCCAGGACGCAGGCGTCCCCTTCGTAGGTCCAGCCCTCCGTCCGGGCCGCGAACCGCGCGCCCTTCCCTTCCGGCAGCGCCTCCAGCGCCAGCACCTGATTTCCCAGGGCCAGCTTTACGCCCAGATGCTCCGCCTCCATCCGAAGGGCGTCCGCCACGGAAGAAGCCTGATCGCTGTAGGGATAGAGATAGCCGTTCCGGCTCCGGGTATGCACGCCCATCCTTTTGAAGCGCTCCAGCGTCTCCGAAAGCCCAAATTCCCCCAGCACCGCAGCCGCGAAGCCCGGCTCCCCGCCCCGGTAATGGGACAGATCCTGGTCCAAATTCGTCAGGTTGCAGCGGCCGTTGCCCGTCACGAGGATCTTCTTTCCCACCTGCCGGTTCCGCTCCAGAAGGGTCACCTTCGCCCCGCGCTCCGCCGCGGCGATGGCCGCCATGAGGCCGGAGGCGCCGCCTCCGATGACCAGCACCCGCCTTTTTCCGGTCATGACAGCTTCACCAGCCCGGCGTCCAGAAGCTTCTGCAGGGACATGAGGATTCCCAGCTTCGCGTGGGGCCAGGTCAGGCCGCCCTGGAAATAGACCGCATAGGGCGGCTTGATGGGGCCGTCCGCGGAAAGCTCGATGGAGGAGCCCTGCACAAAGGCGCCGGCCGCCATGATGACGTCGCTGTCGTAGCCTGGCATCGCCCAGGGCTCCGGCGTCACGTAGCTGTCCACCGGGGCGGCCGCCTGGATGCCCTGGCAGAAGGCAATCACGCCCTCCGGGCAGCCGAAGGTCACGGCCTGGATGATGTCGTGGCGGCTCTCCGTCCCGTTCGGAATCACCGGGAAGCCCAGCTTCTCATAAATATTGGCGGCAAAGATGGCGCCTTTGAGCGCCGCAGCCGTCACAGTCGGGGCCAGGAAAAAGCCCTGATAGAAGCTCTGCATCACGCCCAGGGAGGCTCCCACCTCTTTTCCCAGACCCGGAGAGGTCAGACGGTAGGCCGCGTTCTCCACATACTCCTCTTTTCCTACGATGTAGCCGCCGATGGGGGCCAGTCCGCCGCCCGGATTCTTGATCAGGGAACCCACGCAGAGATCCGCGCCCACGTCTGTGGGCTCGATCCGCTCCACGAACTCGCCGTAGCAGTTGTCCACCATGCAGATCACGTCGGGTCTTCTTTCCTTTATAAAGGCAATCAGCTCCCCGATCTGCTTCACTGAAAAGGTAGGCCGGGTCTGGTAGCCCTTAGAGCGCTGGATGGTCACCAGCCTGGTCTTTTCATTCAGGGCCGCCTCGATAGCCGGATAGTCAAAGCTTCCATCCTCCTTTAAGTCCACCTGGCGGTAGGTGACGCCGTACTCTGCCAGGGATCCGTTGGAGGGCCGGATGCCGATGACCTCCTCCAGCGTGTCATAGGGCTTGCCCACCGGGGAGAGCAGCTCGTCTCCGGGCCGCAGGTTTCCCGACAACGCCACCGCCAGCGCGTGGGTCCCGCAGGCAATCTGCGGGCGCACCAGGGCAGACTCCGCGTGAAAGGCCGCCGCGTAGACCGCCTCCAGCTTCTCTCTTCCCAGATCGTTGTAGCCATAGCCGCTGGTGGCCGCGAAGCAGGCGGCCTCCACCCGGGCCTTCTGCATGGCGCCCACCACCTTCAGCTGATTGTACTCCGCCGTGGCGTCGATCCCTTCAAACCTTTCCTTTAAGGTCTTCTCTATCTCCTGACCGAAGGCATAGACCTCCTTTCGGATCCCAAGCTCCCGGTACATCTCGTCTGTATGTCTCATTTCATGCTCCATCTTCTATCATTCCCTTTTCTCTTAAGATTTTCAACATTTCCTCCAGGATCGCTCCGTCGTCTCCGAACCGCTGCCGGTCCAGCCAAATCACGTCCCGCTCCCGCCGGAACCAGGTCAGCTGCCGCTTGGCGAAATGGCGCGTGTCCCGCTTCAGAATCCGCACCGCCTCCTCCAGGGAGCATTCCCCGTCCAGATAGCTTAAAAGCTCCTTATAGCCCAGCCCCTGCATGGACACCATGCCCCGGCAGAGCCCCTCCGCCTTCAGGCCCTCCACCTCCTGCAGAAGCCCTTCCTCCAGCATCTCGTCCACGCGGGCGTCAATCCGCTCATAGAGCCGCTGGCGCTCATCGTTTAACACAAAATAGGCGAAATTGTAGGGGGATTCCTTTCCTTTTTGCTCCTCGTTATGCTCCGAGATCCGTCTCCCCGTCAGGCGGTAGAATTCCAGCGCCCGGATGACCCGCTTCACATTGTGGGCGTGGATCTCCACCGCCGCCTTCGGATCGATCCTGGAAAGCAGCTCATGGAGCTTCTCCGGGCCTTCTCTTTTCGCCAGCTCCTCCAGCTCTGCCCGGACGCTGGTCTGGGCCTCGTTTTCCGTAAAGTCAATATCGTAGAGAAGGGCCTGGATATAAAAGCCGGTGCCGCCCGCGATGATGGGAATATGTCCCTTCTCCCGGATCCTCCTTACGGCCTCCTTCGCCATCTGCTGGAAGCGCACCACATGAAATTCCTCTGTGGGCTCCAGCACATCGATCAGATAGTGGGGGATCCCCTCCATCTCCTCCGGCCGTATCTTCGCGGAGCCGATGTCCATGCGCCGGTAGACCTGCATGGAATCCGCCGAGATAATCTCCCCGCCGATGGCCTTCGCAAGGGCAATCGAAAGCTTCGTCTTCCCCACCGCCGTGGGACCTGTGAGAATCACAAGAGGTTCCTTCCGCTTCTCCGTCATGGACCCGCTCCTTTCCCTGTAAATCGTAGTCTTTTGCTGAATCTTTTCTATTTTAGTATCAAACGGGCCGGATTTCAACCGGAAATTTCACCGAAAAAAAGCAAGGCGCCCCAAAACATAAGCGCCAAACGCTTATCGTCTTGGGCGCGCCCTGCCAAAGCGCATCTTTTATCCATTTGTCTTTTATCCATTTGTGTACCGGGACAGGAACTGCTTCGTCCTCTCCTGCTGCGTGTGCTCGAAGACCTCCTGCGGCGTCCCCTGTTCCAGGATCATGCCTTCGTCCATGAAAATCACCTTGCTGGCCACGTCGTGGGCGAAAGCCATCTCGTGGGTGACAATGATCATGGTCGTCTTCTTATCCGCCAGCTCTTTGATGACCTTCAGCACCTCCCCGGTCAGCTCCGGATCGAGGGCCGAGGTGGGCTCGTCGAAGCAGAGGATATCCGGCTTCAGGGCAAGCGCCCGGGCGATGGCCACCCGCTGGCACTGGCCGCCGGAAAGCTGATGGGGATAATTCTCCATCCGTTCTCCCAGGCCCATCTGCAGAAGAAGCGCCTTGGCCTCCTCCTCAATCTCCTGGTGAATCTCTTTTTTCCGGGCCTTGTAGTCCGGCTGCTCCTTTGCCAGGAGCTCTCTTGCCAGCATCACATTGCCCAGGGCCGTGTACTGGGGAAAGAGATTGAAGGACTGGAACACCAGGCCGAAGTGGAGGCGCTTCCTGCGGATCTCCGCCTCCTGCTGGGACTGGCGGACGCTTGCGTCAAAAAGCGTCTCGCCATTCACCCGGATGACGCCGGTATCCGGCTGTTCCAGAAAATTCAGACAGCGTAAGAAGGTGGTCTTTCCGCTTCCGGAGGAGCCGATGATGGACAGCACCTCTCCCTTTTCCAGGGAAAAGCTGATGTCCTTTAACACCTCCGTGTCCTCAAAGTTTTTACTGATATGTTCTACTTCCAGAATCGCCATAGCTATTACGCCTCCTTACCTGAAATATTCCAGCTTCCGCTCCAGCCATCCCAGAAGCACCGTCAGCACGCCGCTGAACACCAGATAATAGACAGCCGTAAAGAACAGCGGCCAGATGGCGCCGGAGATTCCCTGGGAACCCTTCGCGAAGGACTCGCCGGCCCAGATAATTTCCTGGACCGCGATGGTCGTCGCCAGAGACGTATCCTTGACAAGCGTAATAATCTCATTGGACATGGGCGGCACGATGCGTTTGATCATCTGAAGCAGCTTGATCTTGAAGAAAATCTGCCGCTTGGTCATGCCGAGCACCAGGCCGGCTTCCTCCTGTCCCACCGGCACGCCCTGGATGCCGCCCCGGTAAATCACAGAGAAATAGCAGGCGTAGTTGACGATGAAGGCCGCCGCCGCCGCCGTAAAGCGTCCGTCCATCCCTCTCCAGATCTGATTGTGGAACACCAGGCCCGGAAAGTAAAATACAATCATAAGCTGGATCATAAGCGGCGTACCGCGTATGATCCAGACAAAAATCCTTGTAAGATAATTCAGAGGTTTAAAGCGTGACATGGAACCGAAGGCAATCACCAGTCCCAGCGGCACGGAGCCGACAAGCGTCACAAAAAACAGTTTCAGCGTCTGCAGAAAGCCGCTGTTCAGCGAACGGATGACAATCGGCATCTGCTCCATGATCAGTTCCATGCTTCTGTCTTACTCCTCTGCCGCCGCAGCGTCAGCTCCGATCAGAGCCGCCTGCACGCCGTATTTTTCTGCAGTCGCCTGCATGGTTCCGTCCTCGTAAGCCGCCGCGAAGAAATCGTTCAGGGCCGCCGTCAGATCGGAGCCTTTGCGGAAGCCCACGCCGTACTCCTCGTTGTTCAGGCTTACCGTATAGGTCAGATTGTCGTAGCCGGTGCCCTCGCCGATCATGGCTGCCGCCATCAGAAGGTCGATGACTGCCGCGTCAGAGGTTCCGGAGGCTACCTCCAGAAGAGCGTCAGACTGGGCAGAAACCGGAATGTAGTCAAGTCCCAGGGCGCTGACCTCCGCCTCGCCCGCGCTGCCTGCCTCTACGGCAAAGGTCAGACCGGAAAGGCTCTCCACATCCTGGTAATCCTCCGCCACGTCAGCCGGCACTACGACCACCTGGGCGTTGTGCAGATAGGCGTCCGTGCACTCCATGGAGCTCGTCACCTCGTCGGTCAGGGTCATGCCGTTCCATACGCAGTCGATGGCGCTGCTGTCCAGCTCCATGATCTTGCTGTCCCACTCGATCTCCACAAACTCCGCCTCGATGCCTAAGCTCTCCGCGAAAGCGTTCGCCAGATCCGCGTCAAAGCCGATCCACTCGCCGTTCTCGTCCATATAGTCCATGGGCTCGAAATTCGTGATGCCCACAAGCAGTGTGCCCTTCTCCAGCACATATTCCATATCGCTGGCAGCCTCAGCGGTATCTTCCGCAGCATCGGCCGCCTCTTCCGTATCCTCAGCGTCCGCAGCCGCTTCCTCCGCGGCGTCCTCCGCGTCCGTATTGGTTACAACCTCTTCCTCGGAAGCCTTTCCGCAGCCTGCCAGCGCAGACGCCGCCAGGCAGCCGCACAGTAATAAGCTTAACATTTTCTTTTTCATCTTGTCCTCCCACTGCCGCCAGAGCGGCCGTTTATTCCCGCGAGCGGCAAGCCAAGGCTCAGGCTGCGGGTTTTGCTTTCTTTCTCTACCAATGGGCCACTGTACCATAGTAAAGTCACGTTGGCATTTTACCATAGGAACTTTCTCCTGTCAAGAAGAAAGCA
>CALWQJ010000006.1 GCA_944383645.1 uncultured Merdimonas sp.
TTCCGGCACTCCTCCACGCTTCCCACCGCAGGCGGGCAGGCCCAGGATTTCCCGTACCGGGGACACTCCGTCCGGCAGATATAGCGCACCTTCTCCGAAAACGGAAGCTCTTCCGGCCGGAGAAAGGCGTACTCGCAGATGGGAAAGCCGGAAAGCTCCTCTTCGATTCGTTTTCTGGTCTCTTCTCTCATGGCCGTCTTCCGTTACAGCATGGAGGCCCGCAGCTCCTCGCCGCTCTTCGGGCTTAAGTAGGCCGGAGCGATGTCGAAGGCCGTCTTGCAGCCGGACATGCCCTCCTGCGCCATGCGGTAAGCCGCTCTCGCGTAGGCCACAAGCACGCTGGAGGTAAACTCCGGATTGGAATCCAGCTTCAGGGTATACTCAATCAGGTGATGGTGCTCCTTCTCCCGTCCGGTCACGCCGCTTCGCAACACGAAGCCGCCGTGGGGAAGGGCGCTGTGATCCCGCTTCATCTCTTCCTCTGTGATAAAGTGCACGGTGGTGTCATAATCGGAGAAGTAGTTGGGCATGGTCTTGATCTCCTGCTCCACCTTCGCCGCGTCCGCGCCTTCCTCCAGCACCACGAAGCACTCTCTTGTGTGCTTCTCTCTCGTGGAAAGCTCCGGGTTCTTTCCGGCCCGCACCGCGTCCAGGGCGCTCTCCACCGGAATCGTATACTGTCTTGCGTCCTTTACCCCCGGCACCCGGCGCACCGCGTCAGAATGGCCCTGGCTGACGCCCCGGCCCCAGAAGGTATAGTCCTTCCCCTCCGGAAGGATAGCGTTGGCGTACAGGCGGTTCAGGGAAAACAGGCCCGGATCCCAGCCTACGGAAATCACGGCCACCTTGCCGCTCTCCTTTGCCGCCGCGTCCACCGCCGCGAAGTGCTCCGGAATCCGCGCGTGGGTGTCGAAGCTGTCCACCACGTTAAAATACCGGGCGCACTCCGGCGTCTGCTCAGGCAGATCCGTAGCGCTTCCGCCGCAGAGAATCAGCACGTCCAGCTTGTCTCTCCAGTTTTCCAGCTCGGAGACGCTTACCACCTTTGCCGTCTTCGACCAGATTTTCAGATCCTCCGGCTTTCTTCTGGTGAAAACCGCCTTCAGCTCCATATCCGGGTTCTGCGCCGCCGCGCATTCCACGCCCCGTCCAAGATTTCCATAGCCTAAAATTCCGATTCTGATGCTCATGTCTTTTATTCTCCTTTTGTCTTTGTTCTTTAAGCCTGTCTTTCATCCATATGGTAGAGAACCAGGCCGCCCTTCTTTTCAAAGCCCGTATCCCAAAGCTCGTCCATGTCCAGCCACTGCCACTCCCCGTAGGTCACTGCCTTCGCCATACAGCTCTCTCCCGCCGTATCGTAGCCGGTCAGCAGGAACCAGTGCCAGACATAATCCTTAAACAGGGGATTCTTGTGCTTCAGCACCAGGCAGGGCAGCGGCAGGCCGCTGTCGATCTGGGCTATCAGGGCTTCCTTAGCCCGGGACGCCTTTTCCGTCCCCGGAAACGCCTCCATCTTCACCTGGCTGCAGCCCTGATCCGACAGGTACCTGCCAAAGCCGTCTATGTAGATGTCCAGGGCGTCCACGCCGTTCCTGCGTGGCCTCAGATAGGGCTTCATCTTCATCCCAAAGCGCTGGTAGTCCTTCTTTGTGATCGCCGTCTTCTCAAAGGGGTAGAGCCCCTTCATCCCCTTATAGCAGTCCAGATAAATGCAGCTGTCGCAGGCCGTCAGGGCCGCGCAGCCGCCTATCTTCATCATCGGATCCCAGAACCAGTCCTGGTTTCCGCCGTATGAATGTTCAATCGTGAAATAATCCAGTTCCTTCTGCATCGATAATTCAAGCCGCTTCCTTTCCTGAAATTTCCTTTTCAACAAATCACAGCTATCATTATAAGATCTTTATCCGGATTCGTCAACGAAATGCTTACGCGTTACTATTCCGTATATTCCTGGTATACCGCCACATGATCATAGATGCAGCGCCAGCTGCTGTGGGCGTCCGCCGTCACGCAGATATACTGCTTTCCACTGTTCGACGTACTGTAGCTGGCCGCGCAGTTTCCGGATTCCACCACGTAGCCTGTCTTGGCGCAGACCACAGTGCCGTGGGTATCCTTGTCCTCGATCCGGCGCAGGAACCAGTTGGAAATCAGAAGTCCCTCCGGGTGCTGGGCCGTGGCCGACGTCGTATAGGTATGGGCCGACAGCACCTCCCGGCAGAACTCGTTGTCGATGGCCGCCCCCAGTATCTCCGCCATATCGTAAAGGGTGCAGTAATGGTTCTCGTCATACAGGCCCACGCAGTTGGTAAAATGGGCCGTATCCGAAAGGCCAAGCTCCGCAAGCTTCTGGTTCATCAGATCCACGAAGCCCTCCAGGGAGCCTGATACATAGAAGGCCAGCCCGGCGGCAGCGTCCGCGCCAGAGGGCAGAATCGTCCCGTACATCAGATCCCGCACCGTCACCGTCTCCCCATCGTCGAAGCCCACCGCGCTGCAGTCGTTGGAATAGCTGTAGTCGGTAATCTCCCTGGTAATCGTAAAGGTATCGTCGAGATCCTCCACATGCTCCGCCGCCACCAGAAGCGTCAGAATCTTCGTCATGGACGCCGGATTGATCCGATCGGACGCGCCGCGCTGGGCCACCGCCGTGCGCGTATCCCAGTCCACCAGAAGCGCCCGGGTGCTCATGACCTCTCCGCTTGTGAGCGCGGCCGCCGTATCCCTGCCGCCGATGGAGTAATCAGACATTCCCGCTCCGCCTGCAAAGGCGTCTTCCATTTCCTGGGCTGCCTGGAGGGCAGTCTGTAGCTGCTCTCCCAGTTCCTGCATCCTGTCTGAAGAAGCAAGAATGCCTGCTATGCTTCCCTTCTTTTCTGTTCCTTTCCCTTTGTCTGTATCTTCTTTCCCGGCATCCGCTGTCTGTTCCGCTGCCTGGGCCTTCCGCCCGGTGACCGCTTTTATGATCCCCACGCCGCCCAGGATCACCAGAAGCAGGCAGGCCGCCATCCCGCTTAAGACCAAAGCCCTCCTGATCCGGGCCCTTCGTCTTCTTCTCCTTCGTATCTCTGCTCTCCTGCGCGCCCGCAGGGCACGGTTAATCCGTTCCTCTGTCTCAAAATCCCTCACGCTGTTTCCTTCACTTCCTGCTCTTTTCTTCTATTATATTTCTGTCTCTTTTGTACAGACATCCGTCTTTTGCTCTGCGGATATTTTAGCAGAAACTGGCTGGGCTTGGCAAGGGGGAAAGACGGGCTTTACCGCAGAAGATCACAGGTAAGTCTTTCCAAAATGATTCTTGACTTTAATACGGATTCGGATTATAATTCTTTTCGGAAAAGTTTTAGTACGAATTCGGATTTATTTTTCAGACTGCTGCAGGCGCGGCATCGGTGCGCCAAGGGACAATCCATGCCCCGCGCACCGGCTTTACGCACCGCACAGAAAGGACGGCATATCATTGGAACAGAAACGTGCTTATATCAACAGGCTCTGGGCCTGTACCAATATCATCGACGGCCTCTATTACCAGTGCGCCCGGACCCTCGGGCTCAAAGACAATACCCTTTCGCTCTTCTACGCGCTGGCAGACGGCCAGCCCCACTCGCAAAAGCAGATCTGCGAGGAATACCTGATTCCCAAAACCACCCTGAACACCATTGTCCGGGAGGCCATGGAAAAGGGGCTTCTTTCCCTTGCCAGAGAGGAACACTCCCGGGAAAAAATGATTTTTCTGACGGAGGAAGGACGCGCCTACGCCCGCTCCGTCCTAAAGCCCCTGTTTGCTGCGGAAGACGCCGCCATGGAGCGTACGCTGGAAGAGTTTTCTCCGGAATTTATCGCGGCCCTGGAGGACTTTTCCCAAAAGCTTCAGCAGGAATTTGCGCGCTGCCAGCTGACGCCGCCTCCGGCCGCGGACAAAATGTAACGATTAAAAACCTGAAAGGGATTCAAAAAATCAGACAGAAATTCAGAAATTCGACAGTAAGGAGTTAAGACCTATGGAATCCAAGACATTATTTGCCAAGACGCCCCCTGTAAAGCTGTTTTTCATCGCCTCCTTTCCCGGAGCCGTCAGTATGCTGGCCTCTGCCCTCTACCAGCTCCTGGACGGCATGATGGTAGGACAAATACTCGGAGAGACGCCCTTTGCCGCGCTCAATCTGGCCATGCCCTTTGTCATCATCAATTTTTCCCTGGCCGATCTCATCGGCGTGGGAGCCTCGGTGCCCATCGCCATGAACCTGGGCAAGAAAAAAGACGAAGAGGCCAATAATATCTTTTCCTGCGCCTGCCTGATGATCGTGGTGGCGGGCGCGGTCATCGGCGCCCTCCTCTATGCGGCGGCTCCCTTCCTCATGCGCCTTCTGGGAGCAGAGGGCAGGCTTCTCTCTGACGCCGTAAGCTATATACGGGTCTACGCCCTCTGCTCCCCTGTGACGACCATCGTCTTCGCCATGGACAATTATCTGCGAATCTGCGGGAAGATCCGTTTCAGCATGTTCCTGAACATCTGTATGTCCGCCCTGATCGCGGGCCTGGAATTTATCTTCCTCTATTATTTCCGCTTCGGCGTCTGGGGCGCTGCCCTGGCCACCTGCCTGGGCATGGCGGCCAGCGCGCTGGTCGCCCTTTCCCGGTTCACAGGCGGGAGGCTGCAGCTGAAATTTAGAAAGCCCCGGTTCTCCGCCTTCATGATCCGCCAGATCATTGCCTGCGGAAGCCCGAACTTTCTGAATAATATCGCGGGCCGCGTCACCTCCATCCTGCTGAACACAATTCTGCTGCGGGTGGGCGGCTCTACAGCCGTCTCCGTCTACGGAATCCTCATGTACGCCGAAGGCTTCATCCAGCCTCTGCTCTATGGCATGTGCGATTCCCTGCAGCCTGCCGTCAGCTTCAACTGGGGCGCAGGCGACCGGAAGCGGGTGGCGGCCATTGAACGCTGCTGCTTTACCGCCAGCGCCGTGGTCTCCCTTGCCTCCGCGGCCGTCCTCTTCCTCTTTCCCGGGCAGCTGGCAGTGATCTTTATCGGGGAGACGGCCTCCGCCTACTATGCGATGGCGGTGGGCGCCCTGCAGCTTTTTGCCCTGACCTATCTGATCCGCTGGTTTTCCTTCGCGGTTCAGAGCTATATGCTGGCGGTGGGCAATGCCACAGGCGCGGCCCTCATTTCCCTCTCCTTCGCCCTGCTTTTCCCGGTCATCCTGATTCTGGCTCTCTGGCCCCTGGGCCTTACGGGAATCTGGCTGAACTTCGGGGGAAATTCCCTGCTGACAGGAATTCTGGCCGCCATCGTGCTGCTGCGCTTTCAGCGGAATTCCCGTCTGCCCAGGTACGAGAGCACGCAGTCCAGCTGAGGCGTCACCCACTTATCCCGGTGGTACAAAAGCTGCTTCCAGATCTCGATCTGAAAATTTTTTACCGGGAGATAGGAAAGACGTCCATCCCGGACCCTTTCTTCCGTCACATAGTCCGGAAGGAAGGAGACGCCTGCTCCCTGCTCCACCAGGGAGCAGATAAGGCCTGCGCTCCCAATCTCCAGCACGGGCCTTATCTCCAGCGAGAGCTCCGCGAATTTCTCATCCATCAGCCTGCGGTAGCTCATCCCCTTCTCCGTCAGGATAAAGGGCTGCCGGGCCAGCTCCTCCACCGTGACGGCCTCCCGGCCGCATAAGGGGTTCTGGCTGGCCGCCACGAAATGTACGCCCGTCTTTTCCTCCCGGGCAATCACATACTCTGCCTGGAAAATGTGATTATCCAGGGTCAGCACGGCGTCCACCTCATTCTGGTTCAGCAGGCGGAACATCTCTTCCGTTCCCGCGGCAAAAATCTTCAGAGAAATTCCCGGACAGCTTCTCCGAAATTCTTCAAAGCCCTCCTTCAGCAGACTGTCGCAGAGGGAATCTGCCATGGCAAGGCGGATCGTCCCGGATATTCCTTCCTGGCTTTTCAGGCTGCTGTCCAGCTCCTGGGTAAGCCTGCTGACCTGGTGGGCGTAATTCAGTACCTCTCTCCCCTTTTCCGTCAGAACCACCGTGTGGTTGATCCGCTCAAAGAGCTGCGTCCCAAGCTCCTTTTCCAGCTGCCGGATCTGAAAGGATACCGTAGACTGGGAAAAACCCAGCTTCTGCCCGGCCCTGGTAAAGCTGTTCAGCTCCGCCACATGAATAAAGGTCATCAGATTCTTCAGATCCATGTTCTTTTCTCCATCAGCATTCATATTTTGAATGCTCCATATCCTGATTATCAATTTTACAGATGTATGGTTTTACTATATACTAAAGAACCAGGAGTTACAAGCGAAAAAGGGGGCTTTCCATCATGAATATCATTTCGTTTTTTTATCATCTGCTCTGGGGGGATCTGATTCAGCTCCCTCTGCCCGGCGGCAGCACGCTGGGGCTTTCCCTGCTGGTTCTCATCCTGATTCCGGCGGGAATCTATCTGACCATACGGACGAGGGGCCTCCCTTTCCGCCTTTTCCCGGAAATGATCCGGGTCACGCTGGAGGATAAACGGGGCGCGGACAAGGACGCCATCTCCGGCGTGCAGGCCCTGATCGTCTCCACCGCCACCCGGGTGGGCATGGGAAATCTCATCGGCGTCGTGGCGGCCATCTCCGCCGGCGGGGCGGGCGCGGTGTTCTGGATGTGGCTTATCGCCCTCATCGGCTCCTCCACGGCCTTCGTGGAGGCCGTCCTGGCGCAGCTCTACAAAGAAAAGGACCCCCTGTACGGCGGCTACCGCGGAGGTCCTGCTTATTATATTCATGCTTTTTTTGAGAGACGAAAAATGGAGAATGCGGGGCGCTCCGGCAGGCGCTGCGTGATCGCGGTCCTCTTCGCGCTCTCCGGCCTGCTGTGCTGGTGCGGCATCAGCCAGGTCATCGGAAATTCCGTCTCGTCAGCCTTTGAAAACGCCTTTCACATTCCGCCCATCTGGACGACGGTCTGCCTGACCATTCTGGCCGCCGTCATCGTCCTGCGAAAAAACGCCACCGTCCGCGTTCTCGACATCATGGTGCCCGTCATGGCCGGATTGTATTTTGCCCTTACGCTCTTTATCATTATCCGCAATATCGGCCTTCTCCCGGCCGTCCTGGAGCGGATTTTCCTGGAAGCCTTCGGCTTCCGACAGGCTGTGGCCGGAGGCATCGGCGCCGTCATCATGAACGGCGCCAAGCGCGGCCTCTTCTCAAACGAAGCCGGCAGCGGCTCCGCGCCCTGCGCGGCTGCCGCTGCCGACATCAGCCATCCGGCCAGGGAAGGCCTCCTGCAGGCCTTAGGCGTCTTCATCGATACTCTGCTGATCTGCAGCTGTACCGCCTTTATCATGCTGCTGACGCCGGAGTCCCTCACCCATGGCCTCGAAGGCATGGATCTTCTGCAGGCTGCCATGCAGTACCACATCGGAGAATTCGGCGTCGTCTTCATCGCCGTCATTCTCTGGCTCTTCAGCTTCTCCACCTTCATCGGCATCCTGTTCTACGCCCGCCCGAACGTCGCCTATCTCTTCGGCGACAACTGGCTCTCCCAGACGCTGTACAAGCTTCTGGCCCTGGCCATGCTCTTTGTGGGCGGACTGGCCGCCTACCAGGCGGTCTGGGATCTGGGCGACATCGGCATCGGCCTCATGACCATCTTCAACATGCTCGTGCTGATTCCCATGGCCCCGCAGGCAGCCGCGTCGCTGAAGGATTACGAGGACAACCATATGAAACGATAGCAGCTCTCCCGCAGCTCTTTCGCAGCGCTGCACGGCGGCCGCCCAGGAGTCCCTTCCGGAGCTGCTATCGTTTCAAAATCAGAGATACTGAACCGTCTCGGAAAGCTCCTTGCGGCTGCTGTGCGGAGGCAATGGAGCCGCTCCCTCCGCCGGATAGCCCAGATCCATCAGCATCAGAACCTCCTCGTTTTCCGGAAGGCCGAACTCCCTTGCCGCTTCCTCCGGATCAAATTTGTTGAGCCAGCAGCTTTCCACCCCGGCGTTTTTCGCCGCCAGCAGCATGTGGGTCGCTACGATCGCGGCGTCCTCGATCCCGGAATCACGCTTCCCGCCCGGATAGACGAACACGTTCTCCCTGTCAAAGGCCACCAGCAGCACGGTGCCAGCGTTGTAGCGGCAGGGAGTAATTCTGTCAATTTTCGCAAGCCCCTCCTCTGACTGCACCACATACACCCTCTGCTCCTGCAGGTTTTTGGCCGTCGGAGCCAGCCGCCCTGCCTGGAGAATGGCCTCCAGCTGTTCCTTTTCTACGGCTCTTCCATCAAATTTCTTACAGGAATAGCGTTCTTTGATTACTTCGGTAAATTCCATAAAGCATCCGCTCCTTTCGCGGATATTTTATCAGAAAATTTTCACCGTTTCAATAGATTGCCAGTTATTTTTCGCACCCTGCAGCGGCGGCAGGAGCCGCAACCATCTGCTTATCAAACTCCGGATTGAAATAATAGAAATTCTTCCTGTCCAGCGTTTCCTTCGTCTTCTCCAGGGCTTCACCGAATCTCTGGAAGTGTACGATCTCCCTGGCCCGCAGGAATTTTAAAGGCTCCCGGACCTCGGGATCCGGAATCATCCGCAGCAGGTTGTCGTACACCGTCCGGGCTTTTTGTTCCGCAGCCAGATCTTCCGTCAGATCCGTGACCGCGTCTCCCTTGGACTGGAATTCCTTTGCCGTAAAGGGCATGGCGGAGGCCGCCTGGGGCCAGATGCCCGCCGTGTGGTCGATATAGTAGGCGTCGAAGCCCCCAGCCTTCGCCTCCTCCACAGTCAGGTTTTTGGTGAGCTGGTAGACCATGGAGCAGATGATTTCCATATGAGAAAGCTCCTCGGTGCCGATGTCCGTAAGGAGGCCGCCGACCGCCTTCACCGGCATGGTGTACCGCTGGGACAGATAGCGCATGGACGCCGAGAGCTCACCGTCGGGACCGCCGTACTGACTGATGATGAGCTGGGCCGTCTTGGGGCAGGTTTTCGTAATTTTTACCGGATACTGAAGCCGTTTTTCATAGATCCACATCAGACGCACGCTCCTTCCCAGGGGGCCGGTCCCTTTTCCCAGCAAAAGCACTGGCGCTCCGGCTCCTCCTCATAGATTCCCGCCAGGCAGTCAAAGGTCAGCGGATAAAAGGAAACCGCGAATTCCTTCAAAAGCTGTTTTCTCTGTTTCAAGGCCTTCTTAAGCTCCGAAAGGCCTTCCGGATCCTCCGGGTGGGTGTCCAGATAAAGCCTCAGATCATCCAGGTAAAAGCTGACCTCCTGAATTTTTCCAAGCAGCTCCTCCCGCTCCCTCTGCTTCGGATCCTTCCCGGCTTCCCCGGCGGGCACCACCGGAATCGCCAGATCCTCCGCCGCGAAAAAGGGCAGGTTCAAATCTTTAAATATGGTTCCCGTCTTCAGAGCCTGCTTTGGATCGTAAAGCTCTCCCCAGCTTTGCGCCGAAACGGAGGCCATAGCCAGATGTTCTCTTTCTGTCATAGTAAGCCAACACTCCCTTCTTATAGGTTGCCTGAGCGCGGCCCGTTTAAAAGCCTTCAAAAAAAGCAAAAAACCGGCCGCGGAATTAGTATGTCCCGCAGACGGCTCTTTTTATAAGGGAGCTTCTGGCTTCCATTCCAGAAATTAAATTATTCCTTCGCATATTCACGAAGCTTCTGAAGAAAATATGCTGCCTGTTCAAAATCCTTTTTATGAACATAAATTTTATATTCGTAAGAATAGTCCGGATTGATCCCAAAGCTTCCAACCCGGCCCCTTGCGCTGCCAAACAGGGGCGCCGACTGAAGATTTGTAATTGTTACTTTGTAGTCAATAAGATTCTGAGAAAGAAGATCTCTCACTTCCGACTGCCGCTTCATTTCCATCGTCACAATCAGTTCTTTTCTGTTAAATGGCGTTATCATACACTACATCACACCCAAATGCGGCAAGAAGCGCTTACTTGTGATACGGCTCATGCTTCATGATCCGGAAGCTCCGATAGATCTGCTCCAGCAGAATCACCCGCATCAGCTGATGGGGGAAGGTCATTCTGGAAAAGCTCAGCGCATAGTCCGCCCGCTTCAGGACGGCTGGGGAAAGGCCCAGGGAGCCGCCGATGACGAAGACAATGTGGCTTACGCCCCCTGTGCCCAGAGCCTCGATTTTCTGGGAAAGCTCCACGGAATCCAGCATCCTTCCCTCGATGGCCAGGGCGATCACATAGGCGTCGTCCCGGATGGCTTTCAGAATCCGGCCGCCCTCCCGCTCCCGGATGGCGGCTTCTTCCGCCGGACTGGCCCCCTCCGGCGTCTTCTCGTCTGCCAGCTCCACGATCTCCAGTTTACAGTAACGGCTCAGACGCTTTTCATACTCCCGGATGGCCTCGGTCAGATATTTTTCTTTGATTTTTCCTACGGTAACACAGGTGATTTTCATGCTGCTCCTTTGCTGCGGCCCATTCTTTTTGTCTGCTCTGCTACAGCTCAATCACGTCCATATCTTCCGGAATCCAGAGGCTTCCGTGGAAATATTTTTCTCCCTCCGCCCGGTACAGCTCCTGGCGGTGGGCGATATTCTTATCCTCCGTATGGTACAGGAGCAGATTTTTTACGCCCAGCTTTTCCGCAAGCTCGCAGGCGTCCTTCACGGTAGAGTGGTGCTTCTCATAGGGATGGAAAATGTCTGCCTGGCCGTCCAGGCAGAAGGCCTCGTGGAGCAGCCAGTCGCTGCCCTTCGCGTAGCTTTCCTCCCGCTCATTGTAGGGCTCGTCGCCGCAGCAGGTGAGGCGGCGTCCGTCTCCCAGATCCAGCATGTAGCCGTACTGCTTTGCCTTCGTGGAGCCGATATCAAAAAAGGTATACGTATGGTCCAGGATGGTTTTCTTTTCTCCATCCTCCACCGCCACCAGATGAACCCGTTTTCCGATCTGCTTGATCTCTTTTTTGTTCAGCAGCATTTCCGCCAGCGTCTGTATCATTTCCGAGAGCTCCTTGTGGGCGTAGATATACGCCTCGCCCTCGTAGTTTCCACGGTTCATATCCTGGCAGATGACGCGCAGCATCCAGATGATCCCAAGCAGGTGGTCGATATGCTTATGGGTCACGATAATATGGTGAATGCTGTCCGCGTCGATGCCTGCCTGCTTCAGCCGGCTTAAAATCATGCTGCCGCCGCCTCCGTCCACCAGAAGCGGTCCCTCCTCGCTGCTCAGCACATAGCAGGTATTGTAGCACTCCGTCACCTGTGCGTTTCCGGTTCCCAGTATGGTAAGCTTCATCCGTCTGTGTCTCTCCTTTCGGTCCTTTTCCCATGAAAAGCGCGAAAGGAGCACCACAAATCTTCCTGCAGCGCTCCTTTATCACACTTATCGAAATTTCTTTCGTCGTATATTATTTCTGGCTCAGATACTCATGGATTCCTCTGGCGGCATCCTTGCCTGCACCCATAGCCAGGATAACGGTGGCCGCTCCGGTCACAGCGTCTCCGCCGGCGAATACGCCCGGCTTGGAGGTCGCTCCTACATCCTCAGTCGCCACGATGCACTTTCTGCGGTCTACCTCCAGTCCCTTGGTGGTAGAAGAGATCAGCGGGTTCGGAGAGGTTCCCAGAGACATGATAACCATATCCACTTCCATGTCAAACTCGGATCCCGGCACCTCTACGGGGCGTCTTCTTCCGGAAGCGTCCGGCTCGCCCAGCTCCATGCGGATGCAGCGGATGCCGTTCACCCAGCCGTCCTCGCCTACCAGGATCTCCACCGGATTGGTCAGAAGGTCGAAGATGATACCTTCCTCCTTCGCGTGGTGAACCTCCTCCACACGGGCAGGAAGCTCTTCCTCGGAACGGCGGTATACGATATGTACCTCGGCGCCGAAACGGAGAGCGGTACGGGCCGCGTCCATGGCCACGTTTCCGCCGCCGACGACTGCCACCTTGTGTCCCTTCGCGATCGGGGTATCGTAATTTTCATCAAAGGACTTCATCAGGTTATTTCTGGTCAGATACTCGTTGGCGGAGAATACGCCGCAGGCGGTCTCGCCCGGGATTCCCATGAACTTCGGAAGTCCCGCGCCGGAACCGATGAATACGGCGTCAAAGCCTTCCTCCTCCATCAGCTCGTCGATGGTGACGGACTTTCCTACGATCACGTCGGTCTCAATCTTCACGCCCAGAGATTTCACATTCTCCACCTCGGGAAGCACGACGCCGTCCTTGGGAAGACGGAACTCCGGAATGCCGTATACCAGCACGCCGCCTGCCTTGTGCAGAGCCTCGAAGATGGTCACGTCATAGCCCAGCTTCGCCAGATCGCCGGCACAGGTCAGGCCTGCGGGGCCGGAACCGATGACGGCTACCTTCTTGCCGTTCTTCTCAGCGGGAGCCGCAGGCTTGATGCCCTGCTCTCTCGCCCAGTCGGCCACGAAGCGCTCCAGCTTTCCGATGGAAACCGGCTCGCCCTTGATGCCGCGGATGCAGCGTCCCTCGCACTGGCTCTCCTGGGGACATACACGTCCGCAGATAGCCGGAAGGGAGGAGGACTCGCTGATGACACCATAAGCCTTCGCGAAATCGCCTTCCTTTACCGCCTTGATAAAATCAGGAATATGGATCTGCACCGGGCAGCCTTCCATACATTTTGCCTTCTTACAGTCCAGGCAGCGTCCGGCCTCTTCCACCGCCTCGTCTTTATTATATCCCAAGCAGACCTCGTCAAAGTTCGTCGCGCGGACCTTCGGATCCTGCTCTCTTACCGGTACTTTCTTTAATACGTCAGCCATTATTTGTCACCTCCGCAATGTCCGCATCCGCCGTGATGCGTCTTTCCTTCCTTGTATGCCAGGAATCTGCGGCCCTCCTCGGTCTTGTACATGGCCGCACGCTTCATCGCCTGGTCGAAATCCACCTTATGGCCGTCGAACTCCGGTCCGTCCACGCAGGCGAACTTCACTTCGCCGCCCACCAGCACGCGGCAGGCTCCGCACATACCGGTTCCGTCCACCATGATCGGGTTCATGCTGACCACGCAGGGAATGCCAAGCTTCTCTGTGGTCAGGCAGGCGAATTTCATCATAATCATCGGGCCAATGGCTACGCAGAGGTCATACTGATGGCCCTCGCTCACCAGCTTCTCCAGCATGGCGGTACCCACTCCGTGGAAGCCGTAGCTGCCGTCATCCGTACACAGGTACAGATTTCCTACGCTTTTGAGCTCTTCCTCCAGGATCAGCAGGTCTTTGGTACGGGCGCCGACGATGATGTCGCACTCTACGCCATGATCATGCAGCCATTTCGCCTGGGGATATACGGGAGCCGTTCCCACGCCGCCGGCGATGAAAACCACTTTTTTCTTCTTGACCTCTTCGAAATCATCCGTCACCAGCTCGGACGGCTTTCCAAGCGGTCCCACAAAATCAAGGATATAGTCCCCTTCCTTCAGATCCACCAGCTTCGTGGTAGACACGCCGATGGGCTGGAACACGATCGTCACCGTTCCCGCCTCCCGGTCGTAATCGCAGATGGTCAGCGGAATGCGCTCCGCTGTCTCGTCCAGCCTTACGATAATAAACTGTCCCGGCTCGCAGGCTTTCGCCACTCTGGGAGCCTCGACGACCTTCATGTAAACACTTGCAGAGAGCTGCTCTGCCTTTACAATCTTGAACATAAGCTTCCTCCTGGAGTATAGTCTTAAGCGGGCTCCTTCCCGCCTTACAGCCGCCTCTCACAGACGACTGCTCATCTTTAATATAATAATCCAATCCCGGCCAGATTTCAACTGGTTTATGTATTAATATTCATAATCAAAGCAGGCGCGGTCGCAGGCAGCGGGCTTGATGACCTCATTTGCCACAGCCACATGAAGCGGGTGCACCTGATAGCCTTCCAGATCCTCCGCCGTCTCCAGATCAGATACCAGCAGCAGCTCTCTGCTGCTTCCCGGCAGACGGTTCAGCTTCATCTCAGCAAAGACAAGCCCCGGAATCTGCCCCACCAGAGCCTTCAGCCTTGCGTCTGCCTCCTTCGCCATCACTTCCTTCTTCTCCTCCGGGAAATCCTCCCGAAAGTTCCACATTACAAGATGCTTTACCATTTCCTTCATCCTCCTCTTCTTTTCTATCCTTATCAGGAATCTTCCTGAAAATCCAGCTTATACACCAGCACCAGCGGCTCGCTGACCATTCCCTTTTTATTGACTGCCACCGCGCTCAGCAGGGTCTCGCCCTCGTCCCGCAGCTCTATGGGCTTTTCGTAGCGCGTGCTGTCCGCCGTCGGCGTGGTGCCGTCCAGGGTATAATAGATACTTCCGTATTCCGCCCGCAGCTCCAGGTGGAGATAATAGCCATAGGTCCCCTCCGGCACGTCGCAGGAGGGCTTCTCTACCCGGTAGGGAAGGAGCTGCTCCCGGATCTCCGGATAGGCGCAGTCCTCTATCACCTCTTCGATCCGCTCCGTCTGCCCGGTCAGGTTCAGGATCTCCATATAATCCAGATACAGCTGTGAAAGCTGAGCATCATCTCCCCGCACAGACGCTTCCCGGTCGATGGCGTCCTCCATGCAGTCCGCCGCCAGCTCGTCGGCCCCTGTATGGGCGTAGGCCTGCGCCAGGTAAAGCAGGGGCTCGACAGCCGCTCCTTCCATCTCTGCCTGCAGCTCATCTGCCTTTTTCAGATAAGGAACCGCCTCTTCATACGCTTCCTTTTCCACCAGGGACTTTCCACGCCTCAGCTGCCAGGAATAGCTGTTCTCCCGCGTCGTCAGCCGGTAGGTTCCGACAAAGGCAGCGAAGCACAGCAGAAGGCCGCCAAGAAGCAGACACCATTTCAGGGAAAATACGGCTCTGCGCTTCTCCGGTTCCGTCTGCTCCGGAAAAACTCTCTGTTTTCCCTGCTTTTTCCACTCCTCCGGATTTTTTGTCTTTTTTCCGGAAGGGGAAAACGTCTTCTCCGCCGGCTCCTCCCGGCCAATCAGAAGCTCGTCCAGCGGATCATAGTCCGGAACAATCTGGATCTCCTGTCCGCAGCTTTCACAGTAAAGCTGTCCTGTTTTCAGTTCTTTTCCGCAGTTTGGACATTTCATACGGGTTCCCTCTTCTGCATTCCGGCTCCGTCAGACATGCTCCTCCAGATACCGTTCGAATTCCTCCATCGTCATCAGGATCTCTCTGGGCTTCGTCCCGGCCTCTTCGCCTACGACTCCCGCCTCTGCCAGCTGATCCATGATGCGGGCGGCACGGTTAAAGCCTACCTTGAACCAGCGCTGAAGCATGCCGATAGAAGCCTTATCCTTCTCGATGATGAATTTCCCGGCCTCCGCGAACAGGGCGTCCCTTTCCGGGCCGTCCGCTTTCGCATGGTTGTCCGGCGTCTCAGTCTGTACGGCGCTGATATGCTCCTCCACCTCAGAACTGTAGTCTGCGCCGCTGTTGTTTTCCTTCAGGAAATCTACCACGGCGCCCACCTCCTCGTCCGAAACAAAGGCGCCCTGCACCCGGACCGGTTTGGGATAGCCGTACGGATAGAACAGCATATCGCCCTTTCCCAGCAGCTTTTCCGCTCCGTTCATGTCGAGAATCGTCCTGGAATCCACGCCGGAGGATACCGCGAAGGCGATTCTGGAGGGCATGTTCGCCTTGATGAGGCCCGTAATGACATTGACAGAGGGCCTCTGGGTCGCGATCACCAGATGGATGCCCGCCGCCCGGGCCAGCTGGGCCAGACGGCAGATGGCGTCCTCTACTTCACCTGGCGCTACCATCATCAAATCCGCCAGCTCGTCTACCACGATCACAATCTGCGCCAGCTTCTCCGGAGCCGCTTCCTGCCCTTCTCCGGTCATACCGGCAATCTTTTCATTATATCCCTGCAGGTTCCGCACATTGTGATCCGCAAAAAGCTTGTAACGGTGCGTCATCTCCGCCACCGCCCAGTTCAGCGCTCCCGCCGCCTTCTTGGGATCCGTCACCACTGGGATCAGCAGATGGGGAATTCCATTGTACACGCTCAGCTCCACCACCTTGGGGTCAATCATAATCAGCTTGACCTCGTCCGGCGAAGCCTTGTAGAGGAGGCTCATAATCAGCGTATTGATGCAGACAGATTTACCAGATCCAGTCGCTCCCGCAATCAGCAGATGGGGCATCTTCGCAATGTCCGTCACCACAATCTTTCCGGCGATATCCTTACCCACCGCAAAGGCCAGCTTCGATTTATGATTTTTAAATTCCTGGGAGGATACCAGCTCCCGGAAGGGGACAATGGCGTTCTCCGCGTTGGGAACCTCGATGCCCACGGCCGCCTTTCCCGGAATCGGCGCCTCGATCCGGACGTCTGACACAGCAAGATTCAGCTTGATATCATCCGCCAGGGATACAATCTTACTGACCTTTACGCCCTGATCGGGCTGAAGCTCATAGCGCGTGACCGCCGGGCCCTGGCTTACGTCCGTCACGGTCACCCCCACGCCGAAATCCCGGAGAATCTGCTGCAGATGCAGGGCTGTCTCGTGAAGGATTCTGTCTGCGTCCCGGTTTTCCTTGTGCTTCACATGGTTAAGAAGGCGCACCGGCGGATATATGTATGCCCTCCTGCGGGGCGGCTGAAAAGCGGGACGGCTCTGTCCGTCTTCCCGGACTGCTCCGCCGCCGGCCTGCGGCGGCACAGACGCCGCGTTTTCTTCTTTTTGTGCCGCCAAAGGAAGTTCTGGGTCTGTCTTCTGCGGGGGCTGCGGCGCTTCTGCGGAAATATCCATATCCCGGACTGCCGCCTTATCTATCCGGATCTGCTCCTGCTTTTCCGCTTCTTCCGGCTCTGCCGCTTCCTGGCAAACGCTCCGCTCTCTGTGGATGGGAATCCGGAACATCTCATCCAGATCCTGCAGCTCCGGTCCGCCTCCGCCCTCCAGCGTAATCTCCCGCATCTCGTCGGTGCCGGAATCCTTTTTCATGGTAGTTTCCTCCAGCGCCACTCCGGAAACCTTATGCTCTGTCCGGAGCCGTTTCGGCTCTTCTGGCTCCTGTTCCGCCCTGCGTTCTTCCTTCCGCGCCTGCTCCTGCTCCCAGGCTGCCTTTTCTTCCATAGCCTTCTGACGGGCCGCCCTGCGTTCCTCCGCCTGAATACGGTGGCGTCTCGCATCCTCGCGGGCCGTATCGTAGACCTTCCGGCTCCCCTTCTTTACCCCGCTGATAAAGGAACGCTCCGTGATCACCACCGCGCAGATGATCAGCAGCACCAGAACAATAATCCAGGCTCCGGCTGTTCCAAAGGCCCCCTTAAGCGCCTTACAGATCATGCCGCCGAAAAAGCCGCCGCCCCTCTTATGTTCCGCGGAAAAGGTGTAGAAGGCCGCTGCCGTCCCCGCGCCGTCCTTTTCGCCTCCGAACAGCTGAAACAGAGCGCAGCAAAGAAAGCCCGCGGCAATCATGGCCCCTCCCTTTACAGCCGCAATGGTATTATCCTTATTGGAAATAGAAAAGGCGGCCACAAAAAACAGGCCTATGGGCAGCACATAGGCAAACAGGCCAAACAATCCAAATAATACGCCGCTCACCGCGTCGCCCGCCGCTCCTCCGACGCCAAAAGCGCTCAAAAGCAGCAGCACCGATAGCGCAAAGAGAAGGAGTATCTTAATCTCGTCGCGGATAAACGCGTTCTCTTCTTTTCTTTTCGCGGCCGTCTTCCTGGACGAAGCCGCCGTCTTCTTCCGTGTCGTCGTCCGGCGCCTGCCGGATGTGCCAGATGCCATCTTTTTATCGTCCTCCCACTGCACAGTTTCTATTCTTCATTCGCATAATTCGGTTTATTATAGCATTTTTTTTCTTCATTTACAAGAACCTGCGTTCTCCATCCGGATCAGCTCCCGCAGCTTCGCGAAAGCCTCCCGGATGCCGCCTATCCCGTCGATGAGCCCTTCGTCCACAGCCTGGCGGCCCACCAGCACAGAGCCTACATCCTTGGTCAGCTCCCCGGTCTCCAGCATCA
Source organism: uncultured Merdimonas sp. (assembly GCA_944383645.1). Classification (GTDB taxonomy): domain Bacteria; phylum Bacillota; class Clostridia; order Lachnospirales; family Lachnospiraceae; genus Laedolimicola. Next base: position 17,961 of record CALWQJ010000006.1, read on the forward strand.
GCTTCATCAGCCTTTCCTCGGATATCCGGCTGTGCGAGACGATGAACCCGGAAATCCGGTCCTGGATCTTCTGAAAATAATCGAAGGTCTGGGCGACCCCGATAATCAGGCCGTTCATGCGGACCGGATGAATCATCATGGTGCCTGTAGGCACAATCAGCGAATAATCCGCGGACACCGCCAGAGGCACGCCGATGGAATGGCTTCCGCCCAGGACCAGGGAAACCGTCGGCTTACTCAAAGAAGCGATCATCTCCGCAATGGCCAGGCCCGACTCCACATCGCCGCCCACCGTATTAATCAGCACCAGCAGTCCCTGGATGCTGCGGCTGTCCTCCAGCGCCGCAAGCTGCGGAATCACGTGCTCATATTTGGTGGTCTTGGAGTTTGAGGGAAGGCATTCATGTCCCTCGATCTCGCCGATGATATTCAGGAGATGAATGCGCGCCTCTCCGTCGTCCAGCGTGAGCTGGCCGTAATCCTCCACCTGGCGGTCCCGCTCCTTCTGCCATTCGTCCTGCTGTTCCCTTTGCTCTTGCTCTTCTTGTCTCTTTTCCATAAAAAATACCCTGACCTTTCCACACCGTTTTCTTTAGTATGTGAAAAGATCAGGGTCCTTATACCTGTCTGCTATGCCTGGCGCAGCGCCTGCTCCAGATCCTCGATGATGTCCTGGGGATTCTCGATTCCCACCGAAAGACGGATCATGCCCGGCGTCACGCCTGCCTCCAGAAGCTGCTCGTCCGTCATCTGCCGATGCGTGTGGCTGGCCGGATGCAGAACGCAGGTGCGGGCGTCTGCCACGTGGGTCACGATAGCCGCCAGCTTCAGGCTGTCCATGAAGCGGACCGCCGCTTCCCTTCCGCCCTTGAGGCCAAAGGAAATCACGCCGCAGGTGCCGTTCGGCATATATTTCTGCGCCAGCTCATAATAGGGATCGTCCTTCAATCCGGCAAAATTCACGAAGTCCACCTTCTCGTGGGCGTGCAGGAACTCTGCCACGGCCTTCGCGTTGCTGCAGTGCTTCTCCACCCGGAGCGGCAGGGTCTCAAGGCCCACGTTCAGCAGGAAAGAATTCATGGGAGAGGGAACGCTTCCCAGATCCCGCATCAGCTGGGAGGTCGCCTTTGTGATATAGGCCAGCTTGCCGAAGCGCTCCGTATATATGATGCCGTGATAGGTCGGGTCCGGCGTAGTCAGCCCCGGGAACTTCTCCTTATGGGCATCCCAGTCGAAATTGCCGCTGTCCACGATACAGCCGCCCACCGCCATGGCGTGGCCGTCCATGTATTTGGTGGTGGAATGGGTCACGATATCCGCCCCCCACTCAAACGGCCGGCAGTTGATCGGGGTCGCGAAGGTATTGTCCACAATCAGCGGACACTCATGCTTATGGGCCAGCCTTGCGAATTTCTCGATGTCCAGCACCACCAGAGCGGGATTCGCGATGGTCTCGCCCACTACCGCCTTGGTATTCGGGCGGAAGGCCTTCTCAATCTCTGCCTCCGGAGCGTCCGGATCCACAAAGGTGCAGTCGATTCCCATCTTCTTGAGAGTCGCGGCGTACAGGTTGAAGGTGCCTCCGTACACCTTGGCGGAGCAGACAATGTGATCGCCCGCCTCGCACAGGTTTACGACGGCATAAAAATTCGCCGCCTGTCCGGAGGATGTCAGCATGGCCGCCACGCCGCCCTCCAGCTCCGCGATCTTCGCCGCTACGCAGTCGTTGGTGGGATTCTGGAGACGGGTGTAAAAATATCCGTTTTCCTCCAGGTCGAACAGCTTTCCCATATGCTCTGACGTGTCATATTTAAAGGTTGTGCTCTGGTAAATAGGGAGCACTCTGGCCTCGCCGTTGCCCGGCTTCCAGCCCCCCTGTACGCAGATGGTATCCAGTCTCATGCCATGTACCTCTCTTTCAGCTCATAGACCATGTCCATGTATTTCTCACGGCAGGCTTCCTTCTCTCCCGCCTCAATCAGATGCACACAGCCGGAAAGCCAGGAATCCCAGATCCCCCCATAGATCTCCTCTGCATTGTCCTGCCGGTTGATGCGGTTCACAATCGTCGGAGCGATATTGTAGTATTCCTTCACCAGAGCCTGTCCATCCTCCGTGGAAAGCAGATAGCCGTCCCGGTAGGAACGCAGAAGCTCCAGCTCGTAGCAGTCGTCCGCCTTGCCCTGGCTCTCGCAGACCGCCGTGGTGATATAGCAAAGCTTCTTATGAAAGCCGTTCTCTATCTTTTCATAGCTGGCCTTTCCCACAGAGGTCCGGAACGCCTTGTTCCATTTCTTGATGATCAGATCCGTCACCGGCTCCACGGAATCCCCCTTCGTCTCCAGGAAGGCTGGAAACACAAAGACAGCCAGCAGCATATTGTAGTTAATCTGCTGCTCGCTCTTCTTTCCCTTTTTCGGGATCGCGTCAATCTCTGCCTGAGCCGCTGACACCAGGTGATCCGCCAGCTTCTCTGCCCACAGCTTGGGATTCTCCTCCTGCTGATAGATGGCTTCAATCGCGTTCAGCGTCTCCATATGACGGCGCAGATAAGCCTGGAAGGCTTCCGGATACACATTCTTCTTAAAGGAGCTCATGGGATTTCCTTCCCGGAGCAGCATATCCTCTATCCCCTGCATGGCGCGGTTGTAGGTCTCCCCATAAGTCACGATATCCATCTTCTCCATATGTCTGCCTCCTACTCGTCCCAGTTGTGGTACACATTCTGGACATCGTCGTCCTCGTCCAGGAGATCCAGCGTCCTTTGCAGATTTTTCACCGCGTCCTCGTCTGTCAGCGTCACATAGGTCTGCGGGATCATGGTGACCTCTGCCTGGGCCATGGGAATCCCCTTCTCCTCCAGAGCCTGGCGCACCTCTCCCAGAGAGTCGGGATCCGTCAGGATCTCAAAGCTGTCCTCCTCCTCGGAGAAATCCTCAGCGCCGGCGTCCAGAGCCAGCATCATCAGATCATCCGGGTCCATATCGCACTCCTCACGGTCCACGATAATCTGTCCCTTCCGGTCAAACATATAGGATACGCAGCCCTGGGTTCCCACAGAGCCGTTCCCCTTCGTAAACGCGCTTCTCACATTGGCCGCGGTACGGTTCTTGTTGTCCGTCAGCGCGTCCACGATAATCGCGATTCCGTTCGGCCCGTAGCCTTCATAGGAAACATACTCGTAATTCACCGCGTTCGCGTTGCCGGCCGCCTTCTTGATGCCGCGCTCGATGGTATCGTTGGGCATGTTATTGGCCTTCGCCTTGGCAATCACATCGCGGAGCTTGCTGTTATTATTCGGATCCGGACCGCCCTCCTTTACGGCTACGGCGATCTCACGTCCGATGATCGTAAAAATCTTTCCCTTTGCTGCGTCGTTCTTCTCTTTTTTATGCTTTATGTTCGCAAACTTTGAATGTCCTGACATAAAAACACTCCTATTCTTTTCGTACTTTTCTTCTCCGCCCCGTGAAGCGCGCAGGCCGCACGCCTCTCCCGGCAGACTTTCTCATCTATTCTAGCACTACTTTTTTTGAAAGGCAAGCCCCATTATGTACCCAGCTCCAGGCTTACCCTCAGGGCCTCGTCCACCCGGGCCAGGATGCCCGGCTCCAGGTGGCAGACCTTATCCCGCAGCCGCTGCTTGTCGATGGTGCGCAGCTGCTCCAGCAGAATCACCGAATCCTTCACAATCTGGCACTGCCGGGCGGAAAGCTCCACATGGGTGGGAAGCTTCGCCTTATTCATTTTGGAAGTAATGGCCGCCACGATGACCGTCGGGCTGTGGCGGTTGCCCGTATCGTTCTGTATCACAAGCACCGGACGGACGCCGCCCTGCTCGGAACCGACCACCGGACGCAGATCCGCGTAGTAGATGTCTCCCCGCCTGATTATCAAAGCCTTTCACACTCCGATCCTGAAAATCCTCCGGCTGGTTCTCCAGCCATATCTGAAGTATTTCCAAAATCTTCACCCGTATACAGGCCCGCCGCTTATTCCCAAAGGCAGCGGCCCGAAAAGCCGGCAGGGCAAATCCCCGGCCGCCCCCTTACATCGGCCGCGTCGTCCAGACGTCCTCCGCAGTCTCCACCGCGCGTCCGTGCCGCAGGTAGATCCGCGGCACTCTGCCGGAGATATCGCAGGCAAACTCATAATTAAAGCGGCCGGAAAGCTCCGCCAGCTCATCCATGGACAGGAATTCCCCGCCGTCCCTGCCAAACAGAGTGGCTTCCATTCCCGGCTCCGCCTCCGGAATCTCCGTCACATCCACCATGAACTGATCCATACAGACCCTGCCCCGGATCGGAGCCCGCTTTCCCGCGATCAGCACGCAGCCCTTATCCGACAGGCTCCTGGGATAGCCGTCCCCATAGCCTACCGGAATGGTGGCGATACGCCGCGCCTCCGGCGCCGTGTAGATTCCTCCATAGCTTATCTGCGTCCCCGCCGGCACCTCCTTTATATGCACAATATGGCTCTTAAGCTCCATGGCAGGGCGCAGGGCCACACGTTCCTTCTTCACTTCCCCGGAAGGATACAGCCCATACAGCGCGATACCCGCCCGCGCCAGATTAAGGCCGGTCTCTGGCATATCAATGATCGCAGCGCTGTTGGCGCAGTGGCAGATGGGGAACTCGATCCCCTCCCTGGCGCAGGCGTCCCGAAAGCTTAGAAACCGCGCGAACTGTCTGTCCGCGTACCTCTTATCCGCCTCATCCGCCCGGGCAAAATGGGTAAACAGTCCTTCCAGCGCAAGGCCCGGAAGCTTGTGAATCTCACAGATTTCTCTCAGGCTTTCCTCCGTATCCGCAAAGCCGATACGGCTCATGCCTGTATCCAGCTTGATATGGACCGGCACCGTCTTCTTCTGCCGGACCGCTTCCCGGGAAAGCTCCCGCGCCATATCCATACGGAACACCGTCGGGCGGATCTCCTGCTCCACCAGCTGTTCGTACGCGTCCGGAAACACATAGCCCAGCACCAGCACAGGTTTTCGGATCCCATAGCTTCGCAGAGCCAGCGCCTCTTCAATCGTCGCCGCCGCGAACCCCCAGACAGCATCCTTCGACTCCAACAGCCGGGCGATGGGCACCGCCCCGTGGCCGTAGCCGTTCGCCTTCACCACTGCCGCCATTTTCGTGCCGGCCGGAAGGCCTGCCCTCATGGCTTCAAAATTTTCCTCTATGGCGTCCAGATCGATTAAGGCCGCCACACGCTGATACTTCTTCATTCTTTCAAGCTCCTGCCTATAGTATATGTCGTTTTGCATAAAAAGAAAGAGGCTGCTGCGGATCCCTTCGGAGATAAAACCGGGGCCAGGACTCGCGGCAGTCCCTCAAACTTCAGAAACATAAAAATCACTCCGGACGCGGGTGCTCCTTCTCGTACCGGGTAATATTGTAGGAAAGCTGCATCAGGCTCTCGGACAGGTGTACGTTCTCCACCAGCACGTCCGGCGGCACCTGGAGATCAATATGGGCGAAATTCCAGATCGCCTTGATCCCATACTTCACCAGCAGCTCCGTCATCTCCTCTGCCTTCGATTTCGGCAGGGTCAGCGCCGCGATCTGAATATTCTCATCGCGGATGAAGCTTTCCAGATCCTCCAGCATATGAATCTGGATCCCCCGGACGCTTAAGCCCTTCAGAACCGGATTCACGTCGAAAATCCCTTTGATATAGAAGCCTCTCTTCTCAAAATCCACGTAGTTGGCCAGGGCCTGTCCCAGGTTGCCCCCTCCTACGATGATCATGTTGTGTCTCTTGTCCAGTCCGAGGATCTTGCCAATCTCTTCATACAGATACTTCACATTATAGCCGTATCCCTGCTGGCCGAAGCCTCCGAAATTGTTCAGATCCTGGCGGATCTGGGAGGCCGTGACGCTCATTCTGGTGCTCAGCTCTCCCGAGGAAATCCGCTCCACGCCGCTCTCCATCAGCTCGCCCAGGTACCGGTAATACCGCGGGAGCCGCTTGATGACAGCCTTCGAGATTTCTCTTTCTTCCGTATGACGTTCGTCTTTCATTGCACACACCCTTCAGTCAGCGTATTAAAAGCTGTCTTTATTATAAGCGATGGAAGAAAATATTGTCAACCAAGTTTGCAGAATTCTTCACAAAGAATTGTCTTGTTTCCCGGTGTCTTTTTCGCTATAATAGGTTCTGCCGGCCTGACTCCTGCCTGGAAGGGCAGCGTCCGGGAACCGGATTAAAAAACATGGATTCAACAATACAGAGGTAAGCTTTATGATACTTTCATGCCAGAACATCCGAAAAGCCTTTGGCACGGACGTCATTTTGAAAAACGCGTCCTTTCATATAGAAGACAGGGAAAAGGCCGCCGTCGTCGGCATCAACGGCGCCGGAAAGTCCACCCTCCTGAAAATCATTGTGGGCGAGCTGGAGGCGGACTCCGGCGAGGCCGTGCTCGCGAAGGGAAAGACCCTGGGCTACCTGGCCCAGCACCAGGATCTTCTGAGCAGCAATACCATTTACGAGGAGCTGCTCACCGTCAAGCAGGAGGTGCTTGATCTGGAACGGGACATGCACGCCCTGGAACGGCGCATGAAGGAGCTCTCCGGGGAGGACCTGGAGACCGCGCTCTCCCAGTACACCCGGCTGAGCCATGAATTTGAGCAGCGAAACGGCTACGCCTGCAAAAGCGAGGTGGTGGGCGTGCTCAAGGGACTGGGCTTTGAGGAGGAGGATTTTGAGAAGCAGGTCAACACCCTTTCCGGCGGACAGAAGACCCGGGTATCCTTAGGAAAGCTTCTGCTCTCCCACCCGGATCTCATCCTTCTGGACGAGCCCACGAACCATCTGGATATGAACTCCATCGCCTGGCTGGAGACTTTCCTTCTGAACTACGACGGAGCCGTCCTGGTGGTGGCCCACGATCGGTATTTCCTGAACCGGATCGCCACGAAGATCATCGAGATCGACGCGGGCGAGGTGACCGTGTTCCAGGGAAATTATTCGGATTACGCCGCCAAAAAGGCGCAGCTTCGGGAGGCGAGGATGAACGCCTGGCTGAACCAGCAGCGGGAAATCAAGCACCAGGAGGAGGTCATCGCCAAGCTCAAATCCTTCAACCGGGAAAAATCCATCCGGCGGGCGGAGAGCCGGGAGAAAATGCTGGAGAAAATGGACGTTCTGGAGAAGCCCACGGAGGTACGCTCCGAGATGCACATCACCCTGGAGCCGAAAATCACCAGCGGAAACGACGTCCTGACCGTGGAGCATCTGGCCAAGTCCTTCGGATCCCTGCAGCTTTTCTCCGATCTGAGCTTTTCCATCAAGCGCGGCGAGCGCGTGGCCCTGATCGGAAATAACGGCACCGGAAAGACGACCATCCTCAAAATCCTGAACGGCCTCCTGGACGCGGACCGGGGCTCCTTTACCCTGGGGACGAAGGTCCAGATTGGCTACTACGATCAGGAGCACCATGTCCTTCACCCGGAAAAGACGCTCTTCGAAGAGATCTCCGACGCCTATCCGGACCTGGACAACACCACCATCCGCAGCACGCTGGCAGCTTTTCTCTTCACCGGCGACGACGTCTTCAAGCGCATCGCCGATTTGAGCGGCGGCGAGCGGGGCCGGGTCTCCCTGGCCAAACTGATGCTTTCCGAAGCCAATTTCCTGATCCTGGACGAGCCCACGAACCATCTGGATATCGTCTCCAAGGAGATCCTGGAGCAGGCCCTGAACCGCTACACGGGAACCGTCCTCTACGTCTCCCACGACCGCTATTTCATCAACACGACAGCCACCCGGATTCTGGACCTGACCGGCGGCGTCCTGGTAAATTATATCGGAAATTATGATTATTATCTGGAAAAGCACGATATCCTGACTCCCGCCTCCCAGCTCCCCGGCGCTGCACCCGAGGAGGAGGAGCCCTCTGCCGCGAAGCTGGACTGGAAGCAGCAAAAGGAAGAGCAGGCCAGACAGCGGAAACGGGAAAACGATCTGAAAAAGACGGAGAACGAAATTTTCGAACTGGAAACCCGGGACGCGGAGATTAACGAACTGATGACCCGGGAAGAGGTCTATACGAACGCGGCAGAATGCCAGAAGCTCCACCGGGAGCAGGAGGAAATCAAAAGCCGTCTGGAAGCTTTATACGAACAATGGGAAACGCTGGCTCAGTGATTGTCCAGCGTTTCCATAAATTCATGCACATTGTCATCCGTCACATAGACGCCGAAGCCCTGGCTCTCCAGGCTTTCATCTCTTTTCCCATAGAAAATACGGTCAATGATCATATCGCCCAGCTCCTCCGTGTAGTGGCTGGCCTCGTAAAAATAGTTCCTGTTCTGGGTGACAGCGTTCACGCCGCTGAAGTTATAATACCCTTCGCCGGAGGCGCCTGAAAGCCACAGGAGGAAGCTTTCATACCCATAAAATTCCGACTCCTGATAGGTCCGGTAAAACAGCGGATTCGTAAACACAATCAGATTAATGTCATATTCTTCACAGAGCGCCGCAATCTGCTTCATATCTTCAATCGCATAGCTGATGCGGTCCGTATAATAGTCATCCCAATAGGGCGTATCCCCATCCCAGGTTCCGCCCAGGGAGGGATCGCGGACCGTACAGCCATTCTTATAATAATGCTCCACATAATCGGCATCCTCCGGTTCGTAATTCAGAATCACGTCCAGAGACAGGATCACGCCTTTGATGCTGAAATAATTAGCATAAAATCCCAGCTTATTGTTTCTCGGATATGGGATGCGGTAAAACTGATTCTGATGAAGCTCCGGATTCACAAAGCAGGAAATATTGTCAACGCCAATCATGACATTTTTCGGTATAATTCCATGTTCGATCATCGTTTGCAGATTCTCCAGGTGTTCCGCCGGGAGTCCCTCCGAATAGGACATGTTGTACCATTTTCCCTCCGGAATGCGGTCCACATTGACAAAGCCTGTCCGGGACGAGCCGAACAGGAAGGAATCAAACTTGTCCGGATTGTGCAGGATATACTCCATCTTGATATAATTGCTGTTTGGCTCCACGCCGTTATCCCGAATCTGCCGCCAGTGAAACACATTATAGGGATCCACCGCCATGGGAATGGCGATTTCCAGCACCAGAATAAACAGGATAAACGGGCATATTTTCCATAAAAATTTCTTCATAGATTAACTATCTTCCTTTTTCTGCAGGGCTGGGCGCCCTATAGAAAAACCCCCACCCCTCTTCCGCCAGACTCCGTCTGCCGGAATCGGCCCGGGGCTTTTTCTGCACGGCCTATAGTTTCGGAAAGCCGTGCAAGCCATGACTTCTTCCAGAAGTCATGGCTTGGGCTGGGCGCCCTATAGAAAAAGCCCCGCCCCTCTTCCGCCAGACTCCGTCTGCCGGAATCGGCCCGGGGCTTTTTCTGCACGGCTTTCCAGTATCAAAACTGAAAATAGACGAACTCGTACTCGCCCAGCTGCCGGCTGTAAAGCACCACGAACAGCAGCGCGAAGTAGAACGCGTAGCGCACCGGCCCCCGGAAACGGCCCAGCCATGTCCATACACTCTGCTTCAGTTCGATATAATCATGGGCGAGAAGAACCGCGATCCAGACGAAGGCAAGCTTCAGATCGAAGCTCTGCATCAGCCCCGCCCCCTGAAGCGCCGTATACCCTGTCCTGATATATGAGACAGGATTGAGAACGCCGTCAAAAAGATGGGTCAGCACGTAGACAGCGTCCGAAAAGGTATTGGCCCTGAAAAAGATCCAGGCGATGCAGACAAAGGCGAATACCAGAAAGACCCGGATCACGCTCCGCCTGTCCTTCTTCGGCGGGAAACGCCGGTTCCACTCCTTCTCCACAATCTGGCCCAGGCCGTGGAGGCCTCCCCAGATCACAAAGGTCCAGCTGGCCCCGTGCCAGAGTCCGCTCACCAGGAAGGTGGCAAGCAGGTTGCACCTGGTTTTCCACTCTCCTCTCCTGCTGCCGCCTAAGGGGATGTAGACATAGTCCCGGAACCAGGTGGAAAGGGAAATGTGCCAGCGGCTCCAGAATTCCTTCAGAGACGCCGCGAAATACGGGCTTTTGAAATTTACCATCAGCTCGATATCCAGAAGCTTCGCCACGCCTCTGGCGATATCGGAATAACCGGAAAAATCGCAGTAAACCTGGAAGGCATAGAAAAAGGTGGCCACCCCAAGGGCGATTCCCGTATAGGCCGTGACGTTATTATAAACTACATCCACCAGCGATACGACCACGTCCGCGATGGCGATTTTCTTGAAATAACCCCAGGCAATCAGCTTCGCGCCCTCGATGGCTCTGTCCGCGTCAAAGCTGTGCTCTTTTTCCAGCTGGGGCAGCAGATGCTCCGCCCGCTCGATGGGTCCAGCCAGAAGCAGCGGAAAGAACGAGACGAACACAGCGTACTTCCCGAAGTGCGCGCAGGCCTTTGTCTTTCCCTTATAGACGTCGATAACATAGCCCAGGGACTGGAAGATATAGAAGGAAATTCCCACCGGCAGCACCAGGTTCAGCGTCACCGGGCTTATGGGCAGGGAAACCCGCGCAAGCAGATCCGCCAATGTCCCACTTAGGAAATTGAAGTATTTAAAGACGAACAGAATGCCCAGACAGAAAACGAGGGCCGCGCCCAGGCAGAATTTCTTCTTTTTCTTTTCCTGCGTCCTGTCCAAAAGAAGAGCCGTGCCATAAGAGACGAGCGTGGTCAGAAAAAGCAGGGGCACATACTGGACGCCTGCGCTCATATAGAAGTAATAGCTGGACACCAGCAGGACGCCCCATCGATACCGCCGGGGCGTCAGCCAGTAGACCGCAAATACAATTGGCAGAAACAAATAAAACGCGTTAGAATTAAACAGCATTCAGCAGTTCCTCTAATGTCTTCCTTACTTCTTTGATAAAGCCCTCGCTGGAAAGAACCACTGGATTTTGCAGCGTCGTAATCAACGCCAGATCCTTCGTCATCTTTCCGTCCTCGATGGTCTTAAGGGCCGCCTTCTCCAGCTTGTCCGCGAAATCCATCAGAGCCTGGTTTCCATCCAGCTCTCCCCGTTTCCGGAGCGCTCCGGACCAGGCGAAGATCGTCGCCACAGAGTTCGTGGAGGTCTCCTCGCCCTTCAGGTGCTTGTAGTAATGGCGCTGCACCGTTCCGTGGGCCGCCTCGTACTCGAAATATCCATGGGGCGAAACCAGCACGGAGGTCATCATAGCCAGGGAGCCGAAGGCTGTGGCAATGAGATCGCTCATCACGTCGCCGTCATAGTTCTTGCAGGCCCAGATATAGCCGCCCTCGGACTTGATCACGCGGGCCACCGCGTCGTCGATCAGCGTATAAAAATACTCGATGCCAAGCTCCTCGAATTTCTCCTTGTATTCCTTATCGTAAATCTCCTGGAACACATCCTTGAAATAATGGTCGTATTTCTTGGAAATCGTATCCTTCGTGGCGAACCACAGATCCTGCTTCTGGGAAACCGCGTAGGCGAAGCAGCTTCTGGCAAAGCTCTCGATGGAGCTGGTCAGGTTGTGGACGCCCTGGGCGATGCCGCCTTCTTTAAAATCGTGAACCGTCTCGCGGATCTCCGTTCCGTCCTCACCCGTAAATACCAGCTCGCATTTTCCGGGACCGGGGATCCGAAGCTCCGTGGCCTTATAGATATCGCCGTAGGCGTGACGGGCTACTGTGATGGGCTTCTTCCAGCTTCTCACATAGGGCTCGATGCCCTTTACGATGATGGGGGCCCGGAACACCGTTCCGTCCAGGATGGCGCGGATGGTCCCGTTGGGGCTCTTCCACATTTCCTTCAGATCATATTCCTTCATGCGGGCCGCATTGGGCGTGATGGTCGCGCACTTTACCGCCACGCCGTACTTTTTCGTAGCCTCCGCGGAGTCAATCGTCACCTGATCATTCGTAGCGTTCCGGTGCTCCAGCCCCAGATCGTAATATTCTGTATTCAGATCGATAAACGGAAGCAGCAGCTCGTCCTTGATCATCTTCCAGAGAATCCGGGTCATCTCGTCTCCGTCCATCTCCACCAGCGGCGTCGTCATCTTTATCTTATCCATGTCAGTCCTCCTGCAATCAGTATTCGTCAAGCCCATCCCCGCATCCGAAGAGGGCATGCGCGCCGCCCGCAGTCAATCTCCGGCGGCGCTATGTGTTTTATTATAGCCGATCCGCAGTCCGAGCGCAAGCCATAGTTCAAGCCGGGCCTTCCGACATCATTCAAGGCAGGCGCTCCGACAGGCGTTTAAAACCGCCCCAGCGCCGAAAACGCAGCGTAGAGATCCAGAATTCCATACCCCCAGACCCGGTTGGGATAAAGCTGGGACCGGCTGCGGCCCGCGCCCCGGATCATCAGCTGCTTGATTTCCAGGGTTCCGATGGTCAGGCGGCGTCCCCGGACGATTCCCCATTCCAGCATCAGAGCCGCAGCTCCCGCCGTCACGGCGGCCGCCGCGCTGGTCCCGGTAAGCGCCGTCAGCACATTTCCCGGACCGAAGGCCGCCACATCCACCCCGGGAGCCGCCAGATCCGGCTTCAGCCTGCCCTTTCTCGTATAGCCTCTGCTGGAATCAATATAAATGCTCTCGTTTTCCGCACGGTACGCCGCCACAGTAATGGGAATCTCCGCGTTGGCCGGCTCCGTCAGGGTGATGTCCGGATTGGAATTTAAGAAAACCGTGTCCGCCGTGAGAAATCCCGTTACCGGCAGCCAGAGATTGTAGACGCCGTTTACCACCGCTTCCCCGTATACCCGGATTCTCCAGACGCCCGGCGCCGGGTCTGCCATGCGGATGACCACCAGCTGATCGCCGCTGTAGGGATCCAGGGTCTGGAAGTTCACATAAACAACCGTCCTTTCAAAAAGGAAATCGAACCGGAGGTTTCGGACACCCAGCGTGACCCGGGGGATCTCCTCTCCCGACGGCGAGATCAGAGAGACCGAAAGAACATCCGGCGTACTGCTCCACAGCTGCAGCATCAGCCCCCGTTCTCCCTGCGCCACCCGAAGCTCTACATCCTGGTATTCCTCATCCCTGCCCAGCGTCCCATAGAAATGATGTCCCCGGTTTGCCTCGTTTCCGCCGGCAGTGACGACGCATCTTCCAGACAGGGAGCCAATGGTATTGAGATAAAAGGACAGAGGCGAGGTTCCGGCGTGGCCCCCCATATTCGTTCCCAGAGCCATACAGATCACAAGAGGCTTGCGCTCTCTTTGCGCAAGCTCGTGAAGGAAGCGAAGCCCCAGCATGATGTCGTTTTCCTGATAGGCCTCCGCCTCCTCCGGCACCATGAAATAGTCCTTCAGATACTGCTTCGCAGGCTTTAGCTTTACCACAGCGATATCCGCAAGAGGCGCGGCCCCTATAAAGCCCGTCTCCGGATCCATACTTCCCGCCGCGACCGCCGCCAGCTTCGTCCCATGGCCTGTCAGATCCCGGGACGGCACAACCGCGTAGGGGCCGCCGCTTTTCAGCGCCCGGTTCAGGTCTTCCCGGCTGTACACCGTCCCATAGCCTATCCCCTCCGGCGGCGCGCCGCCCTGCTCTGTCTGATCCCAGATGGCCAGGATCCGGCTCTCTCCCGCCGAATCCTGAAAGCAGCGGTTCGTATAATCGATCCCCGTGTCGATAAGCCCCACAAGGACGCCCTGGCCTTTCAGCTCCAGCACCGGCTGATTCTGCAGCTGCAGGATGTTCGCCGCCTCCAGGCTTTCCGTCTGCAGCGGCGCGTAGAGGGCGGGCAGCACCTCGAAGCCGTACTCCGCCTCCTCCCCCGGCGGGAGAAAGGCCCGTTCCACATAAAAGACCGTATAAAAATTGTTGATAGGCTGGCGGCAGATATCCGGGAAAAAACGGTCCAGCTCCTCCTCGCTCAGATTCTGCTGCCAGATAAAATCCACATATTCTTCCGAAACTGCCTGCTCCCTGCAGTCTGACGCCATAGACGGCTCTCCCGACCCATTCTTTCTATCAAACTATGCCGCCCAGGCCCCTGCCATGCCCGGTTTTTGGAAAAAGCTTCCCCGGACGCGGCCCGGCGCTCTTCAAAGCCCCTTAGCGTCGGTGTACCAAGGGACAATACGGTCTTTGTACACCGACGCTAAAGGCCGAGAAGCCCTGGCACCCAGATCTGCCCCCAGCCCTGCCGGTTGCGGGGCAGTCCCAAGTCCAGGCAGGAGGAACGAAGCCGAAGCTTTACCTCCTTATTGGTAAGCGCTCTTTCTTTGGAGAGCAGAAGGGCCAGGCTCCCGGACACCACCGGCGTCGCCATGGAGGTGCCGGATTTTTCTGTGTAAAAGCTGCGGCCCGGCTTTTCGAAATCCGCATTGCAGGAGCGGATATAAGCCCCCGGCGCCGCCACGTCCGGCTTGCAGACACAGGCCGCAGTCGGCCCCCGCCCGGAATAATCCGTCCTCTTCCCGCCCGGAAACCGCACGGCGCGGTTGTCGTCGGAGGAGCCTACCGTGATGACCTTTGGGCTTGTTCCCGGTACCGTGATGCTGGACGGGGCGGGTCCCTGGTTGCCGGCGGCCGCGCAGATCAAAAATCCGGCGTCCCAGGCCTCCTCCACCGCTTTTAAAAGCCCGGATTTTTTCCTCCCCTGGATCTCGGCGCTTCCTGCGGAGATGTTTACAATCCGGATATCATACTCCTTTCCATGCTCAATCAGCCAGTACAGCGCGCGGGCAAGGCTGGCGCTGCTCCCATTGCCCTCCCTGTCCAGAACCTTCAGCGAAAGAAAATGGCACCGCGGCGCAAGTCCCTGGTACCTGCCGCCGGATGCCTCTCCTGTTCCTCCTATGATTCCGCAGATGTGGGTGCCATGACCGCAGTCATCGCCTCCCTCCGCGGAAGCTGTAAGATAATTATAAGAATAAACCAGTCTGCCGCGCAGATCCGGATGTCTTTCATTTACGCCGGAATCCAGCACTGCCACGCCGATTCCGTCCCCGAAAATCCCCTGCTTGTAGGCGCAGGAAACCCCTGTGAGTTCCCGTACCCTGTTCATAACAGAAAAACCTCTTTTCGCTTTTCTGTTATCATATGCGCTTCTCTTTTAAGCTGCCTCTGCCTTCCGGACTGCCATACGGAACAGGACGAACCCAACCGCGAACATCACCGCCAGCAGCCCCACGCCGGCCCGGGAGGTGTCAAAGAGCTGGGTGGAAATTCCCATCAGCATGGTTCCCATAAAGGCCGCGCCCTTGCCGAAAATATCAAAGAAGCCAAAGAATTCCGTGGACTTCTCCTTCGGCACGATCCGGGCGAAATAAGAACGTGACAGGGACTGGATCGCTCCCTGGAACACGGCCACGCAGACCGCCAGGAACCAGAACTCCCAGGCCTTGTCAAGCTGCAGGGCGAAGAGCACGATGAAGAAATACCCCACGATAGAGATCTGAATCAGCGTGGTATTCTTAAGCCGCTTCGACAAAGTCCCCACCAGGATGGAACAGGGGAAGGCCACCACCTGGGTCAGCAGGAGGGCGAGCAGAAGATTCGTATCGCTGATTCCCACATCCTTGCCGTAGGAAGTCGCCATGTCGATGATGGTGTACACGCCGTCAATATAGAAGAAGAACGCAAGGAGGAAGAACCAGATCTCCGGCATTTTCCGGATCTCCGAAAAGACGCGGGCCAGACGCCCGAAGCTGTCCCGCACCGGATGGGCCGTCCGCTCCACATAGTGCTTCTGCTCATAGCTGGCGAGCAGGGGCAGAGTCACCAGAAGCCACCAGGCCGCGTTCAGCACAAAGGCGATGGCCATGGCCGTCCCGCCGGAGATTCCAATCAGCTCTGAGCAGAGCACAAATACCAGGCTGATGATAAAGGGAACGCAGCTTCCGATATAGCCCCAGGCATAGCCCTGGGCCGACACCACATCCATCCGCTCGTCTGTGGTCACATCCGAAAGCATCGCGTCATAGAACACCAGGCTGGCGTTCAGCCCCGTCTTCGCCAGCACGTAGACCGCCAGGAAGGCCACCCAGGTCTTCGGCAGCGCCAGGGCCGCGCAGCCCAGCACGCCCATCATCATAAAGAAGGTAAATACCGGCTTCTTGAAGCCCTTCGTGTCTGCCAGAGTCCCCAGCACCGGTCCCAGCACCGCCACCAGGATCGTCACCAGTGACGTGGCATAGCCAAAAAAGGCTGTCGAATCCGCGTCTGAAATCCCGCTGGCAGCCGCTACGTTCTTATAATAAATCGGAATGATCGTGGATGTCAGAAGGACGAAGGCTGAGTTGCCCACGTCGTAGAGAATCCACCGTTTCTCCAGTTTTGTCAGTTTCTGCTTCATAACACCTGTCCTCTCTTACTTACGTTCTCCGCCCGGACTCCCTTGCAGCCTCACTCGAAATCCCGGTTCAGCCGGATGCTCAAGGATTCCTCCGTGTCCATCGCCCGCACGAGCTTTTCGATCTCCTCCGCCGCAGGCTTCACCGCGCTTTCCATGCGCTCCTCCAGAGCCCTCCGGCTCTCCTCGCACCTGGGGTTTGGCTTTCCGTCCATCACAAGGCCGGCCAGCCCCTTCTTCTGCCCGATCAGAGTGAAAAATCCCCTGAGGAACCGGGCCTTTCCCGGCGCCGGGCACTGGAACAGGCGGATAATCCGATGAAAGCCCAGGATACTCTCGTCCACCTCGTCCGGGGTGATTCCCTCCAGCACGGAAGCGATGGCCTCCTCCGTATCCAGATCCCGGATCAGATGCCGCGTACAGTTGTGGGTCACCGGATCGGCGCCGTCCTCCTCCATCAGCATTCTGTCGAAATCCGTCTCGATCTCCAGATGGCCTAGCCGGTGTTCTACCATATACCGGCTGATGTAAGGATGGCACTCGCTGTCCAGCATGAAATGGCACAGAAAGCCGCACAGGTAAGAAAGCAGCACATAGCTTGGCCGCTTCCGGTACACCCTTCTCGCCTTTTCAAAGAAAAAACGGGCGGATTCCCGGTGCATCCGCACTCCCAGCTGGTTCACCCGGTTCTTTCCCATGGCGCGGTAGTAAAACAAAAGATCCGGGCCATGCAGCCCCAGCCAATAGGCGGGAGCGTTCTCCCTCACAAGCCGGCGGACGTCTTCTGGCAGCGCCCGGTAAACCTTTTTGCCAAATTTATAATGCGCATATACTGCAGGCATAATTACGCTTCCCTTCTATCTCATTTTTTTATATATTTTTCCACTGATTCATATTTTCTCACAAAAGCTTCGGTTATACAAGTAAATTTCTCGTAAGCCCCTTTCTCCCTGCGCCGCCGCACCGCGGAATTTTCCCGCAGGCCCTTCACACATTTTCAGCCTCCACATACTATGGGATTGTAAATAAATATTTTTTCTGGAGGAATTTCTCATGAGCGATTTAACTGCGACCAACTGCGGATGCGGCTGTTCCGACAACAGCGGCAGCAACTGCTGCAGTATGCTGATCTGGCTTCTCCTGCTCTCTTCCTGCTGCGGCGGCTGCGGAAACGGCGGCTTCTTCGGCGGAAACGGCTGCGGAGACAACAGCTGCCTGTGGATCATCCTTCTGCTGTGCTGCTGCGGCGGCTTCGGCGGCAATGGCGGCGGATGCGGCTTTGGCGGAAACGGCGGCTGCTGCTAAGCAAAAGACGCTTTCCTGTTCTGTCATTTTGCCCGGGGCCTGCCGGCTGGCTGATACCGGTTTTTAGCCTCTGACACACAAGAAGGAGACGCTCCTGCAGAATCCTGTCTTTATCAAAGCCGGGATCTCCTGCTGGTTCGTCTCCTTCTTCCCATTCTTTCTATAATTCAGGGCGCAATTTTCTTTAGCTATTTCGTGCTTTATAGCCTTCCCCCCATGTCCACATGGCATCCAGAATCGGTTTCAGGCTTTTTCCCAAATCGGTTAGACTGTACTCCACCCGCGGCGGCACCTCTGCGTACACACGGCGATTGACAAGACCCTTGTCTTCCATATCCCGCAGCTGGGCGGTCAGTACCTTCTGCGACACGCTGCCAATGGATTTCTTTAGCTCGCCAAACCGCTTTGTCCCAGGCAGGAGGTCACGCAGAATTAGGACTTTCCATTTGTCCCCGATCAGCATCAGCGTCGTTTCTACCGGGCAGGCGGGCAGCTCTTTGACTTGCTGCATGGTATCCCTTCCTTTCAATAGTATCCTTTTGGTAACTACGGCACAATAAAGTGCTTACTTTACAATCGGTGATTACGGAATTATTATAATCTTGCAAGATAAAAATTGCAATCCCCAAAACCCACATGCAAAATCAGGAGGTTTGTTTGCCGGTGAGATGGACGGCAAAAGCGATTGAACGGAGGTAGGACGATGACACAGGACGAGAGATTGGACTATCTGCTCCGCTGCCTGCTGGCAGAGCGCAAAGAATATGCTGACATCCGTGTGCCGGATGACCTTTCAGAAAAACGAAGGCTTCTGCGGAGCCTGATGAATGTGCGCCCGCCGGTTCCGGCCAGCATGGAGTTTTTAGCTGTACAAGACGCATATTTGCAAGAGCGTCTTGTGGAGCGCGGTGTCACAAGACTGGGGGATCTGAAACCGGCGCAGCCCGGACTTTATCTCTGGCAGGGCGACATTACTACGCTGGCTGTCGATGCCATCGTCAACGCGGCAAACAGTCAAATGCTGGGCTGTTTCGTGCCTTGTCATGGCTGCATTGATAATGCCATTCACACTTATGCAGGTGTTCAGCTTCGTTTGGAATGTGCTGAGATCATGCGCAAGCAGGGGCGTGAAGAAGCAACAGGCCGTGCAAAGATCACAAAGGCGTACAACTTACCTTGCCGCTTTGTCCTGCATACCGTAGGGCCTATTATTTATGGCAGTGTGTCCAAAGCTGATCGGGAACTGTTGGCAGACTGCTACCGGTCCTGCCTTGAGCTGGCAGCAGGCAGCGGCCTTCGCAGCGTGGCCTTCTGCTGCATCTCCACCGGCGAATTTCATTTCCCGAACGAGCTTGCCGCGCAGATCGCCATCCAGACGGCCACGGATTGGCAAAGGCAAAATCCAAATCAGATGGAGGTGATTTTCAATGTTTTTAAGGACAGCGACCGCGAAATCTATGAACGCCTGTTACGATAAAATGTCCCGCCTGCAGCAGGAGCTTGAAACGGCGGACGCGGTGGTGATTGGCGCGGGAGCCGGACTCTCCACCTCCGCCGGATTTACCTATACCGGCGAACGCTTTCAGAAATATTTTGGGGATTTTATCGCCAAGTATGGTTTCCGCGATATGTATTCCGGCGGGTTCTATCCCTTTGACAGTCTGGAAGAACACTGGGCGTATTGGAGCCGCTATATTTACATTAACCGCTATTTGGATGCGCCGAAGCCGGTGTACGGTGACCTGTTCCAGCTCGTGCAGGAGAAAGACTATTTTGTCCTCACAACCAATGTAGATCATCAATTTCAGAAAGCCAGATTTGATAAGCACCGCCTGTTCTATACGCAAGGCGACTACGGTTTGTGGCAGTGTTCCAAGCCCTGCCACCAAAAGACCTATGACAACGAAGCCATTGTCAAGAAGATGCTGGCCGAGCAAAAAGACATGAAAATCCCCACCGAACTGGTGCCGCACTGCCCGGTCTGCGGTGCGCCCATGTCCATGAACCTGCGGGCGGACGACACTTTTGTGGAAGATGACGGTTGGCACGCCGCCTCCCGGCGGTATGAGGACTTCCTTCGCCGCCACGAAAGGGAACATATTCTCTTTCTGGAATTGGGCGTAGGCGGCAACACGCCGGGTATAGTGAAATTTTCTTTCTGGAGGATGACGGCGGAAAATCCCAAAGCAATCTATGCCTGCGTCAACCTGGGGGAAGCTTATGCGCCGGGAGAAATTGCGAATCGTTCAATCTGCATTGACGGAGATATCGGCGAAGTATTAAAAAAAATAAAATAAAAAACAGCAGATTCATTGGCTATTCGTTACCGGGACATAATAGCACGCTTTGTTTTGCTATGATGTATGGAGAAGTCTTTTCTTGGGAACCCTTTAGGGAAAGGGACAGGTCTATTGCTTTTTTGTCCCGAATAATATATAATAAACGGGACAAAAGGAGGCGATACGCATGGCAAATGGTTATGCGAAA
Source organism: uncultured Merdimonas sp. (assembly GCA_944383645.1). Taxonomy (GTDB): domain Bacteria; phylum Bacillota; class Clostridia; order Lachnospirales; family Lachnospiraceae; genus Laedolimicola. The sequence continues at coordinate 38,049 of CALWQJ010000006.1, forward strand.
GAGATTCAAAACCGCATTGGTGCGGCTCCTGACGGCACGATTTTTATTGTTTCCGATTTTGCGGATGTGGCGGACAGCGAAACCATACGCAGGAACCTGAACCGGCTTGTGCAGGCTGGGACGCTCCGGCGTATTTTGAAAGGCGTTTTTGAAAAGCCGAAATACAGCAAGCTCCTTGGGGAATATGTGGCGGCGGACCCGGATGCGGTTGCCAAAGCACTGGCGAGATGCTATCATTGGACTATCGCTCCCTGTGGAGATACCGCATTAAATATGCTGGGGCTGTCTACCCAGGTAACGGCAGTATGGTCCTATATCAGCGACGGGCCATATAAAACCTATGAATGGGATAAGACAAAGATTGAATTTAAGCACCGGACCAACAAGGAGGTCACGGGCCTGTCGCCTATGACGATCCTGGTGATCCAGGCGTTAAAGACCCTGGGAAAAGAACATGTGGATGA
>CALWQJ010000007.1 GCA_944383645.1 uncultured Merdimonas sp.
TACTGTACTGTCTTCTATCTGTCTTCCGGATTTGCCAGCATGTCGATGGCCTTGGGAAGCAGCACCCACTCTGCCTCCTCCATCACGCGCCGCTGCAAGGTCTCCGGCGTGTCGCCTTCCTTGACCTCCACAGCCTTCTGGAGGAGAATCGGGCCTGTATCGGTTCCTTCATCCACGAAATGCACCGTGGCGCCCGTCACCTTCACTCCGCGGGCCAGGGCCGCCTCATGAACCTTCAGCCCATAATAGCCGGTGCCGCAGAAGGAAGGAATCAGGGAAGGATGGATATTGATGATCCGGCCCCGGTACTCCTCTATGATTTTCTCCGGAATCACCACCAGGCAGCCGGCCAGAACCACCAGATCCGCCCCGCTGTCCTGAATGGCCTTCAGAAGCGCCTCGTCAAAGGCCTCCTTTGAGCCGTATTCCTTCCGGGACACGCACACGGCGGGCACGCCGTGCTTCTTCGCCCGCTCCAGAGCGTAGGCCTTCGGGTTGTTGCTGATGACAGACACGATCTTTGCATTCCGGATGCGCCCTGTCTCCACCGCGTCCAGGATGGCCTGCAGGTTCGTGCCTCCGCCGGATACCAGAACCGCTGCCTTTAGCATAATGTCACTCCCTTTTCTCCTGCCTGCACCTCGCCCAGGATATAGGGCGTCTCGCCGGATTCACGGACAGCCGCCACGCAGGCGTCCGCCTGGGACGGATCCACCGCCAGAACCATGCCGATTCCCATGTTGAAGGTATTGTACATCATCTGCTCCTCGATGCGTCCGTCCTCCTTCAGCATACGGAAGATCATGGGCACCTCATAGCTGTCCTTTTTCATGACAGCCCGCGCGCCCTCCGGCAGCATCCGGGGAACATTCTCATAAAAGCCGCCGCCTGTGATATGGCTGCAGCCCTTGATATGCACGCCGGCGTCCTTCACCGTCTTCAGAGCCTTCACATAGATCTTGGTCGGCTCGATCAGGGCCTCTCCCAGGGTTCTGCCAAGGCTCTCGAAATATGTATTCATATACTCTTCCTTCATGGTGAAGACCTTGCGCACCAGGGAAAAGCCGTTGCTGTGTACGCCCGAGGAGGCGATTCCCACCAGCACGTCGCCCGCCTTGATATCAGCGCCTGTGATCAGATCCTTCTGATCCACCACGCCCACCGCGAAGCCGGCCAGATCGTACTCGTCCACCGGATAGAAGCCCGGCATCTCCGCAGTCTCGCCGCCGATCAGGGCCGCGCCCGCCTGGCGGCAGCCTTCCGCCACGCCGCTTACGATGGTCGCGATCCGCTCCGGGATATTTCTTCCGCAGGCAATGTAATCCAGGAAAAACAGGGGCTCGCCGCCCGCGCAGGCAATGTCGTTCACACACATGGCCACGCAGTCGATGCCCACCGTGTCATGCTTGTTCATCAGGAACGCCAGCTTCAGCTTCGTTCCCACGCCGTCCGTGCCGGACACCAGCGTCGGCTTCTCCATGTTCTTGAAGCTCTCCATGGAAAAAGCGCCGGAAAATCCGCCCAGGCCCGTAAGCACCTCCGGGCGCATGGTCCGCTGTACGTGCTCCTTCATCAGCTCCACTGACCGGTAACCGGCCTCAATATCTACACCAGCATTCTTGTAATCCATACTGTCATTTCCCTCCCGTATCTTCGCGTTTAATAATTCTTCCAGCCTACCTCGGAAAGCCGCTCCGCCTTCTTCTCCACCTGCTCCTTCAGATTCGCAGAATAGGCCTTCAGCCTTTCCAGAAGCTCCGGATCGGAGGTCGCCAGAATCTTCGCTGCCAGAAGTCCCGCGTTCGCGCCGCCGTTAATAGCCACCGTAGCCACCGGGATTCCGGAGGGCATCTGGACGATGGAGTACAGGGAATCCCTTCCTCCCAGAGACGTGGTGTGCATCGGAATGCCGATGACAGGCATGGGGAAAATCGCCGCGCACATGCCCGGCAGATGGGCCGCCATTCCGGCTCCCGCGATAATCACCTTGAAGCCTCTGCTCTCCGCGCTCTTCGCGTACTCAAAAAATACGTCCGGCTCTCTGTGGGCGGAAATGATCGTCATCTCGAAATCCACGCCCAGCTGCTCCAGCACCTCAGCCGCCTTCTTCATGATGGGCATATCCGAATCGCTGCCCATGACAATGCCTACCTTAGCCATAAAGTACCTCCCTGTGATAATTATGAATATTCATTAATGTTACTTATAAATCTTCCATTTTTCTTTTCTGTTGCTTATAAATGAGTTTACCGTCCGGAACCCATTCTGTCAACCCATAAGTGTGCGCGGCTGCCGCATCTGAAAGCCCCACCCGCCGCTCCCGCGTGTCAGCGTGCCTCCTCATCAAAGGGCCGGTTCAGTTCCTCCGTGCCCGGCAGCACAAAACGCCCCTTCTCGATCAGAGAGATTCTGCCGCCGTCCGGCCGCACCACCGTAATGCTGTCCAGCTCGTCGTAGGGAATCGTGATGTCCGTATGGCAGTTAAAATACGCCTTCGACACATCCTCCCTCCGGAGAACCGAGCATTCATTATCCTTAGCCATGATCTGCTTTCCGTCCGGGTTATACGTGGGATTGTCCTCCGACCAGGAATAGCAGGTGTCGCCCACCGCGAAATGGGGGCCCATCTTCTCCGCGATCAGAATCGGAAGCTTCGGGCCGATCCCGTACCTCTTCGCCGTCATGTAAGCCGTGGTGTTCGTGCCGATGGCAAACTCGCCCAGGGGCAGGGTGTCATGGTTGAACAGCACGTTGTTTTTGATGAATTTCCGGTTTTCCTCCGGATCCTCAAAATTACGGCAGCTGTAGGAGGCGATCCGTCCGTCCCGGAACGTAAGCTCCAGATCCAGATATTTCAGATCGTTCAGATAGACCTCGCTTACATGGAGGACGCCTTCCGTCCCCGCAAGCTTCGGAGAGGTGAAGACCTCGCCCACCGGAATATTCACATCCGCCACGCAGTTTTCAAAGGCCGTCTCCTTCCCCGGATTCTGCGGGCGCTGAAGCTGAACCCGCAGATCGGTCCGGTTGGCGCCCGCTCCCTTGATCTCCACGTACTCTCCCTCATCCAGGGCGTCGATCAGTTTTTGCTGGATCCCCTGGTACAAATGGTAATCCAGATTGTTGATCTTTACAATCTCCTCGAAGATCTCCTCAAAATTCTCCCCAATCTCCGGGATCGGCCAGGCTATGATGGTAAAGCTCCGCTCGTCCCCGGGGATATACTGGTTGACCAGGCGGCCGGACTCGCTGTTGTAAAAGACGCTCAGCTCCTGCTGCTTCTCGTCAAGCTTCAGGGCCTCCGGGCAGCTCTCGGGAAGGAAGGGCTTCTCCCCAAAGATTTCCATGACCGCCGGCCCCGCGTGGACGGCCGCCAGCTCCTTATACTGCTCGTACGCTCCGTGAAGAACCGAAAGACGCCGCTCCACCAGCTTCCTGTCCAGATAGAGGGCGCTGTCCTCCTTGTGGTCGAAGACATACTGCTTGCTGGGCGGAGTGCTGCAGTACCCGGGATTCCCCTGGGGCCTGCGGTTCAGGCTGTGGCGCGCCTCCCGGTAGAGGATGCTCGAAAGGCCCATGTTCTCAAACTGGGCGATGGCGGAGCGCACCACCCGCTCAAAGCCCAGGGAATAGCGGATGTTGACCGTCTTTTTCTTTCCCAGATCGATCCCGGCGTTCACAAAGCCCAGCCGGTAGCCCTCCGTGAAGGTGGACGCCATGGCGTCGATCCGCTCCTTCGGCAGCCCCGCCAGGAAGCGGCTTGTCTCCAATTCATTTTCTGAAATATATTCCCCGAAGCGGTACAGGTACCGGGGATCGCTTAAATCCGCCCCGCAGATGATATCCCGGGCAAAGCTTAAGGAGGGATCCAGCTGTTCCCGGATCCGCCGCGGGATGAACACGTCACAGTAATCGCTCACATACCAGTAGATCGTCTGGCGCAGGCTCTTCACGGACGGAGCCTCCTCCTCAAACCCATTATAGATCTCGATAAACAGCTCCGCCGCCATCGTCAGATCCTCATACCGCTGCTCCGCCGCCCAGGCAGCCATGCCCCGGATCTCTGTATAGAGAAAGCTCAAAATCTGCCCGTATCCTTCGCCCAGCAGCCGCACCGCGTACGCCGGATTCGCGTAGCTGCTCTTATAGGCTTCCCCTTCGATATCCGCGTAAAGCCTCCGGTTCTGCTCCTGAAGCCCGGAAAGCGGCCTTTCCTCCAGGCGGCCCAGCCGTATCGTTTCCGCAAAATCCGCCGCCTCCAGGATAAAATCCGCCGTCCTCTGAAAATAATCATAAAATGGAGCTGACACGGCTGTCTCTTCCTTCATCGCCCGTATCCGCTCCATTGAAAGAACATACCTCTCCCGGATCTCTTCTTCCTCTTCCCTGCGGTCTGTCTCCATTTCCATCCTTTTTCTGCCTCCTACATTCCTATGATGCCGATTACCGCCCAGCCGATGAACAGAACCCCGTCCAGCACCGCCCCGGCCTGGGAGGAAATGTAATACACGTCCTCCTCCTGAAAGCCCCGGACCGCCAGCACAAAGCCTGTGATGCTGCAAAGCAGGGCCAGCATGCCCATCAGCCCCACGGCGCTTCCCGCCTGCCCGGACAGCTGGTAGGACATAGAAAGGGATACCGCCGTCAGGATCAGGGCCGCCGCGCCCAGGCCCAGAGACGCAAGCCCCTGCCTGGTATGCTTCTTGTCTGTAAATTTATAATTTCTTCTCGCCATATTTTCTCCTCCAGCACCGCCGGATCAGCAGGAAAATCAGGTATCCGATGCATCCGCCGACGGTGTTCAGCAACAGATCGTCGACGTCGAAGCAGCCCACCCGCAGAATCAGCTGCATGGTCTCCGCCAGCAGGCTGGCCGCAAACGACAGCACCGCGATCCTCCAAAAGCTCTGGAGGCGCTCAAATAAAAGCGGAAGCCCGCAGCCGTAGGGAATGAAGACCACCACATTTCCCACCACATTGAGCAGGACCGCCGGCATGCCGAGAATGTCCCGGTATGTCAGGAAGCGCCGGATCTCCTGGAACAGCACCAGATTATACCGGTACTCCGCGTGGGCCTCCGTCCTCCCGTAGCTTTCTGAGAAAAACATGAAATAAATCAGGCACGCCAGATACAACACCAGCAGTACCCGCCCCCCTGTCTTCAGCTTCTTTATGGAATTTCTGCTCATTCTGCCCTGCCTTTGCCTTAGAAAATCAGCTCAGATCTGGACTTTAACAGCCTCGCTCCGTTAATCACCATCAGGATCCCCGCCGCAAGCCCTGTCACCAGAAGAATGATGCCAAGCGCCAGGCTGCCTGCTCCTGTATTCGTCATCGTCTTATATGCCTTTTCACTCATCTGCATACCTCCTGCTCTTTCCCTGTCCGTCTGCGCGGACGGCGGCAGCCGCCGCCCCCACAGGCGGTTCCTATTTTACTCCGTACTGTTCGTAGTATGCGTCGATCGCCGCCTTTAATGCGTCGTCAATGATGACTCTTCCCTGGTACGGGCGGTTGTAGAGATACTCCACCACGTCCGCCATGGTCACAATGGCATTAGCCCGAAAGCCGTAGAGTTCCTCGATTTCCTCCAGGGCGCTCTTCGTTCCGCCCTTTCCTACCTCCATGCGGTTCAGGGATACCATCAGGCCCAGGATCTCCACATCGGCGGCCCCTCTTACCTTGGGCACCGTCTCCTCCATGGATTTGCCGGAGGTGGTCACGTCCTCAATCATGACGACGCGGTCCCCGTCCTTCAAGCTGCTTCCCAGGAAGCTTCCCTTATCCGCGCCGTGATCCTTCTCTTCCTTCCGGTCGGAGCAGTAGCGGACCTCCCTGCCGTACAGCTCACTGTAGGCCATCGCCGTGGCCACGCTGATGGGAATGCCCTTGTAGGCCGGCCCGAACAGCACGTCGAAATCGTCCCCGTAGGTGCTGTGAATGGCCTTCGCGTAATATTCTCCCAGCTTCCTTAACTGGGCTCCGGTCACGTACGCCCCCGCGTTCATGAAAAACGGGGATTTTCTGCCGCTCTTGAGCGTAAACTCACCGAACTTCAGAGCCTGGCAGTCTATCATAAATTCAATAAATTCCTGCTTGTACTGTTCCATAGCTTCCAACTCCTCCAGTCTGCTTTCTTCCAATTTTAACACAAGTTTCCTGCCTTGTGAACTCCTATTCCCCAGGGTCTGCGGTTCATTTTACGGCCCCGATAAGCTCCCGGATGTCCTCCACCTGGTAACGCTCCATATAGGCCCGGATTCCCTCCACTGTCTCCTTTGCGGCGAAGGGGTTCGCGAAGTTCGCGGTTCCCACAGACACCGCCGTGGCTCCCGCCAGGATAAATTCCATGGCGTCCTCCCCGTTCATGATTCCCCCCATGCCAATGATGGGCAGGGAGACCGCCTGGGCCGCCTGGTATACCATCCGCACCGCCACCGGCTTCACCGCCGGGCCGGACAGGCCTCCGGTCTTATTGGCGATGGCAAAGGCGCGCTTATGGATGTCGATCTTCATTCCGGTAATCGTATTGATCAGGGAGAGTACGTCCGCGCCGCCGGCCTCGGCCGCCCGGGCCATCTCCGCGATGTCCGTGACGTTGGGGCTCAGCTTCATGATCACCGGCTGCTTCGCATGGCGCTTCACTTCCCTCGTGATGGCCTCCAGGGCGTCCGGTTTCTGGCCGAAGGCGATGCCGCCCTCCTTGACATTCGGGCAGGAGACATTGATCTCCAGCATATCTACCGGCTCATCAGACAGGCGCTCCACCACCTCGCAGTAGTCCTCCACGGTCTTTCCGCAGACGTTGACAATGATTTTCGTGTCGTACTGCTTCAGAAGCGGAAGATCCCGCTCAAGAAACACGTCGATGCCCGGATTCTGAAGGCCGATGGCGTTCAGCATGCCGCTCTTCGTCTCCGCGATGCGGGGCACAGGATTGCCCGGCCAGGGCACGTTCGCCACGCCCTTGGTGACAATGGCGCCTAAGGCTCCCAGGTCATAGAATTCTCCATATTCTCCGCTGGAGCCGAAGGTCCCCGACGCGGTCATGACCGGGTTTTTCAGCTCCACGCCTGCCAGGTTCACACTCATATTTCTCATAGTTCGATCTCCTCCGCCGCAAAGACAGGGCCGTCCTTGCAGATGCGCTTATTTTTCACGTTCGTATGGGCGTCCACATCCTTGGAGGTGCAGACGCAGGCCAGGCAGGCCCCGATTCCGCAGGCCATCCGCTCCTCCAGGGAGAGGTAGCAGTCGATTCCCTCCTCCGCCGCGTAGGCCTTCAGGGCGCGCAGCATGGGCGCGGGGCCGCAGGCAAAGATGGCGTCCGCCTCGAGCCGGTTTTCCCGGACGGCGTCCAGCACATTTCCCTTCGTCCCGGCGCTTCCGTCCTCGGTGGCCACATAAAGGGCCGCGTTCCGGGATAACTCCTCCTTCAGGAAGAGATCGCCGTTTCGGTAGCCCGATACGATTGTCTTGTCCCCGGACAGCCATTTCGCCAGCTCCACCATGGGAGGCACGCCGATGTCGCCGCCGATGAGGAGGGGCTTTTCATAGCCCTTATCCAGCGGGAAGCCGTTGCCCAGCGGGCCTATCAGCTCCAGGGTCTCTCCCGGGCCATAGCCGGAAAATTCCTGTGTGCCCGCTCCCACAGCCCGGTACACCAGGCGAAGCCTTCCGCTCTCCTTGTCCAGCTCACAGATACTGATGGGCCGGGGCAGAAGCCTGCTCTCGTCGCGGCAGTAGACCGACACGAACTGGCCGGGCCGGGCCTCCCTTACAATATCGTCCGCATGCAGCCACAGGCTGTAGATCTGCTCTGAAATCTCCCGCTGCTCTAAGATCACAGCCGTCTCCTTGTATTTCATAAGCGCCTCCCTACCGCGCTTCCAGCGCCTGGCGGATATCCGCCGCCATGTCTTCCACAGCCGCCCTGGAGGCGTCGCCGAAGTTCTCCGCGCCGAAGGAAGCGTATTTCTCCTGCTTATAGGCGGCAATGATGCCCCGGGAGGAATTTACGATGGCTCCCAGTCCGTCCTCGTTGAAGAAGTGTACCAGATCCTTTCCCTGGCCTCCCTGGGCGCCGTAGCCCGGCACCAGGATAAAGGTCTTCGGCATCAGCTTGCGCAGCACCGCGCCCATCTCTGGGTACGTAGCTCCCACCACGGCTCCCACATAGCTGTAGCTGTCGCCCATATGCTCCTCTCCCCACTGGGCCACCTTCTCGCCCACCAGCTCGTAGAGGGGACGGCCGTCCACCAGCCGATCCTGGAACTCGCCGCTGGAGGGATTGGAGGTCTTCACCAGCACGAAGATTCCCTTGCCCTCCTCCTGGCACACCTCGATGAAGGGCTTCACGCCGTCGCTTCCAAGGTAGGGATTCACCGTGGCGAAATCCTCGTCAAAGGGCACGTAGCACTTGCTTCCCACCTGGACCTTGCCCAGATGGCCCACCGCGTAGGCGGCGGAGGTGGAGCCGATGTCGCCCCGCTTGATATCTCCGATCACGACCAGATCCTTGGACTTGCAGTAGTCGATGGTCTTCTTATAGGCTTTCAGTCCCTCGATGCCAAACTGCTCATACATGGCGATCTGGGGCTTCACCGCCGGAATCAAGTCATAGGTCTTGTCCACAATCTCTTTATTGAACCGCCAGATAGCCTCGGCGGCTCCCTCCAGCGTCTCTCCATACTCCTCAAAGGCCTTCTTCTGGATATGCTCCGGGATATAGGAAAGCATGGGATCCAGTCCCACTACAATGGGAGCCTTCGTCTTCTGAATCTTGGCAATCAGTTTGTTTATCATGATGAGATCCTCCTTGGATAATGTTTAAATTTTCTTATGGCAATATTGTAACACGGGAATTCCTTCCATGCCACCGGAAAATGAAGCAATTTCTTCCACAGATTACGAGTGCGCATGTGGGCGGAGGACGGTGTGAACCGTAACTCGAATCACCGCAGCCTTTTCCTCCTATACGTTTGAGGCTCCCCGCGGCAGCCAGGCCCGGATATAGATGCCGTCCTCCCGGTACTCCTCCTCGACGATCTGCCCGTATCTGCGCACCCGGGCGATGTCGCCGGCCTGGGCGTAAGGGTACACCCGCTCCACCAGCACGCGGCTCTCCTGGATCATCCGCTCCAGCAGCCCGCGAAGCTCCGGGAGGCCTTCTCCTGTGGCCGCCGAAATCCGAAGGGAATGGCTGGCATGCAGATCCTTGGGAAGCTCCCGGTCCCCAGCCAGGTCCTGCTTGTTAAACAGGGTGATCACCGGCTTTCCCGTCACGCCAAGCTCCGCGAGGGTCTCATAGACCGTCTCCATCTGCGCGTCTATCTGAGGGCTTGCGCTGTCCACCACATGCAGGATGAAATCCGCGTAGCGGGCTTCCTCCAGGGTGCTCTGAAAGGCCTCCACCAGATGATGGGGGAGCTTTCGGATGAAGCCGACCGTGTCCGTAAGCAGCAGCTCCTGGCCGCTGGAAAGCTCCATGCGCCGGGTGGTGGGATCGAGTGTGGCAAAGAGCTGATCCTGCGCCAGAATGTCCGCTCCGGTCAGGGCGTTAAGCAGCGTAGATTTTCCCGCGTTCGTATAGCCCACGATGGCCGCCACGGGCACCGCCCGCTCCAGCCGCTGCTTCCGCGCCGTATCCCGGTGAAGCTGCATAGCCGAAAGCTCCCGGCGAAGCCTGGCCATCCGGCTTCGGATCAGCCGCCGGTCTGTCTCCAGCTTTTTCTCTCCCGGCCCTCTCGTTCCGATGCCGCCGCCCAGGCGGGACAGGCTCTTTCCCAGACCGGAAAGCCTGGCCAGCCGGTAGCTTAGCTGGGCCATCTCCACCTGGAGCTTGCCCTCGCTGGTGGAGGCGTGCTTCGCGAAGATGTCGAGAATCACCAGCGTCCGGTCCATGACCTTCAGCTCCAGCCTCTCCTCCAGGCCACGCAGCTGGGCCGGCGTCAGCTCGTCGTCGCAGATCACGCCGTCCGCTCCCAGCTCCTCCGCCAGTGCGCGCACCTCTTCGATCTTTCCCTTTCCGATATAGGTTCCAGGGTGGATAGCCTCCCGGTTCTGAATCACCTGGCCCAGAACCTCCGCCCCCGCCGTGTCCGCCAGCTCTGCCAGCTCGCAAAGGGAAGCCTCCACATCTTCGTCCTCCCGGGTGCTCACGCCGATCAAAATGACTTTTTCCTTCCGTTCCTGATTTTCATGAATTTCTGTCAAGGCTGCCTCCTTCTATTTTAACCTGCCCTTTTAACCTGCCCTCTGGGCTGCCGCTGTCATCCCGCTTCGCGCTTCTCCATCAAGTTTCCCGCTCTTCCTTCTCCCAGTACGCCCGGTTCATGGTGCAGCGCAGCACCAGCCAGCGGGGAAGGCTCCGGTACGCCTTTCCCAGGCGGTAGCCCAGGTATTTGCAGCCGCTCTGCCAGACCAGGGGAATTATCAGCCAGGGCTTCCCGATCCGCAGGCAGTGGGACGCCGTCTTCTTCACCAGGCGGATTCCCTCGCCCTCGGAAGCCAGGCCGCCGAACACCTCTGGATGCTCCGCCTGGGAGACTGCCAGATCAAAATTCCGGTGAAACTGCTGCCGCCCGCTGTAATTATGGGAGTGGACCACTCTGGCGTCCGCCGCGTAGGCGATGGCAAAGCCGTTTTTGACAAGTCCTCCCGCGTAAATCATATCCTCGTTAAAAATCGTCCTGCGCGGGAACCCGCCCTGGGCCAGATACGTCTCCCGCTCATACATGGCGCACACATTGGAACAAAAAAAAGTTTTGATCCCAAGCTCCGGCAGATCCGCCGCCGTCTTCACCCGGCTCTCCTCCGGGTAATTAAAGGACCGCGTGTACCGCTCCAGCTCCCGGCAGTCCTCCCGGGGCAGCTGCCTTGCGTAGGCCGCCTTCACCCGCCGGTCCGCGAAGGGAGCGCTCAGGCGCTCCACCAGATACTCGTCCGCAGGAAGGGCATCCTGGGTCAGGCACAGCAGATAATCCGCGTCGGAAAGCCTCGCCGCCCGGTCCCTGGTTCCGCCGTGGTCAAATTCCTCCTTATCCAAGGAGAGCACCTGGAGCTTCGGCCGTCCCGCGAGCAGCTTCTCCACATCGACGCCGGAACGGGTATTCATGATCCAAATCTTATCCACCGGAAGCGTCTGCCGCTCCAGCCTATGGAGCAGTTCCAGAAATTCCTCTCCCGGGCCGTGTACCGGGATAATCACATCAATCTTCATCTTCTTCTCCATTCCAGAAAAATGGACGAGGCGCCTGTCTGCCCCGTCCATTTTTATCCGGTCCTATTCTGTACTGCTGTCCGTCTCCTGCGCCACTACGCCTGTGTCCGCTATAATCTTTTCGTTGATCTCAAGCACCGTGGGCGACGGATAATAATCCGACTCGTCAAAGAGGAAGCGGTGAAGCTCCTTCACATTTGCCACCAGATCTGCCGGCACTACCACTTGCTGTCCGTCCATCCTGGCGTCCGCGCGGAGATTGGGGAAGCCGCTGGTCTCGCCAAGCTCATAGGACATCATGCTGGCTGCCATGCCAATCAGCGTGGTCTTGGGAATATTCGTGGCCACCAGCGGGAAGACCTCGTCGATCATATCATTGATCTTGCCCAGACCCGCCGTCCTGGCCTTATCCACAATCTGCTCGATGACCCGGCGCTGACGCTCGGTTCTCTCGAAATCATTATTTCCGACCTTCCGGATCCGGCAGTAGGCGGTCGCCTGTACGCCGTACAGCGTCTGAAGCCCTGGCTCCTCGATGAAGCTGTTGTAGGGGTTGATGGAATCATCCTCCGCCTTTTCCGCGATCTCCGTAGTCTCGTACATGTAGCCGTTGATGGCGTCCACCTCTTCCGGCTTCACGTCGATCTCCACGCCGCCCAGCAGATCCACCGTCTTGATGAGGGCGGTAAAGTCGATACTCACATAATATTTAATATTCAGGTCCAGGTTCGTATTCAGCATCTCCATGGCCTGCTTGGGACCGCCCTTGGAGTAGGCCGCGTTGCATTTGCCGTAAGTGTCGTCCGCCCGGTTCAGATAGGTGTCGCGGTAGACGGACATCATCCGCACTTCCTTGGTCTCGTTATTGATACTGGCGATGATGATCGTATCGCTCAGCTCTCCCTTCCCAAGGCTGCCCGGCGTTCGGGAGCCCAGTCCGAAAAGAGCGATGTTCGTGTAGCCCTTCAGCAGCTTCGCCGTATCCTCGTCGATATCCTCATTCATGCTGACATCGTCCGCGTTCACTCCCAGATCCTGCAGCTTACTGAGCTTGCTCAGGCCATAGACGCCGATTCCCAGCACGAGGATCAGTACGAACTCCACCGCCAGGATCGCGATCAGCCTTCTCTTGCGCTTCGCTTTTTTGATCCGCTTCTGCTCCTTCCGGCTCAGCTTATACTCGCCGTACTCGTCCTGGCCCTTCCGCGCTCCGTGTTCCTTATGTCTTCCGTTTCCCGAGTTCCTTTTTCCTGCATTTCTGCCTTTCGTATTGGTTGCCATAACATAACCCTTTCTACTGTTTCCCAACATTTAATAGGCGTTCTTGTTAATAAAGCCTTTGAAAATTGTCAGAAATAAGATTTTTATATCAAACCCCAGCGTCCAGTTCTCAATGTAATAAAGGTCGTACTCGATTCGCTTGCGGATCGAGGTATTTCCCCGGTAACCGTTGATCTGTGCCCAGCCGGTCATACCCGGACGCACCTGGTGTTTAATCATATAACGCGGGATCTCCTCCCGGAACTTTTCCACAAAAAACGGACGCTCCGGACGCGGTCCTACCAGACTCATGTCCCCTTTTAAAATATTAAAAAGCTGCGGAAGCTCGTCAATGCTTGTCTTCCGTATAATTTTTCCGACTTTGGTGACCCTCGGATCCCCCGGCACCGTCCAGGCGCCCCGCTCCTTCTTCGGCGACTGCACGTCCATGGAGCGGAATTTGTACATCCGGAAGGTCTTGTTGTGAAGGCCGACCCGCTCCTGGGTATAAATCAGCGGTCCCGGCGAGGTCAGCTTGATGGCGATGGCTGTGATCAGCATCACCGGCGAGAACAGAATAATCGCGAAGACGCTCCCTCCCAGATCCACGCAGCGCTTCATAAACGCGTTGAAGGTATTGGTCAGCGGCACATGCCGGATATTGATGACGGGAAGCCCCATCAGATCCTCCGTATAGGGACGCGTCGGTATGATATTATTGTAATCCGGAATAAATTTCGTATGCACGCCGGATTTTTCGCATACCGCCACGATATGCTCCAGCTTGGAGTACTCGCTTAAGCCCAGCGTGATCGCGATCTCATCCGGCTTCGCCGCCTCCAGGACCCCGGCGATCTCCTCGGTCCGCCCGATGACCTCCACGCCCCGGTACTTCATGCCGGGCTGGACATTGTCATCCAGAATGCCCATGATGTCGTAGCCCCATTCGGGATTGGCCTTGATGCGGTCTATATATTCCTCCGCCGCGCGGCTGTAGCCTACCAGAATCATATGCTTCTGGTTGAAGCCTTTTTCCCGGATATGCTGCAGGGCCAGACGGATGAAATTACGGAAGAGGCACTCCAGCGTGATATTGATCAGATAGAACCAGGCCAGCAGCATTCGGGAGAAGTGGTTCGTAAATTCCAGATTTCCGCGGAAAAAGAACAGCGCTGTCATGAACAGCACCAGACCTATCGTATTGGCCTGCACAATCTTTTCCACTTCCACCCGTTTTCTGCGTACGCTTTTGGTGGTGTAAAGGCCGAAAAGGGCATAGATCACCACATAGAGCGGAACCAGCAGGGGCAGGATGCTCATATAATGCCGGAATACCAGACCCGATGTGTTGTTCAGAAGCTGGAACTGCACCCACCATGCCAGCATGTATGACACCGCAATGATGCACGCGTCTATCAGCACGTGCAGGCGGTTGAAATGTCGCTGGTTGTCCTTAATCAATCTCTCTCACCCAAATCTCTTTGCAATGTTAATCCACAATTCTAACTGAATTTTAACATAGGAGGGGAGGTTTTTCCAATGAAATCTCACCTTCCGCCCCTCCCGGCACAGCCGGAAGCCTTCTCTCAGGCCCTTCGCGTAGGTCCTGCCAAAGCCTTTTTTCATGAAAAAAAGGTATTTAAGGCCAAAGCCTGCCGCCAGAAGCGGCAGATTCAAAAGGATCTGAAGGAACGGCATGTTCTTCCAGATCAGATAAATATTATTGCGCGAGCTTAAGCTCACCTTGAATTCATTATAACGGGAGCCGCTGGTGCCGCTTCCCGCGTGAAGCACCTTCGCGGAGGGGACGTACAGATTCCGGTATCCCGCGATTCTGGCCCGCCAGCCGACGTCGATGTCTTCCAGATAGGCGAAATGCGCCTCGTCAAAGCTGCCAATCTTCTCAAACAGCTCTCTCCGGTAGGCCGCCGCTCCCGCGCAGGCCGCAAACACAGCGCCCGGCTCTTCATAGCGTGCCGCCGGCCGGTCCTTTCCTCTCGCGAAGGCCCAGCCCAAAGCGCAGTAATAATTACCCGCGTCGTCAATCCTTTCCGGATCATACAGAGATATCAGCTTCGCCTGGGCAGAAAACGCCCGGCCGTCCGCCTCAAGGGCGTCCGCAAGCGCGTCGGTAAAGCCCGGAAGCACCTCGGTATCATTATTCAATAAAATCACGTAAGGCCGCGAGGCTGCCCGGATTCCCTCGTTGACCGCCCGGGGAAAGCCATAATTCTGATCCAGGGCGATCAGCCGCACGCCGGGAAACTCCCGTTCCACCAGCTCCCGGCTCCCGTCCGCAGAACCGTTGTCCACCACCAGAAGCTCCGCCTCCGGAGCGTCCGAAAGCAGCGCCTTCAGACAGGCCGCAAGGAACCTTTTTCCGTTGTAATTGGGTATCACGACAGATACCTTATTATCTGCTCTCATACATCACCGCCCAGGGCTCGTAATAAATGGGATACCCCTCTTTTTTCAGCCGCGCGCAGAGCTCCGGAAGGGAAATCTCCCTTCTGTCCCCCAGAAGCTCCCTGCGGATCAGAAAGCAGTCCGTGGGACCTTCCAGCTCCTGCTGCAGAACCGCCCTGTGGAAATAGCCGGTATAGTCGGCCTTCAGTCCCTCCAGTCCCTTCGAAAAGGGATCGCGGACGCCGGCCATCCGGACGCCGCCACGGAGCCGCCGGTCCTTCCCGTAGACCCGGGCGCAGGCCATCCCTGTCTCCGGCCTCCCGCAGCAGGCAAGCAGCTCCGAAAAGAAGCCTGCATTCACCTTCGCTTTGCGGACACAGGTAAAAAGCACATAATCCTCCTCCCCAGAAATTGTTACAGAATTATTACATGCCTTATCATAATATACAACGTTTATACCTGTTTGTCCATCAAAATTTTCAAAAGATTTTATTAATAATTCCGAACTTCCGGGATACCGGACCCTGAAAAATCCATAATTTTCCGTGTCCAGGACCTGTCCGGACCGGCCCGTGCGCTCCAGGTGAGCCGCCACCGCCCGTTTTCCCGCCTCGTAGGCGTAAAGCTTGCTCTCGGGATTGGCCGCCGTGGAAGCCGCATGACAGCGCCAGGAGTACAGGATTTTCGGGACGTGGACCACCCTCCGGGCGTTTTCCGTACAGCGCAGGATGAAATCATGGTCCTGGGCGCCGTCGAATTCCTCCCGGAAGCCTCCGGCCTCCAGAGCGATCTCCCGCTTCACCAGGAAGAAATGACAGATATAATTATTGCTCCTCAGATACTCCGGGTTGAAATCCGGCTTGAAATGGGGCTGGAAATGCCTGTTCCGCTCCGGATCCAGCTTATCCTCATCGGTATAGACCGCGTCCACCGGCTCGCCGTCGTTCAGGGCGCGCACGATCTCAAAAAGGGCCCCCGGAAGCAGCAGATCGTCGTGATCCAGAAGGCCCACATATTCCCCGGAGGCCAGCTCCAGGGCCGCATTCGTATTGCCGGAAATTCCAAGATTCTCCGAAAGCTTCCGGTACCGCACCCTGCTGTCCCGCCGGGCGTATTCCTGCGCGATACGTTCCACCCGGTCCGAGGGGCTGCCGTCCGCGATGCACAGCTCCAGCCGTCCATAGCTCTGGCGCAGCACAGAATCCATCAGCTGCCGCAGAAAGGGCTCCGGCGTCTCATAGGCGGGAACCAGGATGCTGACAAGCGGCGCGAAGGCAAATTCCGTCTCCCGCTGCCGCTTCGTCTCCTCCTCTCCGGGAAGCTGGGCCAGAAGCCAGCTCTCATAATCCCGCTCCGCCCGGTTCCGGTCCCGTCTTTCCTTCACCTTCCGGTACAGGGAAAGCATCCCGTGCCGCCGCACAAAGCGCAGTCCCCGCCCGCAAAGTCCGGTCAGTTTTCCCATAAATGCCTCCTAGAAGGTCACTTCGCCGTCGTGGGCGATCAGGGAAGCCGACTGCACCGTATCCAAAGCGCAGACCGCCTTCATAAAGGCGCTTTCTTCCTTTACCCGCACCTCTACAATCATATCCATGCGGCCGCCGGAGATATTGCGGGAACGCACCTTGTAGAAGCGGCTGTATTTCTTTACCACATCCAGTACACGGGACTCATCCTCCGCGTCAGACAGATTCGCCACCAGCATCATGGGAGCTCTGGAGGCCGGAATATTCTCCAGCACCAGCACCAGCACCGTTACCACCAGACAGGTCAGAAGAGCCACCTCGTAAAGGCCCGCTCCGCAGATAATGCCCACGCTGATGGACCAGAACAGAAATACCAGATCCATCGGATCCTTGATAGCCGTACGGAAACGGACGATGGACAGGGCGCCGACCATACCAAGGGAAATCACCAGGTTGGACTGCATGGCCAGGATAATCGCAGCCGTGATGACAGACATCGCAGCCAGAGCCACGTTAAAGCCCTTGGAGTAGAAGGACTTCCGGGTCATCAGCCGGTAAATCAGGAAAATGTAGCAGGCCAGAATGCAGGTCACCGTAAAGGTCGCCATAATGCGTCCGGCAGAAATGTCCATGCTGGTAAATCCTTCCAGAAACGAGTTCTTAAATACATCTTGAAATCCCATTCATTGTTCCTCCAATTTTCTCTCTCTATGAATATACGCTGTTCTCCCGTACAGCGGTTATTCCGGCTTCAGGTACAGGTACCCCTTCAGGCGCGGATCCCGGAAGGGGAAAAGCGTCTGCAGAGGTAATATTTCGAAAAAGCTGTCTGCCGCAGATGGGAAAGCTGCAGGTTCCGATACAGATGATCCGGCAGAAATTCATCGTATTTGACCTCCAGGATCTGCTTTCCGGCAGGCAGGATCGGCCTTCCCGGAATCTCCCTTTCCAGAAACGACTGGACCGCGTTCGAAGAGCGGATATTCCGGTCGAATGTGATCCGCGTATTCCCCAGCTTTTCCACAAAGGGGGTTCTATCATATTCCACAATCACCTTCGGGCGCAGCAGGCGGGTCCGCATCAGAAGATTCAGCTTCTGCAGCACCGGCGGATGGGAAGGATCAAAGGGCAGCGGTCTGCCCGCCATCAGCTCCCGGCACTGGTCCACCGTCAGACGGCAGGAAAGCTTCTGCGTCATGCTGTGCTGCTTTCTTTTCAGCTCCAGGCTGATCCGCTCTGCGCTGCCGTTATAAATCCGGATGCGGAATTTCTCTCTCGGATCCGTCCCCATCTCATTTTCCCGGTAATAGGTATCCTCAAAATCATCAAAATACAGGCTGCGGATCCGATACGTCCCGTCGGCCCCCGCATGGCTGTCCGGCGCGATCAGGTTCCGGATCCGGTTCTCCAGAAGCGCCAGCTGCATCTCCGACACCATGTATTTGAGCTCATTTCGATAATCCACGCTCTTTCTCCCTTCTCCCTGCCGGGCCTTACTGCTCCTTACTGATATCCAAGGCCCAGGTACTCCTCAAGGTTCCCGTCAAAGTAATAGTCCAGAAGCTTCATGCGGTAAAGCGCCATCCTTGTGAACAGCCCGTAGTCCTGTCCGGAATTGCTGTCCGGCCAGCGCTCCTGGTCCCGGGCCAGCGCTCCGGAATCCACCACCTGGGCAGCCAGCCCCTCGATAGCCTCTGTCAGGCTGTCGTCCGAGAGCGCGCCCTGGCGCAGCTCCTTCCATCTTTCCCCCACATAGGAGCGAGAGCCTTCCACATCCAGTTCAATCAGCCGGTCTCCGAAGCTCCAGTTGATCCGTTCGGAGTAGAGGGCCGTGTTCAGCCCCACATCCCAGATCTTTCCATCTGTTCCCTCACTCAGAGCGTCGCCCCAGGTGATATCCATATCCCAGGGGGCAAAATAGATTTTCTGCGAGGCGCCCCTGTTTTTGGACACATAATACATATTTTTCCCGCGGTTGTCAATTCCCAGCACCGCCTGCAGATAGATCCAGACGTCCAGCGCCCCCTCCTGATCCGTAAGCAGCGGCGCTTTTTCCGCAAACTCCTGATCATCGGCCAGATCGCGGAGCTCCAGATAGGACAGGAGCGGTTCCCAGGCGCTTCTGTCGATGGAGGAATGCACGCCCTTCAGCTCATAGCCCGACAGGGTCTCCCCCCAGGCCTCCTGGCTTAGCAGCTCTTCTGTGGGCTCGCTCTGCGGCGTCACCGATTTGTAGGAATATTCCTCCGGGGCGCCCTCTCCCTCCTTCGTCCGGTCCAGCTGCCGGGAATCCACCGGCTCCATCAGCGCGTACAGGCCCCAGTATTCATGATTGAAGAATACCTCCACATAGGTCATCCGGGTGCCGAAATAGGCGTTTGGAAATTCCTGCTGAACCGCGCCGATCTGCGACCAGATATCCGCGCTCAACTTGTCGCGGATTTTGGAGGAATCGCTGTACATGGCGTTCAGCAGCCACTCGTCATCCGTGCGGAGGCCGAAGAGGGATTTTTTGTCCTCCACAATCTCTCCCTTTTTATTCTGCTTCTTCAGGTTCAGCTTATACCCCTTTTTTTCATAGGTCCGGCTGGTATTCCCGCGGATATTGGCCTCCAGGATGCTGGAGGAGGTCCAGTCAGCCTTTGTCCCGCTGTCCCAGAAATAGACGCTTCCGCCGAAGACCTCCATATCCGCCGCGGCCTCCGTCTCGATGGAAACCACCGGAAGGCCTGTCACGGTCAGCCAGCATTCCTGATATTCCTCTCCGCGGACGGCGTAAAACCGGAAGCGGTCTCCGTTTTTTATGGCCTCCTGCTTGTCCGCGTCAGTGAAATCCTCCTCAAAGAGCAGACTGACGTCTGCGGCCAGGCTGGTCAGCGTTCCCGTCTCCCACTCCTTCGTCTCCATATTGAGAGGCAGGTAGAAGGTGGACGTCCCAATATCATAGGGAAGCTGCTCTCCGGAAAAGGCCAGCCCGGTAAAAAATGGCTCCGCCGCCTCCGTATGGGTGGCCAGAAGCTGCGCGGTCTCCCCGGCCGTCCCCGCATGGAAGGCCACCGGCCCCCGCAGGAGCGGCCACAGAAACAAAAAAGACAGACAGCCTGCCAGCAATATCAAATTCAGAAAAAGAGCCATCCGTCTCTTCACTCTACATACTCCTTCAAATCCAGGTAAGCCAGCGGATCCTGGAGCTGTTCATCCAGGAAGGCCATCCGCCCGCAGGCCAGCTCCTTCAGGCTCTCATAATCGCCGTTGTGCCCGCTGCTTACCCAGCGGGCTCCATCCCGGTCAAAGGCTCCGGAATCCACCACCTGATGGGCGTACGAGTCAATATGCTCCGTCAGCCATTCATCCGAATACACCGTCTGGCGCAGCTCCTGCCAGCGCTCCTTCACCTTCTCCCGGGCGTTCTCCACGTCCAGCTCTATCAGCCGGTCGCCCAGCTTCCAGGCAATCCGCATGGTCAGGATCTCCTCGGAGAAACGGGTCCGGTTGCCCGCGTCAAAATCATGCACATTTCCCCAGGAATAATCCATATCCCAGGGCAGGAAGCGCAGCCGGTACTGCCCGTCCTCCCAGACCGCCGGATAGAAAATATTTCTCTCGATATTATCCATGCCGATGACCGCCTGCAGATACAGCCAGACATCCAGCGCATTGTCCACATCAATCAGATCCGGAACCGCTTCCTTAAAATCGGAATTGTCTCCCTCCAGATAAGCCAGATAAGCGTTCAGAAGCTCAAAATCCTCCTCTGTCTGCTCTGTCCAGCTTCCCTTCAGTTCGAAGACGCCCGGGTCCTTCTGCTTGTACAGGTATTCCACCGGCTGGGCCTCGTTCTCCTTTGTCAGGTCCAGCTGCTTGTAATCCACCGGCTCCATCAGCCCGTAGATTCCATAATATTCGCCGTTCTGGAAGACCTCGATATACTCCATATGATACCCGTAAAAGCCCTCGGAGTCAATCTCCAAAGCTCCGGATTCGTTCCATACGTCCAGAGAAAGCTTGTCGCGGACCTTCGTGTCCTCGCTGTACATGGCGTAAAGGAGCCATTCGTCATCCTCCCGCATTCCCAGAAAGGAGAGGTGGTTCTGCCGTAAGGCACCGCTTCCCGTCTGATTTTTCTTATACAGCGTCATCTTATAGGACTTCTTCGGATTCAGCCGGCTGCTTCCGCCCCGGATATGGGCGCTCATGACGCTCTCCGTCACCCAGTCCGCCTTGGAATCCGCCTCATAAAAGCGCATGGTTCCGTAGATTTCCTCATAGCGGATCTCCGCCCCGGTATCCGTATCCAGCGTCAGGATCGGCAGTCCGGTAAACACCAGCGCATACTCCCGGCAGACGTCTCCCTTCACTGCCAGCAGCCGGTAGCTCTTCCCGGACCGGACGGCCTCCTGCTTGTCGTCCTCCAGCGGATTGTCGAGAAGCCAGACCTTTACACCGGAGACCGCCGCCTGAAGAGTCCCTCTCTCCCAGGAGGGCTCGTCCATATCCACCGGCAGATAAAAGGTGCCGGAAGCCCTGTCGCAGGGAAGCTCCTCCCCGGCGAAGATAAGTCCCGGCAGAATCTCCTCCTCCGTAACCGTCCGGCCGTCCATAAGCGCCTCCGCCCTCTGCCCGGTCAGCGCCTGCGTCCCCATATCCGGCAGCTCCGGCGGAAAAGCCACAAACCGCAGGTATCCGCAGATAAGCAGAAGCAGTCCGATTCCAAGCGCTGTCCTTCGATTCCGCATCATCCGCTCCTTTCCGCTTTTCACAGGCAGACAGGCGTCAGCTGTCTGCCGCGCCTGCCCTCTGCCCCTCTCTCCGGCTCCCCGTCCTTCAGTGCTTCTCAATGAAAATCTTTCTTGTGATGAAATTATATACCATCACCACAGCAGTCGCAAAGATTTTCACCACCATGTAGGCGTACCGTGAATACGCCGCCAGCGCCTGGCTCTGCTCCATCAGGTGCTCCAGCCAGGAGGTCCCGCCCCACATACAGAGCTGGTTGATGCCCAGGCCAATCAGGCTCAAGACCACGAACACGATGAACTGTACGACCTTGTTGGCCTCCTTGTCCGCGTCGAAAACCACAGTAACACTCAAGATATAATTTACGATTGTCGAAATGGTATAGGAGACGCCGCTGGAAATCAGCGAGGGGATTCCCACCAGCTCCGTCAGTCCGACCATGATGGCGTAGTCGATGAAGAAGCAGAGGAAGCCCACGGCTCCGAATTTGATGATTTGTGCGAGTAGTTTTTTCATAATGGTTCTCCGGTTTTTAAAGGTAATAGATAAAAATGCCAGTCAGAATCAGAAGGTTTCCGATTACTTTTCTTTTTGTAATCTTTTCTCCAAAAAAGAGCCTGCTCCAAAGCATAACCAGTAAAAATCCTACTGAGTCTATTACAGGACCATTTTTATAATCCACACCCCGATACGCAAAGACTGTCAGAAGTGTAGACAGCACCATCATTCCATATCCGATAATGACCCAGGGATTCAGATATTCTCTCCAGACAGAGGAATACTCTTTCAATGCACTTTTTTTCAGAAGGATCTGTGAAAATGATGCCACAATCACAGAACCCAGCAGCAAAAGATAATATTCATTCATCCGTATTCACCAAAACTGTTCCTGCCAGGACAATCAGTACGCCCAGCACATTGTTAATTGTTATCCTTTCATGGAAGAAAACTACCGCCCAGACAAGCGACCACAGAATGGCCATAGAGCGGTTCGCATACGCAACTGACAGATCAAATCTTTTGATCATCTGCTGCCAGAGAATTGCATAGACGCCAAGGATTGCCATTTCCAGTCCATAAAAAAAGATGAACTGCCAGGAAAACATCTCGTACCCTGCCGCGCCCTTGGCCGCCACGCCCGACAGGGTATAAATTACAATGACAAGCTGCAGAATGATGATGCTTTTCAGACTGATTCGTTTCTTCTCCATTTTATAGCTTCTCCAGTATCTCTTTTTCACCTGGCCGGAGTGCATCTGCCTTTTCCTTCGCGATGCCATACCGTATTCCCGAGAGCACCACACACAAGGCTGCGGCTGCCGTCAGCACAAGCCCTGCTACCAGCCCGTATCCCTGGAGCACCAGAAGCGGCAGAAATGTCACACAGGCAATATCTATAAAAGAAATAAAAATCCACGCAAAGCCAGAGTCTTCCAAGACGCCGCTCTTAAATTCCGGATCTACTACCCGCAGGAGCAATACCGCAATACTCATTACGCCTGTTGACCAGCCGAATATGTAGATTCCACGTTCTACCCAAAAATTTCGGAAAAATTTCCGGGAAATGATGAAAAAGAACAAAACTACAAACACTGTCCCCAGCAGGCACAAAAGCAGCATGGGTTTCCAATATTGAATCACTACTCCAATATTAATCGTTGCCACTCCAAATCCCACCAGATAATCCGCTGCGCAGCTTCCGATTCTCGAAATAACTCTACGGTCTACATATTCATTCAGACTGCACCATTTCAAAATTTTCTGGACAACTAACCCGCACACAAGAGCCAGACCATAAATCGGTATTGAAATATTCGGAAACCATTTAACGATATAGAAATTGATCAAATACGCTCCGCCTACCGAAACCATAACCAGCCCCAGATGCCAGGTCAGCGGATCCAGGGACATGGGGCTGATCGTATTCTCGCCCATGGACGTCCTGTTTTCTTTATATATCAGGCCTGTCTTCATATCCTCCGGCATGGCACTGATTTTTCTGATAATCCGTGTATAGCCCCTGCGAGCGCAGAAATTAATAATCGCAATTCCCCCAAAAATGCCAAGAAGAAGGCCAAAGGTAGCAAAGGTCTGCCCGATAGTCAGAGCATCACTCCAGCCCGCGCCTTCCAGCATGCTTCCGATCGCCGCCGCTGTTCCATGTCCGCCAACAAAGCCTGCAGGCATCATCAACGCAAAACAGCTGTGAATCCCGGGGAAAAGTGCTCCCAGAACAAAAATGCCAAACAGGATAGCCACTCCATATTGACCTATCTCGGAAGCTGTATTCAGAAAAAATGTATCTCCCACACCGTCCAGCATCTTTTTAAAGCTTGCTTTTTCCTGCCTTCCAAGATACATGGTAGCAAACAGTACCGCTATCAGAATTCCAGAATAGGAAGAAGCCTGGGAACTGAGCGGAAGAATATCGAGACCAAAAGGCCCTCCTGCCACTCCAAGGAAGCCAGCTATCAACGCTGTGGGAATATACAGATTTTGAAACAATTTTATCTTTGTCCTTATTACCTTAGCTATAAAAATCAGCAAAGACATCAGACAAATATCATACAGTAATGTTACTGGGGTAAACTCCATAACCAATCCTCTTTTCTATTCTGTTATATTTCTGTCATAATTAGGGAGCTGATTGTGGTATATCAAACTGCGCCCATCTTCTCCCGTCACTTGGAATGTCTCAAAGAGCCGTTCCGTCTGCCTGTCAATTTCCTCCCGAGTATCTGCCTGAAGATACACTCTGGCCACATAAGGCTTCGCCCCTACACCATGGCTAATCACTTCTCCTTCACTGTAGTAAATAATAGATTCCTCAGGATGGATTTTCGCAATTGCTTTCTCTGCTTCTGACAGATCACATATTTTTCCTTCGTATCCGTGAAAATACAAACCCGCAGAATGTTTCGGAAAATGAGCGTCATGCTTTTTCAGTTTTTCTCTCATGCGCCCTTCCTCATACACATAATCCAACAGCAGTTCCTCAATGTCAAAGCCGCTTCCATAGGTCACCAGTTCATGTTCATAGCCAAATAAACGGCCCGCGCACTCGCAAACCTCTATTCCCTGCCCGGCTTTGTAAAAAAACTGCATGGATAAGGGACCTGTTTGAATTCCTGTATAATCAGCCACTTTCTTTATAATCTTTCTTGCTTCTTCGTAAACAGCGTCAATCACACGGGAAGGGTAACATACACGGCTCACATGCGGAATATCCCCCTTAATCTCCACAGATTTTTCGCGATCTGCCAGACTCAGTGTGTATACCTCGCCATCTGCCATCCAGTTCATCATGTTGAATTCAAGACCATCGTTATAACTTTCTACAAGAATATCATCCGGATAAGTAGAATATTGTGAAACTCGATCAAAAAGCTTCCGTATCTCCTCTGCGCTGTCCACAATATAAATTCCTCTGGAACCATATCCGTTTACAGGCTTAATAACCACAGGATAAGAAAAATCTTTTATCTCTTCTTCTCTAAATCCCCGATGAATCTTCCTCGATTTCGGCGTTGGAATTTCCAACTCATCAAACATTTTCTTCATTTCAGATTTTGCACGCAGATATACAGATTTTTCTGATGTACAATAGGTTTTTAATCCAGCTTTTTCCGCTATCTTTACAAGATATTCGAACAGAATATCCGAAAAAGATGCAATAATTCCATTGATTTTCTCAATTCTGCAGACTTCTACTATCTCATCGACCTTTCTGATATCGATATCATAAGCCTTATCGGCATATTTCTTTGCCGGTCCATCTGGATAACCGTCACAGACTACAGTATAGATTCCTCTTTTTTTTGCTTTATTCACTAATTCAATAAACTCATCCATTGAGCCCAGAATCATCAGTCTCTGTTCCATTTTCAGAACACTCTCCTTTTCTATCTACATTAATCGTTCTTTTTATTACATACTGAGGAGCGCTGTTAATACACATAAAAATTCTTCCGACATATTCTCCTATAACGCCCATAAACAAAAGAACTACTCCAAAAAAAATCATCATAAAACAGATAATAGAAGCATATCCGGCCACCATGCTGGGATCCATAAGTTTTCTAATACCCACAACAAAGGCAGAGATAAAACCAATAAATGAAAATAGGATTCCTAAAATTCCCGCAATCCGCAAAGGGAAGACTGTGAAATTGGTAAAATTAGACCACAGCTTTATTAGCTTTTTTAAATTATATCCAGATTGCCCCTCACTTCTCTCAAAATGTTCGATCTCCACATTGGCAATTTTTCCAGCTGTTCTCAAAAACAGCCCTTCCATAAACGCATAAGGATGTGTATAGTTAATCAACTCATCACGAATATATTTTCTGGTAACCCAAAAACTTGTAAAGTCCAGATCTTTTGGCTTTCCCATTACAATATGTTCAAATATATTATCCATTTTCGTAAGAAGGTTTCGAAATGCCGAATGCTTTTTCTTTTTATACTTTCCCAGTACAAGATCGTATCCTTCCTTCAATTTATCAAGCAAAACAGGAATATTTTTAGGATGTGTCTGCATATCATCATCCATATTGACAATGATATCTCCTTCAGCATAATTCAATGCAGTCAGCTGTGCATTTGCCTGTCCCGTATTTTTAGCCAAGTCTATAACCTTGATGTCTGAATTTTCTTTTCCAAGCTTCAGTATTCTTTCACAGCTTTCCGGATTTGGTGAACAATCGTTCACCAGTACAAATTCATACTCTGTAACCCCTATTTTTGCAAATACTGCTCTTGTCTCCTCAATCAGACAGTTAAGCATATGTGTGGAATTGTAACATGGAACAATGACAGAAATCAATTTTTCTTCCTCCCGGCAACTGTTATCTGCAATAAAAGTCTTTTATTTTGTTTGCAATGTATACAACCTTTTCTTCTTCCAGTCCATAATACATTGGCAAACGCACCAGCCGTTCACTTTCTTTTGTTGTATACCTGTCTTCTCCGCAGAACACACCGAATTTTTTGCCCGCAGGAGCTGTGTGAAGCGGGATGTAATGAAATACCGCAAGAATTCCCTGTTCTTTTAAGAAATCAATCAAATGTGTTCTCTCGTCCAAATCCTTTGCTTTAATATAAAACATATGTGCATTATGCGCACAATTCTCAGGAACAACAGGCAGCGATATCACCCCTTGCTTTTGCAAATCCGTAAGCAATTCATAATAAAGATTCCAAGTTTTCATCCGATTATCAAAAATTTTATCTGCCTGCTCAAGCTGCGCCCACAAATAAGCTGCATTCAAATCACTTGGCAAATAAGAGCTTCCTGCATCCACCCAGGTATATTTATCAATTTGCCCTCTGAAAAATTTTGAACGATTGGTTCCTTTCTCACGAATAATTTCTGCTTTTTCGATATAATTCGGATCACGTATGAGAAGAGCTCCTCCTTCTCCCATACTGTAATTTTTGGTTTCGTGGAAACTATAGCATCCAAAATCTCCAATTGTTCCTAGCATTTTCCCTTTATAAGTACTCAGTAATCCCTGAGCTGCATCCTCTACAATTTTGAGATTATATTTAAGAGCAAGTTCCGTTATTTTATCCATTTCGCAAGAAACGCCTGCATAATGTACAGGTACAATTGCTTTTGTATGCTCTGTTATTGCATTTTCTATTAGATTTTCGTCTATATTCATAGTATCTGGCCGGATATCAACAAATACCGCCTTAGCTCCCCGCAATACAAATGCATCTGCGGTAGACACAAATGTATATGACGGCATAATGACCTCATCTCCCGGCTTAATATCCAATAAAAGTGCGGCCATTTCCGTGGCATGCGTACATGATGTAGTCAAAAGCGCTTTTGAAGTTCCCGTTTTTGACTCTATCCATTGACTGCATTTTTTAGTAAATGGCCCATCTCCACAAATCTTCTGATTGTCTATTGCCTGTCTGACGTATTCCAGTTCATTTCCCACAAATGGTGGATTATTAAAATAAATCATCTTTTATTTCCCCTTCTCACTAATTTTCCATACTGGTAATTCTATATAAAAAATGGGTGCCCTATCTTTCTCCTCCCATTCTATCTCAATATTCTTCTTCTCGTAATACTGATCTATCCTGCTTGATGGATGCGCCATAATCAAGTATATATTATCTCTTTCCAACAATGCTTTGTCAACCTCATTAATTCCAAAATACCCCAAGCTCTCTTTTCTTAAAGGTGAAAATGTCAGCCAGCCTCCCATTGTAAATCCATTTGAAACGCTAAAATCCCTAATTATTTTTACTTCTTCCGTATAACCTGCCGTAAAGCTTACCGGATAAAAATACACGTTTTCCCTATTCTTTTCAAAAAAGGCATTTGTCTCTTCCATTTGACGATTATTTTCTACAAACTGAATCTCTTCCGTTCTTACAGAGATAAATTTTACCACAGATAACCCTACAGCCACCCCCCACACACATAACTTGAACATTTTATGAGCCAAAAATTTAAAATCATCTGCCTCTTTACTACCCTGATACCAGACTGCCAGTGAACAAATCAATTCAATTAAAAGCAATCCGGCTCCTACTCTGTCTGGAAGCCTCCCTTCATACCCCAAATAGATCCATAAAATTCCTTCAATGAGCAAAATACTAACACTCAAGAATATTTCTTTTTGTTTTTTCTTCCATGCTCTTATAATATTGTAGAACAACAACAGTTTTGCAAGAAAATTAAGAAGTAGATTATCTTCCGCCAAAAAACCTTTAAGCGTAAGTTTTAATCCGTTTTTAACTCTCTGAAGAAAAGTGTGACTATTTTCCCACTGTTTTTGAGCATATTGTGCCACCTGAACCATTTTCCCATTTTCTATTTCTTCGACAAAATAGAGATTATATCTCTCCAAATTGATAACATCGCATTCCTTCATTCCAATAGAATCATAGAATTCTTTATTTTCTATATAATTCGGAACTCCATAATAATCATAAACAACCGAACGCGCTTCATTAAATTCCTTATAATTTCTCCATTCTTGACTATCATAAGCCTCATTTTCAATAAAAATAACAGCTCCTAAACCTATTAAAGCGATTAAAAGAATTCCAATTTTTTCTTTTAAACAAAGTCCTCTTTTGAACAAAAAAAGAATTCCGCCAAAAGGCAGCGCCATCATAAACACACTTGAACGTATGCAGTAAGTCAGCCACATGAGAATCAAAACTAATATATAATCACGAATACGAATACTCGTTTTCTCCGTCGGATCAACTGTGTAATAAATGTATATTGCAGTACCAGCTATTACGGCAGCTACCGTAGTAAACTGGAATTCTGCAAAATGTTTTAAAAACACCAATGTAAAAAGGAGCAGATATCCTAAGGTTTCCAAATAAGGATTTACATTCTTTCTTATACACATAGAATGTATTCTATATATAATTAATATATAGCAAAATATTATTAATCCTAGCCAAATTAACGCATACCAGTCCATCCCCGGTAACACCGAATAGATAATGCTCAACAATTTTCCAAGCGCATACTTTACAAAAATCAAATGCCCATCGGGCGTTCCTGTAATAGCTCCAGCTGCAATATCACGCATTGTTGTATCATCATTAATGCCATAAACAACCGGAACACTACAAAAAATAATAGCAAAATATATAGCCATTATTGTAAAGCATATCCATCCAGCATATCGTTTTTGCTGTTTTTCCATTTCACTTCTCCCTTACCTCAAAATCATACACTTCAAACACCCTTTCTCCATAATCCAGGGTGTCCACCAGCTCCCGGCCCAGATAATCGTCTCCATAGATGCTGGTATAATAGCGGTCCATATACCTCAGATTTACATTTTCTAATGATATCACATATACATGATCCTTTTCAACAATATCTGTCTTGGGGTCAGATATGCCAAGCTTCCCGCACTTTTCATTTTCCAGAGGGGAAAACGTATGCCAGCCGCCCACAGACAGAAGATTGGTAAAATCAAAATCTCTGCGCAGCGTAAAATTGTCTGTATAAGTCTCAATGGAAAAAGTTGTCATAAAATAGACATTTTCCATATGCTCTGCCATATACCGGTTGACATCAAGAAACTCCTCATTGTAGCTGCTGCGCCAGCCCACAGTTCCCTCTACTGTCTTCCATTCCGTCCCGGCTCCCCAGGCCAGAAGCAGGCAGCAGACAGCCGCCGCTCCTCCTGACAGCCAGCGGGCGGCGCCGGAGCGCCCGCTTTCGTTCTGAAACAGACCGCGCAGGATTTCCCAGCCGACGGCCAGCATGCTCAGAAGCTGAAGCAGGAACATTCCGTAGCAGACCCGTTCCACAATCCTTCCACGGAAGCCCAGATACAGCCAGAACAAGGCCGCAATTCCATTGATAAAAAGCGCCAGCGCAAACTGCTTCCGATTTTTCCAGAGCCCCAGAACCAGAACCGCTGCCGCCGCCAAGTAGCTCAGATAGCTTAAAGGAGCGTAAAATCCATTGGTCAGATGTTCCAGCACCTTCTGCACGCCCATATACAGGCGGTCGCGGGCAGAATACTGCTGATTATATTCTTCCTGCGCGTTCACCGCCAGCTCATGCATGGTTTCGCTGTAAAGATCATCGCAGAGATACAGGGAATACCGCTGCAGATTCTCTACTTCTTCCGGCGACAAATCCAGGGATTCATAAAATTCCTGGTTGTCCTCGTAGTTTTTCAGGCCATAATAATCCATGATTGTAGAGCGGTCTGTATTATAGGAAAGGAATTCCTGCCATTCCTGCGAACGGTAAGCGTATTTCTCCACGCCCAGAACAGCCGCTGTTCCCAGAATCAAAGCCAGAAGCACGCCCCAGTGGCGGAGCCCAAAGGGCCATTTTCCGGCGTGCAGTTTTTCCCAACGAAAAGAACCGTGTCTCCACCAGAAACACAGGGCTGCCGCCGGAAGCACCATCATAAATACAGAATCGCGTACGGACAGACAAAGAAGAAGGAGAAAAACGGAAACTCCCTCTTCACACAAATTTTGAAATCTGTCTTCAGTTGTCGATGTATAAAACAGGAAAATTCCTGCCACTCCGGCAAAGGCTGCCGTCACTGTCCACTGGAACACTGCAATATGCCGAAGTCCGATGCAGGTAAAAAGAAGCAGCGCTGCCGCTGTGTAGACAATCTTCCAGATAATAGACTTTTTCTCTGCCAGTCCCCGGTATAAGATCACAGCCAGAGAAAAGAGAATAATTCCAATCATTACGATTCCGTACCAGTCCCATCCCGGAAAGCCTCTGTACAGACCACTGATCAATATTCCCAAAACATATTTTACAAAGATCAGATGGGCGTCCGGGGTGCCGGTAATGACTCCCGCCGCCACATTCCGCATTGCCACGTCATCATTGATGTCGTAGATAAACGGCATTCTGGTATACGCAAAGGCAAAATATACTGCCGTTATCAAAAGCGCAAGCAAAAAAGCTGCCGCCATACGGGCTTTTGTCCCCATTCGCTGCATGTCTTTTCCTCCCTGCTATTCGATGGTTTCTTTTTTTTCTTCCGCCCTGATTCTCTCAAAACTCTCCTTCGCCTGGATCAGCCGCATCTCAAAGTCCTGCTTGTTCTTCTGCTCCATGCTCTGGAGCACCAGGCCCGCGAACAGGGACTGCAGGGCCGCGATCAGCACAAAGCCGCAGACGATGAGCGTCGGGAAACGGGGCACCAGGCCTGTCTGCCAGTATTCCACCAGAATCGGAATCAAAAACACCACCGCCAGCACTGCCAAAATTCCCGAAAGGAGGGAAAAGAAGGCCAAAGGCTTGTAATTCTTGTAAAGGCTCAAAATCCGGCTTAAAACCTTCAGGCCGTCGGAAAAGGTATTGAGCTTGGAGACGCTGCCCTCCGGGCGGTCCCGGTAATCGATCACCACATGATCCACCTGCATGTGCTTGTCCGCCGCGTGAATGCTCATCTCGGTCTCAATCTCAAAGCCCCGGGAAAGCACCGGGAAGGTCTTCACGAACTGATAGCTGAAGGCCCGGTAGCCTGTCATAATATCCTGGATATTCGTGTCAAAGAACCGGTTAATACAGTTTTTTACGAAAGAATTTCCAAAATTGTGGAAGGGCCGCTTGTTTTCCGTATAGTAAGTGGAGGACAGTCTGTCGCCCACGACCATATCGGCCTGGCCTTCCGTGACCTTGCGGACCATCTCCGGGGCCGCCTCAGCAGGATAGGTGTCGTCGCCGTCCACCATGATGTAGACCTCCGCGTCGATCTCCCGGAACATTCTCCGGATGACATTGCCCTTGCCCTGCTGGTACTCATGGCGCACCACAGCGCCGGCCGCCGCCGCAAGCTCCGCCGTCCCGTCCGTGGAATTGTTGTCATAGACATAGACCACCGCCTCCGGCAGGACTCTCCGGAAATCCTCCACGACCTTTTTTACCGTTTTGCTTTCATTGTAGCAGGGGACAAGCACCGCTATCTTATCCATATCCTACGTCCTCCGTCTATGATAATCCACTGCCGTCTTTCCTCCACGCCGTCCAAATAAAGTAAATCAAAAGAGGCGCGCAGGCGATAAACGGGTAATGGTACCGCATCTTCACCACAGGGCCAAGTAAATTTGTCAGGAAATACGCTCCAAAGGGGACGAGAACCCAGGCTCTCCTCCACTGCTTCCCGTAAAGCGCCAGAAGGCAGGCAAAAAGCCACAGCCAGGTATAGGCTCCCAGGTTAAAGAGCGCCGATATCACCGGAACCTTCTGGAAGGAAGACTCGTTTCCGATTCTTCTGTAGAATTCCGAAAGAGCCGGAAGCTTCGATTCCATCTCCACATCGATATCTTCCCGGAAATCCTTGCAGTAATATTCAAAATAATCCTTCCCCTTATCCGTCTCCTCGATGGAATTGCCCGGATACCAGTACCCGAAGGTATTCGCCAGGAAGGCGTCTATATACATTTTCTTATGCCGCATGCCTACGGAAAGCCAGGCCTTCAGGAAGGGGCCGGGATCTGCCGCAAATTTTTTTCCGTTAAAATAAGCCTTCACCGGATCTGCGAACCGGGAAAGGTAGGAATTCAGCCCTTCCTCATCAATAATGGAACGAAAGGCCTCCTTCTCCTCCTCCGTCAGCCCCTGGTTATCCAGGCTCCAGACACGGGCGGCGGACTGCATCAGCACGCTGCACATTTCCCGCGGGTCGCTGGGCTCGATTCCAAGGGCGCCGTACACCGGGCCGTTGTAAATCCCGTAGAGGCCCAGACAGATCACCGCCAGAAGCAGCATCCTTTTCCAGAAGCGCCGGAACGCAAAGAGCAGGAACGGCACCGTGAGAAGAAAGGTGTGAAACCCGTTATTGCGCAGGGCAAACAGGAAAAATACGTTGACACAGAACAGCGCCATCCTTTTCCAGGAGGAAAAGAAAGCTCCCCTGTTCTCCGCCATCCAAAGCAGCTGCACGATAAAGACTGCGAACACCGCCGTGAAAAGTGAATCCTTCGTGGCGCAGAGCGCCATCAGACTATTCACCGGATGAAAGCCCAGAAACAGAAGGCTTCCAAGCTGCAGCCAGCGGGGCGCTCTTCTCTGGCGCAGAAACAGGCAGACGACTGCGTAAAGCAGAGACATCACAATCATCTGAACCAGCGAGTATAAGAGCGCTCCCGTCTGGTTTCCGGCCTGCCCGCCGCCGGACAGCGCGTGCCCCAGCATCCGCGTCACACCCAGAAGGGCCGTGTGCAGGATCGGATGATGGCCTGTCACCTCGCCGTCCACAAAGGCCGCCAGCTGCCAGCCACAGTCATAGGAAAAGATCCCCGGCCAGGCCGCCAGAAGCACCGGGACCCAGGCCAGAAAGAGGGCACTGGCGCAGAACAGATAAAACTGCCGATCCGAGAGCTTCGCAAGCCAGAGGCCGTTTTCTTTTTTCTGCACGCCCCCGCCAGACAGCGCCCTTAAGCCAAAGCCCGTACAGACGCCAAAAAAGGGTGTCAGGCACAAAAGCGCCGGAAAGACTTCCGGATTCCAGATGGTATCCGTGTAATTCAGGGAAAAGCCAAAGGCCGCAAGCGCCGCGAAAAGAAATCCTCCGGCCAGGGAAAAAACGGCCAGTCTCCGGGATACTCTTTCCTGGAAGAACCGAAGCCCCAGATACAGAAAGGCGCCAAAGGCAAGGAGGGCAAGCACACTGTTGGAAAACATGGTGCTCTCCCCACGTATCTGGTAAAGCAGGTTGAAACCCGTGACAGCCAGGAAGGCCGCAAGCGCCGCTATGCTTTTTCTTATAGTTCTGCCGGTTCTGTTTTCATCCCAGGACGACTGTCTTCCCGCCATGCTCTCTCCCTGCTTCTGCCTTTCTTTGCTTATATTTACTTATTTAATCGTATAATCCGAGTAGTCCAGAGAGAAGTTCGGGTTGAAATAGGGATCGCCCGCGTCCAGATCCGCCTTCCATTTCGTCCGGAACAGATCGACCTCGTGCTGGAAGCGCTTCATCTTCTCGCCCTCCTCCATGCCTCTCGTCTTGGACTCATAATGATACAGCTCCGCGAAGGGAGTGAATACATTCAGGTACCCGGCGTGGCGCAGCTTCAGGCAGAAGTCCACGTCGTTGAAGGCCACACTGAAGGTCTCGTCGAGACCTCCCACCTCGTCGTACTGGGCCCGGCTCACCAGCAGGCAGGCGCCTGTGACAGCCGTCACATCCTGAGCGTAGCAGAGACGCCCCATGTAGCCCAGATGCATCTTGTCGTCCTTGTAGTGGGTATGACCCGCCGCCCGGTGGGCTCCCAGCCCTATGACAATGCCCGCGTGCTGGATCGTGTTGTCCGCGTAGTAGAGCTTCGCGCCCACAGCGGCCACGTCCGGGCGCTGGGCGTACATCAGCATCTCCTCCATCCACTCCCGGGTAATAATCTTCATGTCATTGTTCAGCAGCAGCACATATTTGCCGTTCGTAAAGGTGACGCCGAAATTATTGATACGGGAATAGTTGAAGTCTCCCTCATACTTCACCACCCGGATCTTCGGATTGTGCTCCAGCGCCTTATAATAGTCGAAGATTTCCTTCGTCTCGCTGTTGTTCTCCACAATGACAATCTCGTAATTCTCATACGTAGACTTGTTTACGATGGACTCCACGCAGCGGGACAGGTCCTCCATGTGGTCCTTATTGGGGATCACGATGGAAATCAGCGGCCGCTCCAGCAGCGGATAGCGGATCCGGAAAATCGTCGGGAAGGCCCGGGTGCTCTCCACCTTCGCGTCCATGCCGTACACGTCCATGATAAAATCATGGACGGCCCGCTTGGCCGCGTCCACCGCGTAGGTCTTCGCGTTGATATCCTGGGCCACGGAGGCCTTGTGGGATCTCCAGTAATAGAGAGCCTTCGGCACATGGTACACCTTCTTCGCCTTCCAGGTCAGGCGCAGGATCATGTCGTGATCCTGGCTTCCGTCGTACTGGCTGCGGAACAGCCCCGTCTCGTCCAGAAGTTCTCTGGAAAAGGCGGAAAAATGGCAGATATAGTTGTTGCCGCGCAGGTTATCGATGGCAAAATCCGGCTTGAAATGCAGCACGATCATGTGGTCGATGCTGTCGCCCTCGAAGGTGATCTCATCGCAGTAAATATAATCCGCGCCCGTCTCATTGATGGCCTTCACATACTCGTAGAGCACAGCCGGGTGCAGGATATCGTCGTGATCCAGCAGGGCAATGTAATCGCCCGTGGCCAGCTTCAGGCATTCGTTGGTGTTGCCCGAGATGCCCTCGTTGTGATCCAGCACATGGTAGATGATGCGCGGATCCTCCGCGGCGTATTTCTTACAGATCTCTCCTACGTACGCGTGCTCGTGGTCGCTTCCGTCCGCCAGGCACAGTTCCCAGTTCTGATAGGTCTGGGCCTTCACGCAGTCCAGAAGCTCTGTCAGAAACTTCTCGGGCGTATTGTAAAGAGGGGTCAGGATGCTGAATTTCACCATATTGGGGAAGACCGCTTCTCTCTGGCGCTTCGCCTCCTCCGGCGACGGAAAGCTGGCCGTGCCGTGGCGCTTCATATTCTTACGCTCCTGCACCTTGCTTCTTACCTTGCGCATCAGCCCCGGAATGGAGCCGTAGCGGGTCAGCCGGTCCCTGGTCTTCTCATAGAAGTGAAGCCCTTTTCGCAGGGGCGTCGCCAGCTTCCAGGCAAAGCTGCCCTTGATCCGGTTCAGCTTGAACTGGAGCTCCTCGATCTCTTTTTCACATTCCTCTATCTTGCTTACGAGGACCTCGGACTTCTCCCGCTCGGCCTCATACAGCTTTTTGTAATCCTTCTGTAATTCCTGATTGTCCATGTTCTCCCTCACATCAGTTTCTCGTTCGGATCCTCGTAGGCGTCGCAGACCTCCTCCGCCTCGCCCATCATACGGATATGTCCCTTGTCGATCCAGATAGCACGGTTGCAGATTTCCTTCACCTGCTCGATGCTGTGGGACACGAAAAGCACCGTCGTATTCCGATCCATCATCTCGCGGATGCGTTTTTTACATTTATTCTGGAACTGGTAGTCTCCCACCGACAGGATCTCGTCGATGATCAGGATATCCGCGTCCACAATGGTGGCGATGGAAAAGCCCAGCCTCGCCAGCATACCGGAGGAAAAGTTCTTGATGGGCACGTCTACGAACCGCTCCAGCCCGGCGAAGGAAATGATATCGTCGAAGCGCTCCTCCAGCATCTCCTGGGGATAGCCGATCAGAGCCCCGTTCAGGAAGATATTCTCCCGGGCTGTCAGGTCGTGGTCGAAGCCGGCTCCCAGCTCAATCATGGGAGCGATGGTCCCTGTGGTCTCCACGCTTCCCTTCGTGGGCTTTAAGACCCCCGCGATAATCTTCAGCATGGTGCTCTTTCCGGAGCCGTTCATGCCCACCAGGCCCACGGAATCGCCTTTTCGCACCTCGAAGCTGATATCCTGGAGCGCCCAGAATTCCTCGTAAAAAAGCTGATGCTTCAGCGCCCGGATCACGTATTCCTTGATATTGTCCACCTTCTGCTTGGAGAGATTGAAGCACATGGACACATTATTTACTTCTATGGCATTCTCTATCTTCATGGTTCTCTCCTATATTTTCAAAATGAAGCTGTCCTGGGATTTCTTAAAGACCAGGGAGCCCACGATCAGCGCGATGGCGCACCAGGCAAGGCTCTGCACATGCAGGATGGCCGGGGGCGTCACCCCGTCCAGCACCACGGCGCGGAAGATCTTGATAAAGGCCGTCAGCGGATTGGCATCTACAATGAACCGCACCCAGGCCGGAGCGTCATCCAGGATCGACATGGGATAAATCACCGGGGTCAGGTACATCCAGGCCGTGGTCAGCACACTGTACAGGTGCATCAGATCCCGGAAGCTCACAGCCGCCGCTGACAAAAACAAACTGACTCCCGTGGAAAACAGCAGCACATACAGAAGCGGCAGCAGCGCCAGCAGAATCGTCGGCGTCACCCGGGAGCGGGTCACCACCATCACGATCACCAAAGCGATCATGGAAGCCAGCAGATTCACGCCGCTGGACATGACCTTGGAGATCGGGAACAGGTACTTGGGCACGTAGACCTTCTTGATCAGCTCGCCGCTGTGGACGATGGAGCCCATGGCGATGCTGGTAGACTCGTTGAAGAAGTTAAAGATCACCTGGCCGCAGAGCAGGTACACCGGGAAATTCTCCACTTCCCCATATCTCTGAAAAAAGTAGGAAAAGACAATAGACAGCACTGTCATCATCAGAAGAGGATTCAGCACCGTCCAGAGAAGTCCCAGAATAGACCGTCGGTATTTTGTTTTGATATCCCTCATCACCAGCTGGTCGATGAGAGCCCTGTATTTGACAAAGACGCTAAGCAAGCTCACGGCGGTATCCTTTCTGAATCAGGCTATTCAGCACGGCGATCAGCACAAAAGCTCCAAGCCATACGAGTCCGAAACGTAAGGGGCTGAATACAAGCGCCTCACTGTTTGGCCGGGGCGTGGAGTAGTAAGCATTGTTAAAAATGAAAAGCTCCGTGCAGAGGGCGATATAGACCGACGCCAGGAAGGTCAGAATATTTCCCTTCCCGAAGATCACCTTCAGAGGGCCCTTCGCGTCGTGCTGCAGCTTCCAGATTCCGGAGGAATAGATATCCTCCTCCTCGATCCGCAGCCTCCGGTTCTCCTTTTCCAGAGCGTGGGTTTCCTTCATGGCCGCGTCCAGCTTGCCAAGAAGCTGCTCCTTTTCCTTTTCGGAGACACTGTGCTTCTTGATCTCCTGCCAGTATTCCTTTTCCGCCAGCCCCAGCTCCAGCACCTGGAAGCGGACCCTGGCGCTTTTCAGCTTCAGGGACAGGGCTTCGTCCACGAAAAATTTTGGATCTTTATGAAGGTACACAAAAATCGGCTCAAAATCCACATCGCTGTTGGTCTTGATCCGGGAAAACTCAATCACTTTCGTCTCTCCGTCCTCGTAGGTCAGGGCAATCTCTTCAAGGCGGACCATGCTGCTGTCCTCCAAAAGCGGGTCAAAGCGAAAGCCGCAGCTGTGCTCGAAGACGCTCAAATCGAAGTCCAGCGTCACCATCTCGCCCAGGGAACAGGTATAGGGAACCGTCAGAGAATCCTCCGGACGGAAATCCTTTCCCGTATCGATAAAGACCTCCGCGGTCAGCTGTATCTTTTCTGCCATCTTATCTCTTCAACTCCCTTAAGCCGCCCCATTTCTGATCCT